>CBDVAM010000161.1:0-6988 GCA_965371965.1 uncultured Phycisphaerales bacterium
GCCATCATGGAGTTGAAGTTCGGGCGGATCATCACTTCCCAGGCGCGGAACGGGTGGCCCAGGTCCATCCAGATGATGATGAGCGCCATCAGGAGCGTGGTCGCCGCCGTCCAGAGGGCCAGGCGTCCGACCTGGCGCAACGCCTCGATCCTGAAGACGTAGACGAGTGAGGACAAGAGGAAGGCCCCGGCGGACAAGCCGATGAAGTAGATATACGCCGAGACCCACAGACCCCACGGGACATAGCTGCCAAAGTTCGTCAACTCGCGACCCGAACTCATGCGTTGTCCGAGTCCGATGACGCCCACAGCCAGGATCGCCAGCCAGACGACAATCAAGGCGACCTTTCCGAGACTTGTGCGTTGCATCGATCGCTCCTATTCTCACACGAGGTAGAACACCTTCGGTTCTGTTCCCAGTTCTTCCTTGAGGCGCATCATTCGAGACGATCCGACGAGTTCATGCACGAGGGAGGTCTTGTCGTTGTAGTCGCCGAAGTAGGTCGCGCCACCCAGACATGTGGTCACGCAGGCAGGAAGCAAGCCGTTCTCTATCCGATGAAGACAGAACTGGCACTTTCGGGCATTGCCCTTGGGCGAAGTGTTCCGACCCCGCTCACGGCGCCATTCTTTCCCGTACTCAAATGTCCGACGAAACTCGTACGCAACTCCGTCTTGGGCCGCGAAGGCATCTTCATTCTGCGGAACGGACTCGCCGTAGTACTCGCCGAAGTCCGCCGTCCGCGCGTTGTAGGGGCAGGCGGAAATGCAGTACCGACATCCGATGCAGACGTCGTAGTCAATGGCCACGATTCCGTCCGGCCGCTTGTAGGTGGCGTTGACCGGGCACACCGCCGTGCAGGGGGGGTTGTCACACTGCATGCAGGGCCTTGGCGTGAACCGCTTGCGCACGTTCGGGAACACGCCGACCTCTTCTTCCAGCACGGGTCGGTACACGACGCCCGGCGGCAGGTTGTTCTCTGCCACGCACGATACTGTGCAGGCTTTGCAACCGACGCACTTCTGGAGATCGATCACCATCACCCATTTGCGCTGTTCGACCGGCTTTTTCATCGCGCGTTCGAGATCGTCCATCATCCGAGCGAGTATGCCGCCGCCGGGTGACGATCGCGGCTTGTCCAGCACGCCCGCTGCTTCCTGACGCGGGATCTCCGCAGCGCGTGCGGGGAGCGCACTGAGGAACGCCCCGCCTCCGCCGATAGATGCGATGGTGCGCAGCAGGAAAGCACGTCGCTCGTCACGCGAGTCGCTCGGCGCGCCGGTTCGGTTGGCGGTCTTGTCAAGAACGGGAAGTTGCATGGCTTGTTCTCCTGCGGTCGGCTGGCCACACGCCGTCAGGCGCCGTTGGTCTCAAAATCGAATCGCGAAATCGAACTTGATGGTGAACTCTGAGTCGCCGTCTTCCAAAGGTTGAGAGACCCAGCTCTCGACGGCGAAGTGCTCGTCAATGAAGTAGATGAAGCCCAGACTGGCGAGCCATTGATCCTCGTCGTCGATCTGAATCAGGTCAGCGCGGAGCGTCAGGTCGCGGTCGAAGAGCTCGACGGTCTTGTCCAGGCCGATCAGCCCGCTATTGCCGCCATCTTGCTGTAGCCCGTAGCCGGCGTGTGCTCGGAATGGGCCGAAGTCTTGAGAAAGCACCGCGTACTTGAACGGTTGCCCGACATCATCACGATCATTATCACTGACACCGATGTTGGCGATCCCCAGCCCGAGAGCCGTCGTGTCCGATAGATCCAGCCCGAGCTTGAACTGGAGTATTGCGGGTCCGGCATCCTCGCCAAGGGCTCCGTCACCAAACGTTCCATCGACGCCCCATTCGAGCCGCTGCCCGAATGGCTCCAGCCCCATCTTGAAGCCCCCGAAGTAGTGCGTGCTGATGTCGTTCCCGAAGGCCGACTTGAACTGGAGCACGAGAGCCCGGTCGGGCGGGGTATCGGCGGTCGGCATGTTGTTGAGGCCGGTCGGGTCGGCAATGGCCATCGGCGTGAGCAGGCACAAAGCTATCCAGCCGGTCGCGATCACACTCGATCTGCTCGGTTGACCCGCGTTAGCCTCCATCACTTGCTCCTCTCGTTCATCTCAACGCCGAAGCACAACTCCTAGAGTGGCTCAGCGCTGCCCCTCCCGGTTCACTGGCGGTTCGAAGCAGCACCCCAATCGATCTTGATGGCGTCGTTCGAAGTTCGCAACGTCCTTGATGGTGATCTTGGTCAGCTTTGCCCGGATTCTGGCGCGCTCCTTGGACCAGAACTCGTGCGTCGGGCAAGCCCGCTCGTCGGAGCACTCCGCGTGACCGAGCAGGCACTTGGGCAACCACGCCTTGCCCTCCACCGCTTCGGCCACATCCAGCAGGCTCGTCTCTTGAGGAGGAGCCGCCAGGGCGAAGCCCCCAAACGTCCCCCGCTTTGCGATGACGATCCCCGCCTGTCTGAGTTGGTGAAGAAGTTTGGACAGGTACGGCATCGGAATGCTCATGCAATCAGAGATCTCGCGTGCCTTCACCCAGCGCCCATTCACCTCTTCCATGCAGGAAAGAGCGAGAATCGCGTAGCCGGTTGTCTGTGAGAGGCTGAGCACGGCAAGATCTCGCGAAGGTGAGTCGTCCGTTGATCGTCCGCGAGACTCTATCGGTTCATGATGCCTTGGTCAAGAACGTTCATGACCCTTTTATCAAGAATGTTGCAGACCTCGGGGTCAAGAACAAACTGCGAACAGCAAACTCCGTGCTATTCGAGTACGCAGCTGAGACAAGGTCACGCCACATGGCGGCTGGAGTTGCGGTGATTATTCCTACCCACGACTGGACCGAAATGGCTGCCGAGAGGCTCCAATGGGCGAGGGGCGAGGGGCGGTCGTGGCTTGGGATGGGAAGCACCAGCCACGATGCGCGGTCTGTGGCACGGGGGATGGGGTGGGTCGGGCTCAGCAGCCGGCGGCGAAGAGGTCGAGGTAGGCGAAGAAATCGTCGGCATCGACGGTGCCGTCGCCGGTGATGTCGGCGGCGGGGTCGCCTGCAGCGAAGAGGTCGAGGTAGGCGAAGAAGTCGTCGGCGTCGAGGGTGCCGTCATCGTTGATGTCGGCGTCGCAGAGATCGACGAAGACCTGAAAATCGTTGACGCTGGCGTTCTCGGATTCTTCGAAGGCGACGACAGTGAGGCGGTGGAAGCCGTGCCCGCCGGTGGCGACGATCCAGCGGTACTCGAGGCGGTCGTATTGATCGGCCCGGTTGCGGAAGTCGGCTTCGTCGATGGGGTCGGCGTCATCGGGCAGGTCCCACATGACGTGGACGCGGTTGGTGGTGCGGTCGCTCGCGAGAACGACGACCTCGTATTGGAAGCCGGTGATGTCGTCGTCGAGGTTGGGGACGGTGATGCTCGGCGGCTCGCGGTCGATGTAGATGGCCTCGCGCCACTCGCCGATGAGGTCGGACTCGTCAGAGTCGCGATGGCGAAAGGCGACGACAGAGATGTAATGAAACCCCTCGGCGAGCTGGGTGGTGTCGATGGTCTGCTCGTAGAGGCCGTTGGGGCCTGCGCCGTCGAACAGGGGTTCATACACATCGGCGAATCGTTCGTAGCCGGGCGCGGCCTGGTGGAGGAACGAGAAATCGGTGCGTCCGTTGTTGTTCCAGTCGATGTAACCCTGGTCGATGCGGAACGCCGCGTCATCGTCGGTGTTCGGGTCGAAGGGGTCGGCCTGTTCGGTTGTGAGGCGGATGGTGAGCGTGTCGGCGGTCACGATGGGCACCGCGGCGAGGCGCTGGCGGCTGTCGCGCTCGTTGACGGGGTCGGGCGGGAGTTCGCCGGCGGTATCGAGGAGTTCGAGTGTTGCGATGGGGACCGCCGGGGCGTAGATGACGTAGCTCAGCTCGTGGAAGCCGGCGGTTGAGCGGTTGCGGGGCACGCGGAGGGTCACGCGCCGGTTCCCGTCGACGATGAGCAACTCGGGGATGTCGCCACCGGGGTCGACCTGGGGGTTGGCGGCGTTGCCGGTGAGTTCGTGCAGGCGTGTGGCGGGGGCGAAGGAGGTCTGGACGTTGCGGGTATCGAAGCCGGTGTCGCGCCGGTCGTTGAGTGCGACCAGGAGGTTGGCTTGGGTGCCGCCGAGTCCCGAGCCGGCTCGCTCGAAGATGAGGACGTCGTCCTTGGATTGGTTCTGGGGGTCGGTGTGGTTGAGGGGGAAGAAGAAGCCTCTGGCGTATTGGTTGTGGATCTGGACGAGGCGCGTGAGGCGGGTGTCGAGAGTTTGTTGTGTGGGATTCCAAGCGAGGGCGATGGGGAGTCCTTCGCGGGGGAAGAAGCCGGCGTTGCGGTCGATGCCCCGGGCGTTGTGATAGATGATGGCGGGGCCCGGGCGGGTGAGCGTGTAGGCCTGGGTGAAGAGGCCCATCTGGCGGTCGGTGGGGATGGGGGGCATTGAGCCGCCATTACCGACGCTGCCGTTGTCGTGGCTGAAGACGTGGTTGACGCCGAGCGAGCCGTTCTGGAAGCCGTCGTCGCGTCCATCCATGTGTCCGAAGTTTGGATCATCGAGCGCGGCGAAGCTTCCCAGGCCGTTGGCGCTGATGAGGTCGCGGAGCTTGCCCGAGCCGTTGAGGTCGAGCGCATCGCGCCGCGCGAAGCTGTCCTTGCGGACGTAGTTGTCGAGGGTGAAGCCGTTGGACTCGACGCTCTCGACGAAGGTGAAGGGCGTGACGCGTCGCCCGTCGGGGGTCTCGAGTCGCTGATGCACGGCGACGTCCCAGAAGGTGTCCCAGAACCAAGAGGGCATGTGCTTGGCGGCGTCGAGGCGGAAGCCGTCGACGTGATGGGTGTCCATCATCATCTGGGTCCAGCGCATGAGCAGGCCGGTGGTGTTGTCGGTGACGGCGTCGCCTTCGAGGGGGTCGGCGGTGTTGAACGGGAAGAGGGTCCATTGCCGGGAGCCGGGGTTGCGGCTGGTGCCGGGGTTCCAGAAGGTGGTGCCCGAGAGGTTGAGGTCCGGATAGAAGCGTGCGTTGGCGGGGTCGGGTTTGTTGCGGATGGTGCCGGGGGGGATGTTGAACTGGTTGTCTTCGTCGATGGGTTGGCGGATGAACTGGTGGTTGGATTCCGGTGCGATATCGACGAGGGCGAGCAGGTCGCCGTTGAAGAGGTCGTAGCGCGGGGCGTTGGGGTTCTCGGATTGGAAGTAGCCACTGGAGATGCCGTTGTGGAAATCGCCCCAGTCGTCTGTGGGGCGCTTGTCGCGCGCCGGACTCTGGGGATTGAGCCAGAATCCGGGCCAGCCGCCGGCTTGCTGGAAGCCTTGGCTGATGTTGCGGAAGCCATTGTGGTTCATGATGGTGTCGATGTAGATGAGGGCGTTGGCGCTATGGAGTTCTGCGATCATGGCGTCGAAGCGTTGCTCGGTGCCGTAGGTTGTGGGGGTCTGGGGCGAGCCGAGGTTGAAGCGGTCGAAGACGTCGTAGCCGGGGCTGTTGAGCGAGGCGAGCGAGGGCGGCGGGACCCAGATCGCGCCGTAGCCGGCGAGGAAGAAATCCGGTGCGCGCCGTTCCATATCGGACCAGGGCGATTCGAACCACTGGAGGATGACCTCGCGCTGCTGGGCGCTGGCCAGTGTGGCGAGGGCGAGGGTCGCGAGAGCTGCTGCGCGGGCGGCGGACATCAGAACCTCCTCATAGACCACTGAATCGTACAAGAGGCGGGCGCGAGAGAGAAGCGCGGAGCGGATGAGTCTCGGGGATTTTCGTCGTCGGGCGCACCCCTAGTCGATGGTCTCGACCTTGTTGGAACGGTCTTCGTCGATGAGGTTGATGCTCATCGGGTTTCGTTGGGTGTCTTCGGAGAAGAACATCTCCTGGATATCTCCCTTGAGGAACTCGGCGTGCCCGTCGGTGAAGACGTAGTTGCCGCCCGCGGACTTATGGTTATCGACCGGGGCGAAGAAGCCGGGCTCGGTGCCCGCTGCCTCGGCGTCGGCTCTTCGGGCGTACCAGGCGAGGACGTTGACGTCGGGGCCGTTGGTCTCGTCGCCCCACATCGGCGCGGGTGTGACGATGACGGGCTCGTCGGTCTTGAGCCCGGCGATATAGATATAGCTGATGTTGTAGCTGATGACGTCCTCGCGGCTGCCCGGAGTCTTGGGGGCGAGGGGGATCGCAAGGGTGTAGGGCATGGCGTTGCCGGGATCGGTTCTTGGGCCGTAGTAGCGATCCTCGAAGTCCGACGGGCAGCGCAGTCCGCCGAAGCCGTCGATGTAGGGTTCGAGCAACGGAATTCTGTTGCGATCGACGTAGGAACTGTTCTCGGGATCGGGCAGGAAGAGGCCCCGGTAGCCCAGGTGTTCGCCGTCGCCGACCTGGTAGAGGCTGAAGAGCCCCGCGACGCCGCCGTAGACGTGCTGGCCCTGCATGAAGCGGGGATCCTGGTAGTTGCTGCCCCTGGGCATGACGGGGAACCAACTGTTCTCGTCGTTGGCGTAGAGGGTCATGGTCAGCGACATCTGCTTGTTGTTGGACAGGCACATGGCGTTGCGTCCGGCCTCGCGGGCCGAGCCGAGCGCGGGCAGGAGGATGGCGATGAGCACGGCGATGATGGCGATCACCACGAGCAGTTCGATGAGGGTGAATGCTCTGCGTGTGGTCACAGAGTGATCTCCGTTGGGAGCCCTCGGGGTGCGGATCCAGAGACTCGGGGCCAACTGGAGGATATCCGCGCCCGATGATTGGGTCCCGTGGCGGGACGAAAATCGAACGGGTTTGCTCGCATTTCCAACCATCGTGAGAGCTTTGGTGAGAGGTGAGTTGACGGCATGTGGCCAACGTCGTCGCTCCCCGGACTCGTGCGCGGGGTTTCGCCCATTGAACTCTCCACATTAGGCAAACGTGGCGGGCATCGGTGCAATCAGAGTTATGGATCGATAACTGGTAAACTCCCGGTGGGCCTGTTCCCTCAGGGCGTGAGAATGGAGGGCAGTTCGCTGGC
>CBDVAM010000162.1:0-6948 GCA_965371965.1 uncultured Phycisphaerales bacterium
TGCTGCCCGCCGCGCCGAGCCCGCTCATCTGAGCACTCGCCGCACCAACGCACAGAGCCGTACCCGCAACAAACGCAATCTGCTTCTTCATCTTTTTCGCTCCTACTTCAAACCTTCTTCTCTCTGACACCCCGGGGAAACTCCCCGAGACGACCCAACCAGTCAACCGGCGTGCAAACCCACCGAGGGCTCGGAACCGATTTCATACGAACTGCAATATACACCCTCCCCACGCCCGCGCATAGATCAAATCCGGCGATAGATCGAATTTTGTTTGCCGGATCGGAACATTCGGGCATTTTCACGGATGTTCTGCAACGATTCCTCCGTATCGGCATGTCCGATACTTGCCATCTTCCCTATTCTCACAGCAACCCACATGCCGTACAGGCAGTGAAAACCGTTCGCCAAGTCCCGAGATCTCTGCTCTTCTCGATCGCTTTGGCGGCTGGCAGCGATGTGCGGGGCGTACCGCCGACACGGGGCCGATGCTCGGCTTGAGGCTCGAACGCCGCAGTTGCTCCGCTTGGGTAACCAGATCACAGCCCTGTTCTGGCGAGCAGGGCTTTCCAAAGCGGAAAGTGGCCGCGACCCGAGGGAATCTCGGTCCAACTCGCAGGGTCGAGACCTGTCGACAGTCGTGGCTTGGCTTGACGCTCCTATTTGTCGTTGCTCGATGGTTGTTCGAATAGGGGTTGCACAATGAGCACAAACGCTACCAACACGGTCAAGAAAATCTGGGACAAGAACATTCAGGACGAGATCCGATTCTGGCGCCACATTTTCGAGACCAAAGGGCTCCGCTGGCCAGAGGAGTACCGTGAGCGGCAGAATCCACAGCGATCGCTTCAGACATACATCACCGAGACGTTCGACGTCCCAGACGGCATGCCCGTCCGGATTCTCGATGTGGGAGCGGGTCCGCTGACGCCATTGGGCAAGGTGTGAGGCAATCGCCGGATCGAGATCTGCGCAACCGATGCCCTCGCCGATGCGTACAGCGCATTGCTTGATGAGTCTGACATCGAGCCTCTGGTCAAGACAGAGCAGTGCGATGCGGAGAAGCTGGTCGAGAGGTTCGGGTGCGCGTCCTTCGACATCGCGCACGCCAAGAACTGCCTGGATCACTGCTATGACCCGGTCGTGGCGATCTGCGAGATGGTGCGGGTGATCCGGCCCGGTGGGCTGATCTACCTTGGGCACAACTACAACGAAGGCGAACACCGGAAATACATCGGGCTTCACCAGTGGAACTTCTGTGACGATGGCGATCGGTTGATCCTTTGGCGCGGCGATCATCGCGTTGATGTATTCGATCAGATCGCCGAACCAATCGAGACACGCATCAAGAACGTCGACGATCGCTGGCTATCGGTATGGATCACGCGCAAGCAATAGGCGATCGGTCGACAAGACATCGCAGCAGCAGAGCCGCCCAAACGCGCCTCTGCTGCGTTCTCATTCCTGGACCGCTGCTCGCTCGCTCAGTTCAGCCCGATCAGATCGCCGATCACCGGCCCATACTTGACGATCAGCCCCGCGAAGACGACCGAGACGATCGAGATGAGCTTGATGAGGATGTTGAGGCTCGGCCCGGAAGTATCCTTGAATGGGTCGCCCACGGTGTCGCCGACGACCGTTGCCTTGTGATCGTCCGAGCCCTTGCCGTAGATGAACTTGTCACCCGCTCCGGTCCGAATCATCTCCTCGGCCCTTGCCAAGAGAGAGGGGCGGATGGCCTCGGGGATCTTCTCGCGAGCCGACGCGTCGTTGACCGCGTCGTGTGCGGAGATGCTGCCGTAGGACTCGATTAGCTTCTTGGCATTGTCCCACGCGCCGCCGGCGTTGGCCATGAAGACCGCGAGCGCGAACCCGCTGGTCAGCCCGCCCGCGAGCATGCCCATGACCCCGGGCACGCTGAGCACCAGTCCCACTCCAACGGGCACCGAGATCGCCAGGATCGCCGGGATCACCATCTCTCGCTGCGCCCCAGCCGTCGAGATGCTCACACACTCGGCGTAGTCGGGGTACTGAATGCCCTCGAACTCAACCTGCTTGGGCCACTTCATCGGGTCGGCGATGTCGCTCTCTGACATGCCCTGGGCGCGGAACGCCTCGCGCATCTTGGCGAACTGACGCCGGCACTCGCCCATCATCGCGTACGCCGCACGCCCCACGGCGCTCATGGTGAGTGCACAGAAGAGGAATGCGAGGAGCACGCCGATGAAGATCCCGCTTAGCAGGCGCGGGTTGGTGATGGTGACGTCGTAAAACGCCAGAACGTCCTTGAGGCGACCGGCCTTGGTGTTGATCACCTCGAAGGTCGTGACGGCGTTGTTCGCGCCGACCTTTCCGGCCAGCACCACCTCCCGTTTGGTCGAATCGAAGCGGTTCAGCGAAAACGCGCGATCCGGCGTCGTGCCCTCTGGGACATCGCTGTGCTGCATGCTGACCGAATAGGCTCGAAACGCGGTTCCAGGCTTGATGGCTCCCAGATCGTGCGGGCCCATCTGCTCGCGCTCAACAAGCATCCCGCCGACGACTTCGAGCTCATCGCCGGGAGTCGGCGGGGCCGGAATCGCATCCGGATTGTTCGGATCGGGCACGACGGCGGCGGGCTCCTTGTAGGCAATAGCGAACTTGCCGTGTCCCTGATAGACCGCGACCGCCCAGTCCTGCTCGGCGAAGACAAAGCTCGAGTCGTTCTGCTCGTAGTAGGTCACCGCCTGCGTGCCGATCTGGATCTGCACGATCTGGACATACGCCGCGAACAGTGCCAGCGCCGTCAGCGCCGCCGACCCGATGGCGAACCCCTTGCCAGTCGCGGCGGTGGTGTTGCCCAGGCTGTCGAGCATGTCGGTGCGCTCACGAACGAACGCGGGCTGGCCGGTCATCTCGGCGTTGCCGCCGGCGTTGTCGGCGATTGGCCCGTAGGCGTCGGTTGCAAGCGTGATGCCCAACGTGCTCAGCATGCCGACCGCGGCGATGCCCACGCCGTAAAGCCCCATCAGGAAGTTCTCGTTGCCGCCGGCAAAGGTGAACGCCGCGATGATCGCAACCACGATGGTCAGCAGGCTCGCCCAGGTCGACTTCATGCCCTCAGCGATTCCGGCGATGATGACCGTCGCGGGACCCGTCAGCGCCTGCTCTGCGATGCGCTTTGTCGGCTTGTGCTCGTACGAGGTGTAATACTCGGTCGCGTGGGCGATGACCAGACCCGAGAGCAGGCCGGCAAAGATCGCACCGCCGAGCCCCCAGGCCGTGGTGACCCCCTGCAGGCCCGACGCCGTGCCCGGGTTGACCAGTGTGTTCAGCAGCCCAAACGCGCCGACGAGGACAAGCGCACTGGCGACATAGACGCCCCGGTGCAGGCTCTTGAGCAGCTGCGCGAACGAGGCGCCCTCCTTGGCCTTGACGGCGAAGATGCCGATGACCGATGCGAAGATGCCGAATCCCGCGAGCGCGAGCGGGGCCGCCGCGAGGTTCATCGCGAGCGCCGCGTCGCCCCTTGGCAAGCTCATCGCCGCCGCCGCCCCGAGGGCCATCGTGGCCAGGATCGAGCCGTAGTAGCTCTCGTACAGGTCCGCGCCCATGCCCGCGACGTCGCCCACGTTGTCGCCCACGTTGTCGGCGATGGTGGCCGGGTTGCGCGCGTCGTCCTCGGGAATCCCCGCCTCGACCTTGCCGACCAGGTCAGCGCCGACGTCGGCGGCCTTGGTGTAGATGCCCCCACCGACGCGGGCGAACAACGCCTGGGTGCTCGCGCCCATGCCGTAGCTGAGCATGATGGTCGTGATCTGGGCGACGCCTCCGGTGATGCCGAACTGCTCGCCGAATGCGTTGAACAGGAAGAACCAGAGGGAGGCATCGAGCAGAGCCATGCCGACAACGTTGAGGCCCATCACAGCGCCGGAGCGAAACGCGACGGTCAGGCCAGCGTTCAGCGATTCCTTCACGGCCGCTGTCGTGCGAGCGCTGGCGTTGGTCGCCATCTTCATCCCACGCCATCCGCACAAGCCCGAGAGCAGCCCTGCGATCGGCACACCAATCATGGTCTGCCAAGGCTGGAGCTTGAGGACCCAGAGCAAGGCCAAAACCCCAACGAGCACGACAAAGACCGCCGCCACGACCTTGTACTGGCGAACCAGATAGGCCATCGCGCCGTCGCGGACGGCCTGGGCGATCCGCTTCATCTCGTCGTCGCCCTCGGATTGCTTCATCACGCCGATAGAGAAAACCTGGGCCATGATGAGCGCCAGCAGCCCCCCCGCGGGCGCGAGGAAGTACGGCCAAGGAATCTGATCCATCGCGCCAAGCGTCAAGCCAACCATGAGAGATTGCTCCCCATTTGCCGGTTTCCCGGGTGTCTATACCAAGAAATGTTCGGGCAACGGTCGCCCCCGAGTTTGGAAGGGGCAAAGCATAGCCCCATCCTGATACGCCGTGCGAATCGCCAGGAATCTACCCTGTTCTACAGGAATGGGTCCATGAGAGCCGCCTGTCGCCTGCTGGGCTTCTTGGCGCGTAAGCAAAAAACCCAGGGGCCTTGGGGCACCCTGGGCTCTGGTTGGTTGCTCGAAATATCGCCGTCTATTCGTCCTTGAAACGCCGGGTCTGGCTCTTGCGCATCGCTCGGCGTCTGCGCTCGGACGGCTTCTCGTAGTATTCCTTGCGCTTGATGTCCTTGGTGAGACCCTCTTTCTCGCAGAGCTTCTTGAAGCGCCGCATCATCTGCTCGACGCTCTCGCCGCTGCGTGACTTGATCCTGATCGCCATGCGTGTCCTCGCTGGGGGCCTGAAAGGGGTCAAACGGGATGATCCCGCCCTGCGGGGCGGGGAGGGGAGTAAAGCATGGCAAAGAGAGCCGGTCAACATCCGTATCCTCTTGCGTGCTCCTCATCGACGCCTACAACGTGCTTCACGCGACCGGCGTGCTCCCGCCGGAGTTTGCCGATATCGACCTGGCGGGCCTGGTCGCCCTGCTCGCCCAGACCCGCTACGCCGCCACCCCCACCACCATCGTCTGCGACGGCGTCCGCCCCGGGGTCGGGCACGCCGGGCCCAGTGCGACGATGATCGGCGACGTGCGGGTCCTCTACGCCGGCGGCGGGCGCGAGGCCGACGACGAGATCGAGCGCCTGCTCGAGGTCACCAGCTTCGCCAGCCGCCTGCTCGTGGTGAGTTCGGACAAGCGGATCCAGCGTGCCGCCAGGCGTCGGCGGGCGGGCTGGACGCGGAGTTCGACCTTTCTCGAAGAGATCGCGCGGGATCTGAGGCGCAAGCGGGTAGAGCCCCTGCCCAAGTGGGTCCACGAGATCCCGCTGGGGACCGATGGGGTTGCCCATTGGATGCGGGAGTTTGGGCTGCCCGAGGATTGGGGGCCGACGGTAGAGGCGGAAGACCTGATCGAGGCGTCGGATGATGATGCTGACAAGAGGTCTCCGATCGCACCCGCGAGCGGGGGTGGCCGGACTGATTCAATCGCCGGCAAGAACCTCTCTCGCCCACCTGTCGTGCTGGACGACCGCACGCGCAAGCTGATCGAGGAGCACGCGATCGATCCGGATGACTTGGATATGAGCAAGTGGATGTGAAGATCGGTGCTGATCCGATCATCGCCCATCGAGCACCAGAGTGATACGGCGCGTGCCATGGCCACGGCTCTGCGTGGCTATGGACTTGTGGCTATGGATTCATGCCCGCATCGCAGCCCCTTCTCGCATCAGCATACAACTCGCTCCACGGTCGAACATGCTAGAATCGAATGGCCTCAACTGGGTTCATATATGAATCTCGCGCCGTCCTGCGTGGGCTCGTTTCCAACTGAAAGGACGTCAAATGGGCAAGGCAAAGCCATGTCGATTCTGCGAGAACCCCGTTGCTCCCAACGCACGACGGTGCCCGGTTTGCGGTGGCAAGAAGCCATATCCAACGGACCCTCGGAGCGCCGCAATCGGCTGTCTTGTCACGGTAGTCGTGGCCGTCGCATTCCTTACGTGGGGGATGATGACAAAGGAAGGTCGCGACGCCCGCCGGGCACCGAGCGAAGCTCAGGTGCAGCTACGGGATGCTCCGCCATCAGCCACCAAACCGCATGTGGCCAACCCCTTTGCCAAGGCAGAGCTTCTCTTCGACACTGCCAGGGCCCAACGGGGCAGTCGGCTTTTCTCGAAAATCACTGCGAGTTACCCTGAACTCGATGAGTTCTACAGACACGTGGACAGACGAGGGCTTGATCGCGGCTTCGCTGCATTCATCAGCGTTCCGATCGACTCATGGAATGAACTGGACCCAGAACAACGGCTCGACCTCGGACACTTCATGTCACGCGAGTCATCATTCAACGGATGGGCGATCTACGTCGGTGCAATCGATGACGGGGATGTTCTTCTTGACTCCACCGGATTGAGTAGTCGAGACTGGGATCATCGACGCGATCCCGATGCCCGCTACGAAGCGCTCGCCGACCATCGCGAGGACACGGAAAAGCGAATCGCCCTCCATCGTGCGATGGCCGAAGGGGATCCGGGTCCGGTCACTGGTACGACTGCGTGGCTCCTGTACACGGAGGCCAGAGAGCTAGTACGGGAGCGACTGAAGAGCCCACGCGGTGCCGTATTCTCGGATCGCGCATCCGTATCCGTGCGGCGGCTCTATGACGGTGCTATCGAAGTGTTGGGATGGGTCGAAGCCGAGAACAGCTTCGGAGCATCCATCCGTACCCACTGGACGGCCACCATCCGGGCCGCTGGTATCGGTGATTGGTCGTTGATATCCCTGCAAACAAACCCGTGACTCGATGAGAGCCGATTCTGAGAACGTACATGTTGAAGATCATCGAGCGTTGTGGAGTCGCGAGAATCCCCGGGGGCCGAGTGCTATGGCCACTGCTCTGAGTGACACTATGTAGCAGGCCTCCAATCGTGTTCTTGTGCGAGATCGGCTCGA
>CBDVAM010000163.1:0-6892 GCA_965371965.1 uncultured Phycisphaerales bacterium
GCATGACTGGACGATCGAGATGCATATGGATCCGTTCACTGGCCTTGTCAATGAACAGGTCCACGACCCGTTCTTCGACTTTGCCACCGACCTCGTCTTCGACCAATGGGTGGAGATCCGCGTTGAGTTCGATCTCGACAACAACTTCGTGGAGGCGTACTACAACGGCGCGTTCATCGGGAGCGGCGAGGTCAACTCCGGGGTGCAAGGAGAGCCCATCGAGATCCAGTGCATCGACCTGTACGGCCCGCATGAGATACCGCAGTACTTCGACGATATCTCGGTGCAGCCGGCAATGGGGGATTGCCCGGCCGATCTCGATGGCGACGGCGACACCGATGCCGACGACTTCTTCGCGTATCTCGACGCATTCGCCTCGGGCAATCTCGATGTCTGCGACATCGACGGCGACGGGGATTGCGACGCCGATGACTTCTTCGGATACTTGGACCTGTTCGCGCAGGGCTGCTGAGCCCGGCGATTCACATGCCTGACCCAGGCCCGGTCCCTCGTTGGGGCCGGGCCGTTTTCTTCATGCGCATCCCTAACGACCCGTCGCGCCGGCGGCGATGCATGGGTCTGACGAACCAATGGGCGGGGCGGGACTCGAACCCGCGACCCTTCGCGTGTAAGGCGAACGCTCTGGCCAACTGAGCTACCCGCCCGGGCTGCGACCAGCATAGGGGCGATATGCTCTACCCATGCTGTGTACCGCGGGCAACGTGACGATCGGCGATGGCCGGCCACTGGCGATCATCAGCGGGCCTTGCCTGCTGGAGAGCCTGGAGATGGGCCTGGAGGTCGGGCGGGTGGCGCGCGATGTCTGCCGGGAGCTCGGGCTCGGATATGTCTTCAAGGCGAGCTTTGACAAGGCGAACCGATCGAGCGCCGGCTCGCCGAGGGGGCCGGGGCTTGAGCAGGGCCTGGCGTGGCTTTCTCAGATCCGCGATGAGCTCGGCGTGCCCGTCACCACCGACGTGCATGAGCCCGCCCAGGCGAGGCCCGTCGCGAAGGTCGCGGCGATCCTCCAGATCCCCGCATTCCTCTGCCGCCAGACCGATCTCCTGGTCGCGGCGTCGCGGGCGGCGGGCGAGGCGGGCGGCGCGGTCAACATCAAGAAGGGCCAGTTCCTCTCGCCGGGCGAGATGCGCGGGCCGATCCGAAAGTGCCGCGAGGCGGGGTGTGACAACCTGCTGCTGACCGAGCGCGGCACGTTCTTCGGCTATCACCGCCTGGTCAACGACTTCGCGGGTATTGCCGAGATGATGGAGCTGGAGAAGGACTCGCCGCCGGTGTGCTTTGACGCGACGCATTCGACCCAGACGCCGGGGACCGGCGAGGTGACCGGTGGAAACCGGGCGCTCGCGCCGCGACTGGCGAGGGCGGCGGTGGCCATCGGCGTCCACGCGGTCTTTCTTGAGTGCCATCCCGACCCGGATCGGGCGATGAGCGACGCGGCGACGCAGCTCGCACTTGGCGATCTCGAGGGCGTGCTCAAGTCGATCGCACTCGTTCATGCGGCGATTCACACGCCTGGATGACTAACCCATGCCAGTAAGCTCTCGACAACTCCTCATCGGCCTCATCATCACGATCGCGGTCGTGGTCGCGATCGGCGCGATCATCTCGAGTCGCGTCGCGCGAAAGAAGCGACGCGAGTTGCTCGAGCGGTTGGCCAAGCGAGGCTGGCGCGTTGATGACCGCCCCTCGGGCCCGGCGCGCGACGAGGCGTTTGCGCCCTTTGAGGGCCTCTCAATACGACGGGGCGCCAAGGCGGTGCGGGCGTCGCTCGTCGGCGAGATCGACGGGACCGAGGTTCGCGTCATCGAGCATCGATACACCGAGAGCAGCGGCAATAGCTCGCGCACGATCCGTCATATCGGCGTCGCGATCCGATGCCCGCCTGCCTGGCCCGACCTTCGCCTCGCCCATGAAAACCTCGGCACGAAGCTGATCTCCATGCTCGCCGGCAAGGACCTCCAGATGGAGAACGACGAGTTCAACAAACGCTGGCGTATCAAAGCCGACGACGAGGACTTCGCCGTTCTCGTATTGAACCCCAGTGTTCAGTCGTGGCTCATGCGCGACGACAGCAGCGAGATCTGGTCCATCGCCGACGGCTGGCTCGCGTGCGCGCGCCGGGATCGCCTGCGAGAAGAAGCATTCGACCGGATCGCCAAGCGCCCGCTCGAACTGCTGGGGATGCTCCCGCCAGAACTGGACGCGTACGAGACCGGGGCCTGAGCCGCTCAGTTCGCCTCGATCGAATCGATCATGTGCGTGATGCCGAGCTCGTGACGCCGAATCGTCCGACGCGGGCCGATGAACCGCGCGTAGTACGGGCCGGCGTCGGTCTCGACGATGATCGCGACCATCGCCCAACCCTTCTCGTTGCGGTGTTCGCCCGAGCCGGGGCGGGTCTCGCCGACGAATGTGCCGCGGACACGGACAATGGTGCCTTCCAGGTCGTTGAGTTCGACGCTCTCGATACTCGCATCGAGGAGGCGGTCACCCACGGGCTCGAACTGGCTGAGCCAGCGGTCGATGTGGGCCTGGGTGGTGCCGGCGCCCTCCTCGCCGAAGTAGTAGACGACGAGCTGGGCGTCGGTGTCGCGCTCTGTTGGGTCCCATGACTCGATGGGGAGTCGGAACTGGGCGGCACGCATCTCCGACCCTGGATCCTCGCGGACCCACCCTCTCCCGGGCCAGAACCGCATGCCCGCCAACTCGACGGGCAGGACATTGGCGGCGACGACCGCATCGGGGTCGGGTGCGGCGACCGGTTCATCCTCGGGCACTTCGCCCGGGCTCTCGGTGAGACCATCGGTTTGGGCGGCGGGCGGCGGCGTGGGCCGCGAGGGGGTCGTTCTAGCTGCTTGGTCGTTCGCCTGAGCGACCTGGGGATCGACATCCCCGCTCGCCTGCGTGCAGCCGGAAACGCAGAACACCCCGGTCGCCAGTGCCGCAATGCACGCTGTGATTGAACGAACCATCATGGGCTCTCCTTCTGGAGAACCATCCTATCGAACCGGCCCGGTCTGGGCGAGGACTCGGCCCTGCCCCGCCCAGTCGCGCCATGCAGCGTCGGCGAGTCAGCAGCCCCTAGCGAACAGGTCCAGATACCCGAAGAAATCGTCGGCATCGCAGTCCTGGTCGCCATCGATATCGCACACCCCGAGATCGCCGGCAGCGAACGCGTCTAGATACGCGAAGAAGTCGTCGGCGTCGGCGTCACCATCGCCGTCGATGTCCGCCGGGCAACTGTTGGCGTCTCCTGCCGTACCCATCCCATCGGCCTCAAACGGGAGTGTGTATGTGTTCAGGACGCTGCCGCCCATCGAGAACTCGAGGACGGTGTCGGACCTGGTGCCGGTGCCGCCCTCGCCGGTAGTCGCGAGGCCGAAGAAGTTGCCGCTGGCGGGGTCGTATGCGAAGTCGTACAGGTTGTTCCGCGCGCCCATGCCGGTCGGGTTGTTGATGAACCCGCCGATCTGATTGAAGCTGGAGTCGTATCGCAGGAAGAACGACTGGACCCGCCCCGAGTCCCAGATGCTGACGTATAGATCGGTGCCGTCGGTGGCGATGCCCTGTCCGGTCAAGGCTCCTGTGGCAAATGAGGCGAGCTGGGTGCCATCGATGGTGTAGCGGTACACGGTGCCGTCGTTGCGGCTCATCACGATGATCTCGTTGTTGTACACCGCGATGTGCTTGGGATAGTGGTAGTGGGTCCTGCCGCCCTGACCCAGCACGTACTGCGCGTCCAGCCCCGAGCCCGAGCCGGCGTCGAAGCGAGCGAAGTAGTCGTTGAAATGCTCGGCGAGCCAGGCGTGCGTCGAACCCTGCTGCGGATTAAAGTCCGCATCATTGGCCTGCTCATTATGAAATACCGAGGTAGCGCCCGAGGTGTCCCAGGTCCAGATCGTCGAGGCGTTGCGCTCGTTGACCAGGAACGTCTGTCCCGAGGCGACGCCGGCGAGAGCTGTTGCAAAGACCGACACGCCCATGACCAATCGCTGATGCATCCGAATTCCCCCTTCTCAAGGCCGCCCCACCATGGCGGCGGCAGTCCAGACACCTACAGGATAGTGGAGCCCTCGCGTCATGCAAGCGAAAAACGCCGGCTGATCCCGCTTGAGGCCTCTGTCTTTGTGACACGAATGAAAAAAAGCCCCCGCCGATCATGGGGCGGGGGTGGTGCAGGACAGGGATGGTCGTTGGATGAGTCAGGCCCTCGCGTAGCTGATCTCCATGCTCTTGGTCTCCGGCCCGTCGCCGACGGCGAAGAACATCTCCATCGTGTGCGAGTCGTCGTCGTGGATGGTCACGACCGAGCGTTTGCGCATCGGTTGGCCGGAGCCCGGGTCGGTCATCTGGCCCCGCATCTCCCACT
Organism: uncultured Phycisphaerales bacterium; assembly: GCA_965371965.1. GTDB lineage: Bacteria > Planctomycetota > Phycisphaerae > Phycisphaerales > UBA1924 > S146-42. The sequence continues at coordinate 4,391 of CBDVAM010000163.1, forward strand.
TCTTGCCCGAGGCGTCCACCTGCCCGTGCTCGGTCATCATCATGGTGCTGGCGTTGTCGATCCACATCCCCTCGAAACGCTTGTCGATCGTGTTGTAGCCGAAGAAGCCCTTGCCCTCGAAGTTGGGGAACGGCCCGGGGTTCGGATCGCCCTTGTAGTCCTGGCGCAGGTACCGCCCGCCGAGATCCAGCGTGTTCACCATCGTGCCCGTGGAGACCATCGGATCGCCCGGACCCATCCACATCTTGATCTCGGCCTTGAACGTGCCCTCGAAGGGCTTGAGCTTCTCGTGCTCATCGCACAACGCGGCACACCTGGTCATCGCGTCCATATCGCATTCACTCATGGTCTATCTCCTTGCCAGCGGGGCTCACATGCGCGTGAGGGTAATGACGCTGGTGTTGACAAGATCCTCGCCCTCGGGCGCTTCCCAGAACTCCATCGTGTACTTGTCGTCGGAGTAGATGGTGTAGATGTGCTTGGTCGTCATCTTCACGCCGGCGGGCGTGTTCATGGAGCCCTTGAGCGTGAAGGTCTTGCCGTCGTCCGACATCTGGCCCTTCTCGGTGAACAGCCCGGTCGACATGTTGTCGATCCAGCCGCTGAAGTAGTGCTCGTTGATGTTGTCATAGCCCATGATGGCGTGTCCCTCGAAGGGGTCTCCCATGACTTCGGTTGTGAAGTGCGTCCCGAGATAGCGACCGCCGAGCAGCCATTCGCTGCGGGCCTCGCCCTTGGATTCCTGCTTCGGCCCGTCGGGACCCATCTGGAACCACATCTCGACGTTGAAATCGCCGGCCATGGCCTGGAGCGCCTGATGGTGCTCGTTGGGCTGCCCCTTCTCCTTCCACGCGTCCATTTCCGCGTTACTTTCCTCTTCGGGCTGCCCGCCCGCCTGGCCCGCCCCGCCGGCGATCAGCATCCCCACGACCCCAGCCCCACCAAGCGACATCGCCCACGCCACGCCCAGTTTGCTGCAGCAACATCCCATCGCAATGCTCCTTCTCTTGGATTGTAAAAGTCCCACCCATTTATCCGGTCAAACACCGAACATAATTACCGAGTTTACCACACCTGAGCCGCTGTCTCAACCCCAATGCCGAAGAAGATACCGGACCCTCGCCTGGGGCGATCACCCTTGAATGGTCATTCAAGCGAAGCCACGGACGATAGCGAGCAAAATCCACGAATCAAGCCAGTTTCCAGCGGCTTCCCTAGACCCCCGCAGCCCGAATCGCGACATGCTCGGCGATCTCAATCCCGAAGGCCTCAAGCCCGGGGTGCTCGGTCGTGCTGTTGGTCAGGAGCTTGAGGCGGGAAAGCCCCAGGTCGCGGAGGATCTGGCTGCCGATGCCGATCTCGCGCCAGGTCCGGCTGGGGCCTGGGGCGTCGGTGAGTTCGCCGTTGGCCCCGCCGCCATTGCGCCGGATGGTCAAGAGCCGCTGATCGAGCCCGTCGCCGACGCCCTCGGGGCGGAGGTAGATGATCGCGCCGCGCCCGGCGTCCTGGATCATCCGCATCGAGGCGCGGAGTTGAGCGCCCGATGATGTCCGCCCATCCTTCTGGGAGCGAGCGGTCGAGAGATCCTCGAAGATGTCGCCGAGCAGGTTCCGCCGATGGACGCGCACGAGCGTCGGCTCGCTGGTCGTCGCGACAACACCCGCATCGTCGGGCACGCCCAACCCGCCAACGGTCAACGCCAGATGGGGCAGCGGATCGACCGGGGTCTCGTAGGCGAACAGCGTGAACTCGCCGAGGGGCGTTTGGATCGGCGTGCCGCGAACCGGCTCGATCCGATGGACCAATCGCTCGCGCCCGAGGCGGTGCTCGATGATCTGCGCCACCGAGCACATTTTGAGGCTGTGGCGCTCGCAGAACCGCACGAGATCCGGCACTCGCGCCATCTCGCCGTCGTCCTTCATAATCTCAATGATCATCGCCGCCGGGGTCAATCCCGCGAGGCGGCACAGGTCGATCGAGCCCTCGGTCTGCCCGATGCGCACCAGCACGCCGCCGTCGCGGCTTCGTAGCGGGTTGATGTGCCCGGGCCTGACAAAGTCGCCCGCCACGCTGTCGGGCTTGATCGCAAGGCGGATGGTGTCGGCCCGTTCCTTGGCGCTGACGCCGGTGGTGAAGCCGTGGTGGGGAGCGCCGTCGATGCTGACGGTGAAGGGGGTGCCGCGGACCGAGGTGTTGTGCATGGCCTGGGGCGTGAGGTCCAGGCGATGGCAATCGCCCTCGGTGAGGCTGAGGCACAGGTAGCCCTTGGCCTCCTTGAGCATGAACGTCACGCTCTTGGGGGTGACAAACTGGGCCGGCAGGACCAGATCACCCTCGTTCTCGCGGCTCTCATCGTCGGTGAGCACGACCATGCGCCCGCCACGGAGCTCGTCGAGGATTTCGGGGATGGGACTGAACATCGGGCGATGGTACGCGGATGGGGGGGAGGCAATGGGCAATGGGCAATGGGCAATGGGCAATGGGCAATGGGCAATGGGCAAT
>CBDVAM010000164.1:0-6889 GCA_965371965.1 uncultured Phycisphaerales bacterium
AGCTTTGGGGTTGCGAGCATCGCGCTCCTCCAGAAGAAGATTCGCGTGTTTAGGACAGGCGTTACGGGCAGGTCGAAGCTCTGTGGTTTACGGGGGTGAAAGCACCAACCGCTCAGAGCAGCGGTCGGTGGCACGGGGGCAGGTTTCGCACGGGCGGGACGCCTGTGCCACTGGGTGTGGGTAGGCTGGGGGCATGAGCAGATACGACGAGTTCCAGAGGTTTCGCGAGGATCTGAACGAGAAGATCCTGGCGCGGGGGACGACCAACACCAAGCGGTTCTTCACGCTGGATAGCAAGGTGTACCAGGGGGACACGGCTCTTTCGGGCAAGACCAAGGAGCTGCTGGGGCTCGCCGCGAGCATGGTCTTGCGGTGCGATGACTGCATCGCGTACCACGTGGACCAGGCGGTTGCGGGCGGGGCGAGCGATGAGGAACTGTTCGAGACATTCGATATTGCGTTGCTGGTAGGTGGGTCGATCGTGATCCCGCATCTGCGGCGTGCGGTGGCGTTCTTGGAGGAGTGCCGGGAGCGGTCGGGGGAGTGACCCGGGGGGGGCGGTGGACGGGGGCACGCCCTACCCTTGGCGGCTATGGCGGGATCTGTGGTCACGGTTGGAACGTTTGATGGTGTGCATATCGGGCATGCGGCGCTGATCGAGCGCGCCCGCCGGATGCGCGATGAGCTTGGCGAGCAGACGTGGGTCGTGGCGCTGGCGTTCGATCCGCACCCGCTGAGCGAGCTTCGGCCCGATGCTTGCCCGCCGAGGCTGAGCGGATTCGGCCAGCGCCGGGAGTGGTTCGGGGCGATGGGCGTGGACGAGGTTTTGCGGCTGCGGCCGACGCGCGAGCTGCTGTCCATGAGCCCCGAGGAGTTCGTTGGTTGGCTGCAGCGCGAGCACGGGATGGTCGCCATGGTCGAGGGGCCTGGGTTTCAGTTTGGGGCGAAGCGCGCGGGCGACGTCTCATTGCTTCGAGCGCTTGGCACAGAGCGCGGCTTTGCGGTCGAGATTGTCGAGCCGGTGGAGGTCGATCTGAGCGATCAGTCGGTCACGGTGGCAAGCAGCTCGGCGGCGCGATGGTTGGTTGCCCATGGGCGGATGCTGGATGTGCGCCGGGTGCTCGGACGACCCTATCAGCTCGTCGGAGAGGTTGTGCGGGGGGCTCGGAGGGGGCGCGAGCTTGGGTATCCGACGGCCAACATGCGGACCGAGCTGTTGCTCCCGGCGGACGGGGTGTACGCCTGCCGAGCGCGCCTGGATGATGATCGGGAGTTCGACGCGGCGTTGAGCGTCGGAACGAATCCACAGTTCGAGGGAGATGGGAAGATCGAGCGGCGTGCGGAGGCGTTCTTGTTGGACGTGGCGCGGGATGGGGACGCGATCGCGGGGCTTAGTGAGTACGGCTGGACGCTGCGGCTGGAAGTGCACGCGTGGATCCGCGAGCAGATGACATTCGATGGAATAGACGCGCTGGTAGCGCAGATTGAAAGAGACGTCGAGCGGGTGTCAGAGCTGATCGGCGACGGCGAGCGGGCGGCGCGGGTTCTTGACGAGGCGGCACTTGCCAGGAGCGGAGGACCGATTGGCTGACTGGACGACGAACGTGGACGTGGAGGGGCTTGCGGCGTGGCTTGTCGAGGGCAAGCGGTTCGCGGTGCTCACCCACACCAAGCCCGACGGCGACGCCGTGGGATCGACCATCGCGCTGGTGCGGGCGCTGCGGGTGTTGTGCGAGCAGAAGGGTGGAGACCCGTCGCAGATCAAGGCGCACTATGCGGGAGCATTGCCGAGGTGGCTGGGGGATATCGCGTTCGAGGATGAGTACCAGACGGCGTCGGTGAACGAGCTCGAGGCGCTGGATCCGGATCGGATCGTTGTGTGCGATACGGGGGCTTGGAATCAGTTGCGCGAGGTCGCGACGTTTCTGGAGGACAGGGCCGAGCGCGTTGTCATCGTGGACCATCATCTGACAGGCGATAGTGAGATCGGCGAGCGCCGGTTGATCGAGACGTCGGCGGCGGCGGTGTGCCAGCCGGTGGCGCGGATATGCGCGAATCTGCTGGGATGTGCGATGGGCGAGTTGGCCCGGGAGATCGCAGAGCCGTTATATCTGGGGATCGCGACGGACACGGGGTGGTTCCGCCACTCGAACGTGAGCCCGGCCGTGCTGCGCGACGCCGCGACGCTGCTGGAAGCCGGCGTGGATCATCCCAGGCTGCTGCAACAGACCGAGCAGCGCGACCCGGCGGGGCGGGTATTGCTGATGGGGCGGGTGCTGGCGGGGATGGAACTGCATCACGACGGGCAGCTCGCGGTGCTGCGGGTGAAGCTGGCCGATGTGCATGACGTGAGGCTGGGGGCGGGTCAGACCGGGGGCATCGGCGACGCCGCGATGAGCATCGCTTCGGTGCGGGTGTGCGCGACGCTGACCGAGACCGACGAGACGCCGGCGATTACCAAGTTGTCGATGCGGTCGAAAGAGGATGAGCATCCGGTGGATGTGGCGGAGGTGGCGCGTGGATTTGGTGGCGGGGGGCACGCGCGGGCCGCGGGGGCGAGGGCGCCGGGTGTGATGGAAGAGGTCGCGGCGGGGATTGTCGAGGCGGTTGGGGCGGCGCTGGGGTCCTGACGACCGATAACTACGCCGATGGCCTGTTTTTCGCTTGTGAGGTCATTGCTCGGATGGCGAGCGTACAGTATTCTGTACATAGGAGATGCCCATGACCCGCAGCAACGACATCACCAGCCTGACGGAGTATCGCAAGCATCTGCGAGAGCACCACGATCGGATTCGTGAGTGTGGGCGGCCGCTGTATGTGACGAGCAACGGCGAGACGGACGCGGTGGTGATGAGCCCGCAGGCGTATGACGACTTGGTGGAGCGGCTGGAGATTGCGGAGACCCAGCGGGTGATCGACCAAGGGTTAGAAGACGCCAAGGCGGGTCGGATGCGCCCGTTTCGCGAGGCGATTCACGAGATCGCGTCGGAACTTGGCCTGAAGCTTGACAGGTGAAGTATCGCGTCGAGATGACGTCTCTGGCGAAGCGGTCAATCCTGGAACAGGCGAGGTATATTGCGGAGCAAGGCGGCTCGCCGCAGAACGCCGAACTGTGGCTCGAGCGCGTACTGGGTTGCTTTGACGCGCTTTCGAGTTTCCCAAGGCGATGCCCGCTGGTCAGCGAGAGCGAGGAGAGTTTAATTGAAATCCGAATGCTGAACATCGACGGATTCCTGCTGCTGTTCGACGTTGACGATGGTTCCCGGTTGGTTCGGGTTATCGCGGCTCGCCATGGGCGTCAGCTCCCGAGGCAATGATGACAGAGCGAGAAGGGAAACCTGGCGTGGCATCACAGCAAGGTTCATCGAGCAGTTCGGACCGCCGCCCGCGGTTCAAGAAGCCGCCATTGCGCGTTTTTCCGACGACGCTGTGGGAGTATCCGAGCCAGCACTACAACAGCTCGCGCGGCGACATCCAGGGCGATCCGGGGTATGCGGGGGCGACGCCGAGTTGGGTGATTTGGCAGGTGCTGGAGCGGTATACGCGCAAGGGCGACGTGGTGCTGGACCCGATGTGCGGGTCGGGGACGACGCTGGATGTGTGTGCGGACCTTGGGCGCGATGGGGTCGGGTTCGATCTTGCGCCCAGGCGCGAGGACATTCGCGCGGGCGATGCGCGCGAGCTTGATCTGGAGTCGGCGAGTGTGGACTTTGTGTTCATGGACCCGCCGTATTCGACGCATATCGACTATTCGGACGACCCTGCGTGCATCGGGAAGCTGGACGCGGCGGAGACGACCCGTGGGGCGAGCGGCGATGACGGGCCTGCGATGGTCGTCGGCGAGGCGTACTACGAGGCGATGGAAGAGGTGATCGGCGAGTGCCACCGCGTCTTGAAGAATCGGCGGTACATGGCGCTGTATGTCAGCGACTCGTGGCGCAAACGCAAAGGGCCCAAGGGGAGCGGCGCGGGCGTGTTCATGCCGATCGGGTTCGAGTTGTTCGCGATTCTGCGCGACTACTTCGAGCCGGTGGATATCTGCTGTGTCGTGCGCCAGAACGCGAAGCTTGCGCGGGGGAACTGGAAGAAGGCGGCGGTGGAGGAGAACTTTTTTCTGCGGGGGTTCAACTATCTGTTCATCATGAAGAAGGTTGGATCTGGGCAATAGCGGTAGGAGGCGGCGCCTTCGTAACGGGTTCTTTCCATCGAATCGCTTGAGCGTTAGCACAACGGACGAGGGTCGCTCGATCTCAGGCGGTCTGCTCGCCCTCGCCATCCACCAGTTCATCGAGCGCCGCCACGCGCCGCTTGATCGACCGGAACGCAATCTCGGCTGTGACGATGATCGCCACGAGGGCCGCGCAGACGCCAAGCGATCGAATAGCAAGAGCGCCGTCGCCCTCGAAGAACGAGACCGCCGCGATGAGGACGAAGACCATCAGGGAGAGCGCGGCGAGTTCAGTCGCCGACATGAGCACAAGACGCCGGAAGAGCAGACGCTCGCGCCGGCACTCGGCCCAGCTGATCGCCGGTGATTCAACTTGTTTGGTGTCGATGCGCATGGGACTTGTTCCGAGGGGGCGTCGTGATTCGCGTGTCGATCGTCGGGGCTAGGCGTTCCAGGTGCGCAGGGGCTCGCCGACATAGTTGGCGATGGGGCGGATGAGGCGGTTGTCGGCGTGCTGTTCCATGATGTGGGCGCACCAGCCGCTGACGCGCGAGGCGACGAAGATGGGCGTGTATTGCGGCACGGGGATGCCCATGACGAAGTAGGTCATGCCGCAGGGGAAATCGACGTTGGGTCGGATGTTCTTCTGCTCGAGCATGATGTTCTGGACGATCTCGCCGAGCTCGAAGAGCTTGACCTGCTCGGCGCTCTGGCTCTGGGCGACCTTGCGTCCGAGGGCGTGGAGGATGGCGGCGCGGTGGTCGCCATTCTTGTAGACGCGATGGCCGAAGCCCATGAGCTTGCGCTTGGTTTCGAAGGCGTTGTGCATCCAGGTGTTGATCTTGGCCTCGTCGTTGTCGGGTCCGATGTCGTTGCGGATCTCGTTGAGCATGTCCATGGCGGCCTCGTTGGCGCCGCCGTGGAGCGGGCCCTTGAGCGCGGCGATTGCGCCGGTGACGGCGCCGTGCATGTCGCTGAGGGTGCCGGCGATGACGCGGCTTGCGAAGGTGCTGGCATTAAAATCGTGCTCGGCGTAGAGGATGAGCGAGACGTCAACGACGTGGGCGTAGTCGGCGCTGGGGCGCTCGCCGGTCATGAGGAAGAGGAGATTGGCGGCGTGGGAGAGCGTGGCGTCGCCGCCGGTGTCGGGGGCGATGATCTCGCGCCCGTCGATGATGTTCTGCATGTGCCCGATGATGGTGGGCGTCTTGGCGAGGATGCGCTTGGATTTGCGGAGGTTGGCCTCGGAGCCGTTGTCCTGGCTGTCTGGGTCCATGTTGCCAGCGATGCTCATGGCGCTGCGGAGGACGTCCATGGGGACCGCCGAGCCCTGGGCGAGCATCGGCCCGGCCATCTTGAGATAGTCGATGACCTGGGTGGGCAGTGCGCGGTTGGCGACCAACTCGTCCTTGAAGAACTCGAGTTCCTTGGCGTCGGGCTTGTGCCCGACGAGCAGGACGTGGGCCACCTCCTCGAAGGTGGCGTTCTGGGCGAGATCGGCGATCTCGTAGCCGCGATAGATGAGCGAGGATTGGTCGACGGCGCAGATGGAGGTGTCGCCGGCGGTGACGCCCTCCAGTCCCTTGGCTTGTGTTGCTGGCATGCGCGGACTCCTGTCGTTTGGGCGGATTGGAGAATGTGAAGGCCCGGATTCGCCCCCGCGGGGGTTCGGCTCGATACAGTAGCCGCGATGTCGCCCTCGAACGCCATTTCGGCCTCCAACGCCGCCTTAGATCCCCCCACTTTGGGGGCGAACTCCGGATGACGATCGGTGTGCTGGAAATCGTGGCGATCGCCCTCATCGGGATGGCTGCGGGGACGTTCGGGGGGCTCGCCGGTGTCGGCGGATCGATGATCATGATCCCCGGGATGGCGCTCGTGCTGGGCTATCCCGGTGGCGACGGGCATGTCGAGCAGCACCTGTACATGGCCGCGGCGATGGGGGTCAACGTGCTGCTGGCGTTGCCCGCCGCCGCCAGGCACGCCAAGGAGGGCAAGCTGCGCTGGGACGTGTTCAGGCTGTTGCTGCCGGCGATGAGTGTGACGATCATCCTGGGCGTCGTGCTCAGCAACCTGTTGGACGGCGATCGCCTGAGGACCATCTTCGCGGGGTTCATCATCCTGTACTGCGGGTTCAATCTCGTGCGGGTGTTCGCACGAGAGACGGATTTCGACAAGGACCAGGAGCGGGCGACGCGCGGACGGGTGATCTTCACCGGAGCGACGGCGGGGGTGATCAGCGGGCTGCTCGGGCTGGGGGGCGGGGTCATCCTGGTGCCGATGCTCCAGATGCTGTGCCGCGTTCGCCTTCGCCCGTCGATCGCGACTGCGCTGGCGGTGATGCCGCTGACGGCGATTGTCGGGGCGGGGTTCAAGATCTCAACGCTGCCATCGCACGGGCAGTTGATCTCCCATGCCTTCATCTTGATTGCGATCATCGCGCCGCTGGCGATGATCGGCTCGCACGTGGGCGCGGTGTTGACCCACAAGCTGCCGCTGAAGGCGGTGCGGGTGGTGATTTTGATCCTGATGGTGGGGATCGCGCTGAAGCTGCTGGATGCGTATTAGGGGTGCTTCACCATAAGGTGAGCATTCGAGTGTTTGGACCGCGAGTCTTCGCTGCGGAGCAGCGGTGCGAACGTGGCGAGTGGCGATAGCCACTCGTTCCAGCGCGAGTTCATGCCCCAGCCCCGGCAGGGGCGCTCGAGCGCCCCTGCCGGG
>CBDVAM010000165.1:0-6760 GCA_965371965.1 uncultured Phycisphaerales bacterium
CGGGGGCGCGTTGTACTCGTTCACCTGGATGCTGGGTGAGGACTGCGCCGTGGCGGCGTCTGCGGGGGATTCCGCCATCGCGAACATGGACTTCGAGTTCCCCAGCCCGATGCACGAGGATCCGCTGGTGCTCGTGCCGCAGGAGGCTCGGCGGGATCTGTTCGATCGGCTCAACGAGGCGTACAAGCCGGCGCATCACAACGGGCGGTTGTCGGTCGAGGGTGAGCCCGACCCGTTCAGCCGCAAGGTGATGGCGGACCTGATGGAGTTCTACGAGGGCAACTGGTCCAAGGCGATGAGCCACGTCCAGGTCCGGCGGATCGTTCTGAGCGAGAAGGATCGCGTCGGCATCGGCACCTTCCAGCCCAAGGACGAGAAGAACCAGGACTCGACCGAGCTCACCGGCGACATCAACTATCGCAAGATCGCGATGTTCGGGTCGGACTCCGACCCCCGGGCGTTCAACTTCGACGGCGAACTGAACATCGCCAACCGCGGGGTGTGCGAGTTTATCGAGATCCTCAAGCTCGACGTGGCGTTCCTGTATGACCTCCTGGGCGCAACCCAGGAGCACACAATTAAACCCAAGAAGTTCGCGCAGACCCACATCGACGAGGTCATCATCGGGCACACCAACGAGCCGGAGTACAAGCGGCTGCAGTCCAACGAGATGATGGAGGCCTTCCGCGACCGGACGATCAAGATCGACATCCCCTACAACATCCGCCTGGACGACGAGATCCGCATCTACGAGAAGGACTTCGGACCCGACAAGACCCGCGGCATCCATATCGCGCCGCACACGCTGGAGGTCGCGGCGATGTGGGCCGTGCTCACCCGCCTGAGCGAGCCCAAGAAGGCCGGGCTGACGCAGATGCAGAAGCTCAAGCTGTACAACGGCAAGAGCATCCCGGGCTATACCGAGGACTCGGTCAAGGAGTTGCGCGAGGAGAGCCCGCGAGAGGGGATGGAGGGGATCAGCCCGCGGTACATCCAGGACAAGGTCTCCAACGCGCTGGTCGGGCACCAGGCGATCGAGGAGATGACCGTCAACCCGTTCATGGTGATGAACGAGCTGGAGAGCGGCCTGCAGCACCACTCGCTGCTCAACGACGAGGAGATGAAGAAGAGCTACAAGGAGCTGCTCAGCGTCGTGAAGGACGAGTACGAGGACATCATCAAGGGCGAGGTCCAGCGGGCGATCAGCGCCGACGAGGACGCGATCAAGCGCCTGTGCGGCAACTACATCGACAACGTCCGGGCGTACACCCAGAAAGAGCGGGTCGTCAACAAGTACACCGGCAAGGACGAGGACCCCGACGAGAGGCTGATGCGCTCGATCGAGGACAAGATCGACATCCCCGACAGCCGCAAGGACGACTTCCGCCAGGAGATCATGAACTACATCGGGGCCCTGGCGCTGGACAACCGCAGGTTCGAGTACAACACCAACGCGAGGCTGTACAAGGCGCTGGAGCTCAAGCTCTTCGAGGACTCGCGCGACACGATCAAGCTCAAGAACCTGGTCTCCAGCGTCGTCGACGACGAGACCCAGCAGAAGATCGACGTGGTCAAGCAGAGGCTCATCCAGAACTTCGGGTACAACGACGTCAGCGCGACCGACGTCTTGAACTACGTCGCGAGCATCTTTGCGCGGGGCGATACCAAGAGCGAGTGAGCGAGGCTATCGACGTCGGCGTGTGAGCACAAGGGCGCTCGCGAGGAGCGGCATGGCCGTTCCCGGTGCAGGCGTGAAGGCGAGCGAGAAGTAACCACCATCAATCCGTGAGATATCGGTGAAGCTGTCGGCTTCACCGACCTCGATCCTTGAGAGGTATTCCTCGCCGCCGCCGACACTCGTGATGTAGAGGAACCGTCCGCTTGGGTCAAACGTCATGGCACCGTATCCGCGATCTGGGATTGAATACCCAAGATCGGTCACCTCGCCATTTGACTGATCAATCTCTACCAGCCTCGACGGCTCTGAGAACTCGTTGGTAATGCCGAGGAGCCGGCCTGAAGTCGGGTGCGCTGACATCCCTTCTACGCCAAAGAACTCGCCCACCTGGAGTTCTACGGTCCTGCGTTCGCCGGCAGAGTCGAAGATCTCGAGTTGGGGATCAAGCTCGACGAATCTGGGGAAGTTATTCATGATGATAACTTCGTCGGTCGCCGCGTTGTGGGTGATCGCATCGGCCTGGAACGCGTCGAAGGAGAGAATCCTATTGCGCTCACCAGTCACGATGTTGAGCTCTTCAAAGGCAACCAGCTCATCTGAGAAGATCGTGTTTACGACCAGCATTCGATTCCGAAGTCGATCGAAGCCCATGCCTTTGATGGCGTCACCTGGCGGTATGAGATCGGCAACATGGGTTGCTTCGCCCGTGATCGGGTCGAGTTCGAGGAGCTCAGCGGAGAATCGCACGGCGAGCAGTTGAGGGTCCGCCATTGCCTGGGAAGCGAGTGCGAGCGCGGCCAGGCTAACGCATCGAATCTGAAGCGGCATGAAAAACTCCTCCATTATGCAATATGCACGGGGTGTGACGGCTTGTCAAAGCAATGCTACAGATTTTTGCGTATTTCTCGGTGCCAGAACTCGTCTAGGTCGCGTTGGTCATGGCTTGCCCGAGATCGAGTTGGAACCAGTGGCCCGTTCACAGTTGCTCCTCTTGCTCCAGACGTTGCCGAGAGCGGTACGATATTTCTCGCACCCGTTGGTTCAAGGAGCCCTTGCAGCCAAGCTCGTGAGGGCCTCGTTGATGCGCTATAAGAGGCATTCGCATGCGAACGGTAGTTCTCAGCGTAGTCCTGCTCGCTACGAGCGTGCTCGCGGACATCTCGATCGAGCAGGGCGAGTTTTCCGCCGACGACCGATCGATATCAGTGAGACTGAGCCGCACGAACGCGTGGCTCAACGAGCGCAACCACGACGGCGCGTGGGTGTTCGCGAGGATACGCCCCGCGGGCGCTACATGGTGGTCTCCCGTGCGGATCGAGGCGGTGCGACACTCCATACGCATCTCGTGGCCCCATCCGCCGGCGGCTCTGACGGTCTCCGAGGATCGCATGGGCGTGTTTGTCGCCCCGGGCGGCGGGCATCGCGGCCCGATCCGCCACGCGATCGATCTCACGCTGGATGGCGAGGCCTTCGGCACGATGCTCGAGGATGGCGTCGATGTGGAGGTCGAGGTCATGGCCATCGAGATGGTGTTCGTGCCCGAGGGTTCGTATTGGCTCGGGGCCGCCGACGAACGAGGGCTTGCTGAGTTCGCCTCGTTCTATGAGGTCGTCAAGGGCGGCAGGCGAGTCGGGGCGATGCACGTCGAGTCGGAGAATCCGATCGAGGTGAATACCGACGCGGGCTCGCTCTATTACGACCACGGCGAGGGATCGCCGGCGAGATACCAGGGCGATCAACTCGGGCCGATCCCCGCAGAGTTTCCCAAGGGGCACGCAGGCTTCTACATCATGAAGTACGAGATCACCCAGGGCGAGTACGCGACGTTTTTGAACCACATCTCGCCCGAGGAATCCCACTTTCGCGCGATCCATGGCGGCGTCGAGTACGCCGAGCATCGCGGATCGATCAGCCTGGTCGGTGGCAAGTATGTTGCGGCCCATCCAGAGCGACCGGCGAACTACATCTCGTGGGACGATGGCTGTGCGTTCGCCGACTGGGCTGGGCTTCGCCCGATGACCGAACTGGAGTTCACCAAGGCGTGCCGGGGGCCGGACCGGCCTCGCGGCGCAGACTATCCATGGGGCACGACTGACACGTCAAACCTTGCGAGGGTGATCCCGTTTGGAGAGTTCGAACTGGTGACAACGGGTGCCGCCAGCGAGTCTCGCCTCTCGAACCACACGCGCGACGAGCTGGGAGCAAGCTACTACTGGGTATTCGATCTCGCCGGCAGCGTCTGGGAGCGATGCGTCACGATCGGGCATCCCACCGGGCGGGCCTTTCGCGGAACGCACGGCGACGGGCGGCTGCTCCACGGATACGCGACAAACGACGACTGGCCACGCGGCGATGCCTTCGGCGGCGGCTATGGCTATCGCGGCGGCGGGCACTACGAGGCCGATCGCGTATACGAGGCCGACGGGTTCAATCCGCACAGCCCGGTCGCGTGGCGTCCGTTCGGATCGTGGGGCGAGGCCCCGCGCTCTAAGGCGTACGGCTTTCGGTGCGTGCGCACGGCGGGCTGATCGTCGGGCTCATGGCGTTTCTGATGGGCCTGGTGTTCGTGCTGCTGCACAATCGCTGGGTTCTGGCCCCGGGCTGCTCGTGACGATCCTGGCGTGGGCATGGCTCGCCAAGGGGCTGATCTATCTCGTCTATCCTGCGTTGCTCGAGCGAGCGGCTCGGCGCGCGATTGTAAACCCGAGGAAGTTCGCGCCCATCGGCTGGATCATGCTCGTCGTCGGCCTGGGGTTGCTCGCCGAAGTGCTTTGGCCCATCGTCTGAGATCAGGGCAAGAGCTCGGCAGGATCATGGCGAGATCGGGGCGAATGATCCGCCATGCAAGATCCAGGCTTAGTACCGAGTTCGCCGCTGCCGGCATCCGGCGAGATCACCCTGCGGGTTCGGTATTGCGAGTGCGACCCGATGGGCGTCGCGAATCACGGCTCGTACGCCGCGTGGATGGAGCTGGGCAGGACCGAGCTGCTGCGAGTCGGCGGCGTGAGCTACCGGGCGATGGAAGCAGCGGGTGTGTTCCTGGTGATCGCGAAGATGGAGATCCGGTATCGTCGACCGATCCGGTATGACGACGTGCTGGAGATCCACACGCGGGTCGCCAGCGGCACGCGGATCAAGATCACCCACGAGTATGAGATCAAGCTCGTGGAACGCGAGGGGGCCGACCTGGCGGCGATCCGAGATCGAGGCGGCGAGCTGCTCGCGATCGCGTCGACGACGCTGGCGTGCGTGGATCGGTCGGGTGTTCCCAGGGCGCTGCCGGAGTGGCTGAGGGCGACGGGCGATGGATCCCCTACGCTTGAGCGCAACCGAAAGGACGAGAATGCCTGATCGCACCATCATCGACGTCGGCATGCACGACGGCTCGGACACCGATTTCTACCTCAAGAAGGGGTTCAAGGTCCTGGCTATCGAGGCCAACCCGCGATTCGCCGAGACGGCGCGCGAGCGATTCGCTGAGGCGATTGCCGACGGCACGCTCGAGATTATCGAGGGCGCGATCACCGAAGACGGCGTGGGTCGCGTGTCGTTCTTTGTGAATCTTGACCAGGATCTCTGGAGCGCGACCGACGAGAAGGTCGCCTCGCGCAAGGGTACCCGCTCAGAGCGCATCGAGGTCGACGCGGTCCGGTTCGAGGATCTGATCGAGGGGCGCGACGACGTCTACTACATCAAGTGCGATATCGAACGGGGGGACATCCACGTCCTGCGAGGTCTGCGTGCCCTCCGCCGCCTGCCGCGTTTCGTCAGCGTCGAGGCGCACGATCTGGCGTATCTGGGCCATCTCGTCGTGCAGGGGTATGACCAGTTCAAGATCGTGAACCAGGGATTGCACCGGTGGGTCAAGCTGCCCGAACCGCCTCTCGAAGGAGGGTATGTGGACTACAAGTTTCCGAAGTTCTCGAGTGGCGCGTTCGGCGAGGAGACGCCGGGCGAGTGGCAGACATTCGAGGGCGTGGTGGAAACCTATCTGGCCACGCTGCATCTCAAGCGGGTGAGCAAGAACATCATCCCCGGGTATTTCGATTTTCACACCAGGATCAACGCGGCTCACGATGCTTGGAGCCAACCAGCGAACATCGCAGAGGCCCGTGCGTAGTTTCTGAATGGCCAGCGACTTGGACGGCGTGCGTCCGAAGAACAGCGTGTGTCTCTCGTGCGGCTATGGGCTTGGCGGGATCGAGATCAAGGGTGGGGTCATTGTCTGTCCGGAGTGTGCCGTGCCCGCTCGGTTTGAGCTGCGCCGTCCGCGACCGGTGAATCCGACGTTGTTGCGGGCGATCGGGCTTGCGATCGGCTTCATGGTCTTCGCTCTGTTGGTTCTCGCGGGCGCGTACTTTGGCTGACCGGCTGGAAGCCGGTGCTACCAAGAGAAAAGGCCGGCGTGCGCCGGCCCTTTGAAGATCGAGTGTCATGGGACTCAGTCGTCGTCCCCGCCGGCGCTCAGCATCTGCCCGCCCGGTGCGCAGTAGCACGAACTCGTCGGCGAGACATCGGCCCGGGGCCAGACCTTCGCCAGACTCGCGGCGACCGAGAGAACGAGAACGCGTTTCATGAGATCCCCTTTTCGGACCGAGATTCGGAATCCGAGGCCATGGTACAGACTGCGGGAGTCTGCCATTGCCACAGGCGTATTCCTGCGGCTATGGGCGTCACAAACTCGGAGAATTGTGGAAAGTTGGTACGAGCGGGTGCCCGGGGGTGGACGGTGAGGCGCAGCAGATTGCGTCCGAGCAGAGTGAACGCTAAACAGAACTCCTGAGTGTGAAGACGACGAGCCCGACGCGCGAGCGAGGAAGGAACGCCGACAATTTGAGCAAATCCGTCCCTCGCTCGCGCGTCGGGCTCGTAGCTTACGAGAGTTCCTCAAGCGCCTGCGCCGTCTCGCGCACTCCCACAAGCTCCAGGCCACCAATGCCGATCTTCGGCAGCTTGCCATCCGGCTCTCGCGCGACGATCGCGCGGGCGAACCCGCGACGTGCCGCCTCGCGCAGGCGTTGCTCCAGGTGTGTCACCGCGCGCACCTCGCCGCCGAGGCCGACCTCGCCGACGGCGCAGGTG
>CBDVAM010000166.1:0-6691 GCA_965371965.1 uncultured Phycisphaerales bacterium
GGTGCGTGCCCGGCGGGGCGCGTTGGGGTTGAATCGGCCGCTCGCGAGCGCGTTCTTGGTGGGGGAATAATACGCGCCGGCCGCCCGTGGGGGGGGCGGCCGGCTGTTTGTTGCTCAGACGGACTCACTCGGGCTGGGTCAGTTCCTTGCGACCATCTCGAGCTGGTAGGGGCTGTTCAGGCCCCCGACGAACAGGTCGAGGTAGCGGAAGAAGTCGTCGGCGTCGATCGTGCCGTTGCCCGTCAGGTCCGCCCCGGGGTCGTCGGACGCGAACAGATCGAGGTAGTCGAAGAAGTCGTCGGCGTCGACCGTGCCGTTGCCGTCGATGTCCGCGCCGGACTGCTGGCTGATCACGCGGATCAGCAGCTCGCCGGTTCGTCCGTTGACCTGCAGGGCCTCCTCGACGTTCAGCCCGCCGCGATCCGACGACGCCAGCAGGTTGTTGTTGATGTCGCGGATCTCGAGCTTGCAGTCGCCGGGCGAACTGAGGACGACCGAGACCATGGCGTTGGACAGTCCCTGGATGCGGAAGACGTCGATGTCGCCGCTGAGGCCCGTGCCCTCGACCATCGTCGCCGGGCCGTTGAACACGCCCGGGACGACCCCGCCGCCGAGGTTGTCCTCGTCGAACGTCGTCGGCGGTATCTGATCGATCAGGTGATCGCCGTTGTGCGAGCCGATGAAGATTTCCATGTCGCTGTCGTCGTCGGCGTTGAACACCGCCGCGTGCCAGCCCTCCATGTCCGAGCCGTTGGGGAACGCCGTGGCGGGAGTCCAGTCGACGAATGACATTTCGCCGTTGTACGACGTGTTGCGGAGGACCGTCGGGCGTCCGTTGCCGGCGGTCTCTTTCATCACGAAGATGTCGACGCGGCCGTCGTGGTTGAGATCGACGATCTCGGCCTTGCGGGAGGTTGTGCCCGAGACCGAGGGCGGCAGGATGTCACGCGATTCCCAGACAACCTTGTTGTTGCCGTTGAGGCCCGTGTTCTCGAGGATGACGTCGCGGAGCGACGGGATGCCGTTGGACCAGTACAGATCCAAGTCGCCGTCGCCGTCGAGGTCGCCGGCTTCGATCGCGTTCTCTTCGGTGGTCACGCCGAGGCTGGTCGTGCTGCCCGAGTACGAGAAGTCGCCGTCGCGCCCGGCGCCGTTGTTGTTGTTGTTGTACTGGATGTACGCGCCGTCACTGCTGTGCGAGTTGGTGATGATGATGTCGATCCGGCCGTCGTTGTTGACATCGGCACCCTCTGCGTCGACGTCATAGTCGCCTGGGATCGCGATGCGCCCTGAGGTGACGTCGGTATAGACGCCATTGCCGTCGTTGAACAGGAGGCGGTCCTGGCTGCTGTTGGGGTAGTTCGCGAGGTAGATGTCAATATCGCCATCGTTATCGTAATCGGCGATCTCCGAGGAGCAGGATGCGCCGAGCATGCCGTTGTTGGGCAGGCGCGAACTGGTCTCATCGATGAAGCCGGTGAACACGCCGCCGGGATGCTGGTTGATGTAGATCTTGTCGTTGCCCTGATTCATGCCGGAGTTGGAATCACAGACGATGTGGATGTCGAGCCATCCGTCGCCGTCGACGTCGACGAAGAAGGCGCTCCTGGTCACATCGGCCGTGTTGAAGCCGGGGATGATCGAGGTGCCCGAGACCTCCTGGAAGACGCCGTTGTCGTTGCGGTACAGCTCGTTGGTCCGCTCGCCGAAGTCGCTGAAGGCGAGGCCCACGAGAATGTCCATATCGCCGTCGTTGTCCATGTCGCCGAAGGTGACGTGCTTCTCGGCGAAGTTCTCAACGACCGTCTCGACGACGCGGGTCGATGTGACGTCCACGAAGTTCAGCGGGCCGGCAGCAGCGGTGCCGGCAACGAGTGACAAAGCAAGCGTCAAACTGGTCTTTTTCATGATCCCTCCAAGCGGTCTTCCCAGAAACTCCAGATACTCCAACCCCCCATCACCGTCAACTCGGCGTGCTCGGAGGATACCCGAGCCGTCTGCATGTGGAGGCAGGAAATGTTCAGAATGGTTGGGAAAACCGCCAAAGCGGACATGTGTGTCGATTGTTCAACGCGTGACCAAAGGGACCTGATGGCACCTCCGGTTCGCCGTGCTGAGTCGATGGGGCGGGGCGTAACATCCAGGAACCCCGGAGGTCCGACTTGATGCAGGACATCGCGATCCGATTTTGCGTCCAGTGAGATTACCGCCCCAAGGCCGTCGGTCTGGCGGCGAAGATCAAGGATGAGTTCGGATTGGACTCCGCATTTGTCGAATCCGACGGCGGCATCTTCGAGGTCACGCTCGACGGTGACATCGTGTTCACCAATGACGATCGACGGGGGTTTATCCCCGACCCGCAGGACGTGCTGAACTTGCTCCACGCCCGCCTGGGGTAATCGCCCGATTCGAGAACTGAGCCGGATATCGAAGACCGACCGAAGGCGACCTGGGCCAGGGACCGCCTGAGGATGCGCGAGAGCTAGGCACCGGTCTGATCCGACCCATCCCCGTCGGCTTCGGATTGCTCTTGCGTCGGTAACTCGTCGGCCTGGTCATCGCCATCTGAATCACCTTCTGGGTCGCCATCTGAATCGTCGCCTGGGTCGCCATTTGAATCGTCTTCTGCGTCGCCTTCTGGGTCAGGCTCCTCCGGCGGCTTTGCTGAGTAGATCACGAAATCGGCGCGCCCGAGGTCCTCGGGATCGAGCGGCCCGGGCTCGCGATCGATGAAGCTCAGGGTGATGATTCGGGCTCGTGGTCGATGCTGGCGGAGCAGTTGGAACGTGCCGCCCTCGAAGTCGGAGTGGAATCTCCCGATGACGTGGACGACGGGGTTGCTGTGATCGAGAGCGCGGTCGATGGAATCCGCCATCGTGGCGTCCCAGAGCGATTGGGATCGGAATCCGGCATCCAATCTGGCGGGGATCTCATCGGGTGGGACTGGATCGCCGTGAGCACCCGAGGCCATCATCGAGCCCATGAGCTCGTCGTAGTTCTCGCGATAGGCACCCGCAGGCATCTGCGCGGGGATGGTGAACAGGCGGCGTTGCTCGGCGGTGAGCCCCGTCAAGCGGTCGTAGCCCTCGGTCCGCGAGATCGTGACATATCGGCGCGGGGCGTTGGCCGCGATCACCGGGGCGCCGGCCTGCCTGGCTGCCTCGACCATGCGTCTGTGCCCGGGGGGATCGTTGCCCTTGGTTCTCTTTGCGGCGGCCTTGAAGGCCTCGTCATCGGTAACGCCGGCGAGGTAGTCGTCGAGTGCGCCCTGCAGGTCGCGCTCGTAGAACTCCATCGAGAGCGCTGCGTCCGGGCGCGATTCAAGGATGTCCTCGAAGAGGCGGGCGGCGAACTCGAGCCCCACCGGATGTCCATGGGTCTCGCCGATGAGGACGACGTCGCCCATGAGGGCCGCGTCGAGGGCGTCGAAGTAGCTCGCCGGCTTGCCGAGGCGGTCGAAGATGGCGACGGGCAGATCGGGAGCCTGGGCAACCCCGGCGGGCATGGACGCGGGGCGGGGTGTCCCGACACAGCCGCCGCAGACGGCAATGCAGGCGAGGAGGAGGGCGGTCGAGATTCGCGATGGCATACGGGGCTCCTGGAGCTGGCGTCGGGCTTGGGTCTGGATGCTAGGGGATGAGCGAATCTCGGTTGAGTGAGGCGACAGGGGGAAGGGCGAATCTGAATCCGATAAGACTCGAGTCGTTCAAACCCCGGAGAATCCCTTGCGTATTAGCGAGGATGCCCGCTAGGATGGGGGACGGTGTTGAGAGTAGCCAGGAGCGACCGAACCGAAACGGGGTTTTTCGGGCAGGCCCTGGCACGACCGGCTGGGTAGTTCGTAGGAATCCGGAGGGGGGCTTCGGAGCGAATACCGATGCTCGAACAGAGTGTGAGTATGCATGTGGCGCTAGGGACAACCGACGAGGCGTGGTCCGTGCTTGTGGATGATTCGGATCGCCCGGTCGTGATCGTGGACATCGACGGGAGCGTCGTGTACGCGAACAACTCGGCGGCCCATCATGTGGGCCAGAGCGATCCCACGAAGCTCGTCGGACGCAATATTCAGGACCTGTGCGGCTCGGATTACGCGCAGGAGCGATTGGCCTGCATCCGAGAGGTGGCAAGACGCGGCGAGCCGATGGCGATCGAGGGCATGACCCGCGGGCAGTTTCGGCGAACGATCATGCGCCCCATGGTCTCGGATGAGCCGCGGGTTCTCATGGTGCATGTGCCGGTCCGCAAGAATGGCGGATCGAACGACTACGAGGTTCGTCGAGCCGAGGTGGATGATTTCGGCCCGCTCTCGAAGCTCACCAGCCGAGAGCTCGAGGTCCTTCGGCTGATCGGCGAGGGGTTTACGACGGCGGAGGTCGCCGACAAGCTGGATCGGTCGGCGAAGACCGTCGAGTGGCACCGGGTGAGCCTGGGAACGAAGCTGGGCGTGACCAACAGGGTGGAACTGGCGAGGATCGCGATTCGCGCGGGCCTTGTCGATATCGAGGACGCGCTGGAATCCGCGGCGATCCAGGCCTGAAGCTCGACATGCCCCTCGACAGAGGCCCGAGTCGGTTCAACGATCCGCCATGAGCGAATGGGAAATCGGGGGCGCGGCGGGTGAGCGGATCGTCGGCACGGCGCACGAGCCCGAGGGTGAGCCTCGCGGGGTTGTGATGATCGCTCACGGATTCCTCGGGTACAAGGACTACGGGATGTTCCCCCGGCTTGCGTCGGCACTCTGCGAGCGCGGGTTCCTGGCCCACCGGTTCAACTTCTCGCACTCGGGGATGACCCGACGGGTCGAGACCTTCGAGCGCCCCGATCTGTTCGCGCGTGACACCTGGCAGAAGCACCAGGATGATCTCGATTGTGTGATCAGCGCGATCGGGGATGGGCGGATCGCCGGTCGGGGGCTCCCGTTGGCCCTGCTCGGGCACAGCCGGGGCGGGGTGGACGTGCTGCTGTGCGCCGGGCGGCGGTTTGGCGAGGGGCTGACGCCATTACCGAGGGCGGTGGTGACGCTGGCCTCGCCGGACGCGACCTGTCTGTGGGATGAGGCGAGCCGGCGGGAGGTCCTGGAACGCGGGTTCGTCGAGATCAAGTCGAATCGGACGGGGCAGACCCTGCGGATCGACGCCGGGTGGCTTCGCGAGCAACTGGATGACCCCGAGGCTCATAACGTGCTCGGGCAGGTGTCGCGGATCGAGTGCCCGATGCTCGTGATCCACGGCGAGGTGGATCCGACGGTGCCTGCGGCCTGCGCGACGGCCATTGCGGGCGGCGGGGGCGAGCGGGCAAAGCTGGTGTTGATCGAGGGCGGCGATCATGTGTTCAATACGGTGAACCCGATGGTCGTGGATGAGCCCGCGAGCGAGCAACTGTCGGAAGTAATCACGGCCATCGGCGGGTTCTTGGATCAGCATCTGGGTGCGTAGAACAGGTCGGATTCTGTCGTCTGGGTGCAGGACTCGCGCCCAGAGGCGATGATCGAACGTCACGGAGGACGCGATGCGGGAGTATCTAGATCTGCTGGAGCGTGTGCTCGAAGAGGGCACGCCAAAGATGGACCGCACGGGCACGGGCACGCGGAGCATTTTCGGCGCGACGCTGCGTTTCGACCTGGCACGCGGGTTCCCGCTGGTGACCACCAAGAAAGTCCACCTGCGATCGGTTATCCATGAGCTGCTGTGGTTCATGCGCGGCGAGACCAACGTCGCGTCGCTGCGGGCTAGCGGCGTGAGCATCTGGGACGAGTGGGCCGATGACAGGGGCGAGCTCGGGCCGGTGTACGGGGCCCAGTGGCGCTCGTGGCGATGCGCCGACGGGACGACGATCGACCAGTTCGCAGATGTCGTCGAGGAGATCAAGCGGAACCCGAACTCGCGCCGGCTGATCGTGAGCGCCTGGAACGTGGGCGAGCTGGCGCAGATGGCGCTGCCGCCGTGTCATTTGTTGTTCCAGTTCTCGGTGGACGGCGGTCGGCTGAGCTGCCAGATGTATCAGCGCAGCGCGGACCTGTTTCTGGGCGTGCCGTTCAATATCGCGAGCTACGCGATCTTGACGCACATGGTGGCCCAGGTGACGGGCCTGGAGGTGGGCGAGTTCATCCATGTGTTGGGCGATGCGCACATCTATGACAACCATCAGGAGCAGGTGCGCGAGCAACTGTCTCGACCGGTCAAGGCGAGTCCGACGCTGAAACTGAATCCTGACGTGGGCGACCTGTTCGGGTTCGGATTCGAGGACGTCGAGGTGCAGGGGTATGAGCCGCATCCGGCGATCCGTGCGCCGGTCGCGGTGTAGGCTTGAGACATGATCCTCAGCCTCATATCCGCGATCAGCGACAACGGCGTCATCGGGCGTGACGGCGAGTTGCCGTGGCGGCTGCGCGACGACATGAAATGGTTCAAGGAAACGACGATGGGCCACCCCATCGTCATGGGACGGCGGACGTATGAGTCCAACGGCGGGGCGCTGGAGGGGCGGGCGAACATCGTGGTGTCGCGGACGATGGACGCGCACACGCCGGGGATCGAGGTCGCCAGGAGCCTGGACCACGCGTTGACGCTCGCGAAGGGGCATCTGGACAATCCCGCCGGCGAGGTTTTCATAATCGGGGGCGCTGGGGTGTACGAGGAGGCGCTACTGAAGGGCGAACGGCTGTACCTGACCAGGGTGCATGCGACGGTGG
>CBDVAM010000167.1:0-6649 GCA_965371965.1 uncultured Phycisphaerales bacterium
TGCCAATCCAGCAGGATGCGATCCTCCGGGCAAGCCATGCTCTTCTCGGGCAGGCGCTGCTGGAGGTAGTCGTTGATGATGAAGTGCGTCATGCGCCTATGCGGGATTCGATTGGTCAGCTTGTTGAGCTCCATATCGCGAGCCGTGCCCCGCCGGATGATGTCCGTCGCCTGCTCCATCGACGCTTCCCAGTCATTGGTCGCCCTGTTCAGATCGCTGTACGACGAGTGGTAGTTGCGAACATTGCCACGGGCCCGCCAGGTGTACGACGCGATCTTGTCCTGGAAATCCGTCCCGTAGTTCGTCGTCGCGATCGTGTACTGCCTGATCTGCGACTCGCACATCAGCTTCTTGGCGATCGCACGATTCTTCGCCAAAGCCGGCAGCAGAATCGCAATCAGCAGCGCGATGATCGCGATCACGATCAACAACTCGATCAGCGTAAATCCCTTGCGGCTCTTGGGCATCGTGAATCTCCTTAGAGGCCTTCTGGAGGCAGCATACCACATCGTCAGGAATCGCAAGCCCGCGTTGGAGAATTTATACGGAATCTAGGGACAAACGCGTATTTATGGGGAAATACTGTCACCACTCACCCCGTTCGTGTGAAATCTCGAGATCCTTGGATCAGTTCTGCGACCCGCCGCCGACAGTCGCCCGAACGCCCCCCAAGGCCGCAACCGCTCAGATGGCGCCCCGCTATCGCTCTCCAGAGCGCGTTGCGAGGGGTCGCCGTCGGCGTCCCCGACGCCGACCTGCCCGTCTCTAGTTCATCTGCCCCGTGTTGATCTCGTCGGCACCGTAATCGACACCCTTGAGCCCGCCGCGGGTCCAGCGATAGAACCCGTCCACCCGGTCGCTCACCTCCCCGCTGCGGGTCGCCGGCTCATAGTTCAGGATACTCGGGTCATAGACGTAGCGCGTCGGGTCCTGGTCGCCCGCCGAGTTAGGCCGAAAGCCCGGGTTGGCGTCGCCCGTGTACGGGCTGGACGCCGAGCCGTCGAACATGGTCACCGAGCAGCGCGCGTCCTCGTACGCGTAGAACAGGTCCTGCTTGCCCAGGTGGAAGTCGAAGTACTCAAACCCGAACACCTTCTGCGACGGAAAGACGACTTCGTGGATCTTTCGCGTACCCAAGGGAGTGCCCGGCACGCGGAACAGATTATGGTCGCCGGCCGATTGCGAGACCGTATCCCCCGCGCCGTCGCCCCTGTCCTTCACCCACGACACCGGCACCACCTGATACGTCGACATGTACGGATAGAACGGGATCGCCCTCATCCTCGCGTCCGTCGGCTTCGGAAAGAAGTTCAGCGGATCACGCTGCCAGTCCAGCAGGATCCGATCCTCCGGACACGCCATGCTCTTCTCGGGCAGACGCTGCTGCAGATAGTCGTTCAAGATCAGGTGCGTCATCCGCCGGTGCGGCAACCGCTGCACCAGCCGCCCGAGCTCATAATCCCGCCCCGTCTGCCTGCGGACAATCTCCGTCGCCTGGTCCATCGCGGCCTGCCCATTCGTCCGCGCGTTCCTCAGATCGGTATAGATCGAGTGATAGTTCCGCCGGGTGCCCCACTGCACCCGCCATGTGTACGACGCGATCTTGTCCTCGAAGTCCGTCGCGTAGTTCGCCGTCGCGATCGAATACTGCCTGATCTGCGACTCGCACAGAAGCTTCTTGGCGATCGCACGGTTCTTCGCCAGCGCCGGCAGCAGAATCGCGATCAACAACGCAATGATCGCAATCACGACCAACAACTCGATCAGCGTGAAACCTCGCCGCCTCATGCAAGGCCCCCTTCTGAGCTAGCGCATCTGGCCCGTGTTGATCTCCTCGGCACCAAAGTCAAGCCCGCGCAGCCCGCCACGCGTCCACCGATAATGGCTGACCAGACGCTCACGACCGCCGCCATCGGGATTGACCGCAGGCGGCTCAAACCCGTAGCTCCTCGGCGTGTATGTGATAACGCCCGCAAACGCCCGTCCAGGATTGTTCGGCCAGAAGCCCGGATTCGTGTCGTCGGTGTCCAGGGCGCGTGCCGACGCGTCGAACATCGCCGCGGTGTTCTTGGCCTGCTCGTACGCATAGAACAGCGGCACGCGGAACGAGTGGCGGTCGTGGAACTCGAAGATCGTCACCTTCTGGCTGGGGAACGACACCTCGCTGAGCCGGCGCTTCCCAAGACGCACGCTCGTCGGCACGCCGAACAGGTTGTGGTTGGCGGCCGCCTGCGAGACCGTGTTCTGATCGCCGACCTTCATGTCGGGCGACCACCCCGCCGGAATGAACTGATACGTCGAGCTGAACGCCCACATCCGATCAAAGCCGTCCGATATGGACACCTCGATCCCCTCGGGCAGCGCTTCCTTGTCGTCCGACCAATCGCGCTGCCATTGCACCCTGAGCGAGTCCTCCGGACACGCCATCCCAGGCTCGGGCAGACGCGTCGCAAGATAATCGTTCATCACGATGTGATTGAACCGCCGGTGCGGCAGGCGCTGGGTCTGCCGCGGCAGCACGTTCTCATCCATCCCTGTCCGGTTACGGATGATCGCCGTCGCCTGGAACATCGGACCCTGGATCGAACTCCCCGCGTTCTGAAGATCCGACCATGGGGTGTTGTAGTTTCCCGGCAGCCACGTGTACGTCGCCAGGCTGTCCTTGAAGTCCGTCGCGTAGTTCGCCTGCCCCATGACGAGCTGCTTGATGTTCGACATGCAGATCGTGCGCTTTGCGCTGCGCTTCGCGTCGCTCAACGCCGGCAGCAGGATGCCGATCAACAGCGCGATGATCGCGATCACGATCAGCAGTTCGATGAGCGTAAAGGCACCTCGACGTCGTATCTTTGTCACGGCTGAGTCCTCCGCAAAGGGACATGTCAGAAACTCCCCCCACCGCAAGACGCGGTGCCGGGAGCCCCCCTCAAACCACCCGTAGCATACATGATCTTCGCCACCCAGTCGAGATTTGCCCTCGATATCCCATGGCATCCAGCCCCCAAGATCGCCTCTGTTACCCGCCCATAACCCAAACACAAGCCCCACCGCCCCGCCTCCCTATCATTGGTCTCCCCGACCACAATCACCCCCCACGCCACGTCGCAGAGGCCCAGCGATGATCACCTATACCCCGGACCTGCCCAAGATCGACCTCACCGCCGATCTCCCCCCGCGCGAGGGCGACCGCATCATCCAATACCGCGAGGCCCTCCGAGAGGCCATGGAAGAAGAAATGCGCCGCGACAAACGCGTCTTCCTCCTCGGCGAAGAGGTCGCCCAGTACAACGGCGCGTACAAAATCTCCCAAGGCATGCTCGAGGAGTTCGGCGACAAACGCATCATCGACAGCCCCATCTCAGAAAACGGCTTCGCAGGCCTCGGCATCGCCGCCGCAATGGCCGGACTCCGCCCCATCATCGAGTTCATGAGCTGGTCCTTCTCCCTCGTCGCCGCAGACCAGATCCTCAACAACGCACCCAAGATGCTCTACATGTCCGGCGGCCAGTGGGGCTGCCCCATCGTCTTCCGAGGCAACGACGGCGCAGGCGGCCAGCTCGGCTCCACACACTCCTGGTGCGTAGAAGGCCTCTTCTCCAACGTCCCCGGCATGAAGATGGCCATCCCCTCAAACCCCTACGACGCCAAGGGCCTCCTCAAGACCGCCATCCGCGACGACGACCCCGTCTTCTTCCTCGAATCCGAACGCATGCTCGCCGACAAGGCCCACGTCCCGCCCGAGGAGTACTACATCCCCTTCGGCAAGGCCCGCCTCGCCCGCGAGGGCGACGCCTGCACCCTCGTCAGCTTCGGCCGCCCCGTCCACTTCTGCATGGAAGCCGCCGAACGCCTCGCCGCGGACGGCATCGAGTGCGACGTCTTAGACATGCGCACCATCCGCCCATTGGATATCGACTCTGTAATTAAAAGCCTGCGCAAGACCAATCGCGTCGTCGTCGTCGATCAGTCCTGGCCCTTCGCCGGCGTCGCCAGCGAGGTCTGCACCCAGGTCTGCGAGCGAGCGTTCGACCTCCTCGATCACCCGCCGGTGCGGGTCAACACCGAGGACGTGCCGACGCCATACGCAAAGAACCTGGAGGCGGCGTATCTGCCGAATCCGGACAGGATTGTGGATGCCGTTCGAGGCACGCTTGGAAGCGAGTGAGTTCCAATGACAATAAGCAAGATTGATCGCCACCCACTTCGGTCTGTTTGGGCGCACGAAGCCACAGACTTTACGACTTGGCTGGCCGCGAACATCGATGTCGTGAACGAGGTGATCAACATGAACATCTCTGTCGTGGAACGTGAGAGCGCAGCCGGTGATTTCAAGCTCGATCTTCTCGCCGAAGATGACAGCGGCCGCCCTGTCGTGATAGAAAATCAGCTTGAGCGGAGTGACCACGATCATCTTGGCAAACTTATGACCTATCTGGCCAACTTCGACGCAAGAGCGGGCATCTGGATCGTGGCTGAACCCCGACCTGAACATGTGGCAGCAATTGGCTGGCTCAATGAGTCCGCGGCCGCTGACTTCTACATGCTGAAGGCCGAAGCCATCAGCATTGCTGGTTCCGACCCCGCGCTACTCCTCACTCAGATCGCAGGCCCGAGCGCGGAGCAGCAGGTCGTCGGAACTGAGAAGAAAAACATCACCGAGCGACACCATCTCCGCAGGGCCTTTTGGACGTTGCTGCTGGATCGCGCAAAGTCGAAGACCAAACTTCATGCTGCGATTTCGCCAAGCAATTCGAACTGGGCTGGCACTACAGCGGGTCGAAAGGGGATTTGGTTGAACTACGTTATTGGCCAACAATGGTGGAGAATTGAGCTATATATTGATACAGGACACAAGGGCGAGAACGAAAAGTATTTCGACCATCTAATGGAGTCTCATGATAAAATAGAGAACCGCTTCGCCAACTCACTAGAATGGAAGAGATTAGACGCAAAGAGGACTTGCAAGATTCAATACCAGAGCGAGTCCGGCGGATACAAATCTCCGGCGGCGGATTGGCCGCGGATCAGCGACGAAATGGTCTCGTGCATGATCTTGTTGGACTCTGCTCTGAGCGGACCCATTGAGCGGTTACCCCGACAGGATCTTTCGACAGGTTCCAACGCCTAATGGATTCACTCCGTTTCTTGGTCTGCCTCGGTCTCGCTAGTCACGGGGCCTATGACCCGTCCTCTGAGAATAGTCCCATCTGCCCCGCCTGCGAAACTCCGCGCAACCATCCGCGTAAGGCTCCCAGTGCCCCACCTGCCCGATCAACTCCTGCTCTTCGCCCTCGCCACCCTCCTCCTCAACCTCACCCCCGGCCCAGACATGCTCTACGCCATCACCCGCGGCGCAACCCTCGGCGTAAAGGCCGCCGCCGCCGCCGCTCTCGGCAACCTCGCCGGCTCGCTCATCCACACGCTCTTCGTCATCATCGGCATCAGCGCCATCCTCGTCGCCTCATCAGCCGCCTTCACCGCCATCAAGTTCGCCGGCGCGGCCTACCTCATCTACCTCGGCACCAAAGCCCTGCTCTCTCGCAACCAACCCAAAGGCCCAAGCACTAGGCCCGCCGCAACCCTCGTCCGCGTCTGCCGCGAGAGCTTCCTCATCCACACCCTCAACCCCAAGGTCGCGATCTTCTTCCTCGCCTTCCTCCCCCAGTTCATCGCACCCGACGCCGCCCATCCTGTGCAAAGCCTCACCATCCTCGCCCTCTGGTTCACCGCCCAGGCCGCACTTGTGCTGTTCCTGGTTGCAAGCCTGTCCGCCGCCGCCCGCGCCCACCTGCCCTTTGTCGATCGCGCCGGCATCATCTTGAAGCGCCTCTCCGGTGGCCTCCTCATCGCCTTCGGCGCACGCCTCGCCTGGGCCACCGCACGCTAGACCAACACGCCCCAATCACAGACCCATCACAGGCCCGACCGTGAGGAAGGGCGCCTACCCCACCTACCCATCCTCTCGCCTCACCCTCACCGTCCAGTCTCTCTCTCCATTCCCAAACCCAACAACCAAGCCGTACCATCTCGCCCCAACCCATGCCCCCAACCAACCCAACCCGCCCCGACCTCGAAGCAAGCGGCTTCCCCTTCGGCCACTACCTCGTCCACCCCGACTTCATCGTCTGCGCAATCCCCAAGTGCGCCTGCAGCACCGTCAAAAGATGGCTCTGCCGCACCATGAACGACGACCCCGGCGCAATCCCCGGCGGCGCGATCCACAAGCACTGCCGCGACCGCTACGCCCTCACCAACCTCCGCCCCAAACAAGCCCGCAAGCGCCTCGACGAATCCCCCGTCTTCACCATCCTGAGAGACCCCGCCCTCCGCCTCGCGTCCGCCTACACCGCCAAGTTCGTCGCAAGAGGCCCTCTCGACTTCGCATCCAAGCCCGTCATCGAACACGTCCAACTCAAGGGCGACATCCACTACGACGCCGAGGCAAGGACCGCCCACGCCCACGCGACCACCACCCTCCCCATCTCCACCGCCGTCGATTACAACCGCGGCATCACCTTCCGCGAGTTCGTCACCTACCTCGAATCCACCCCCGACCAAGACCTCAACCCCCACTGGCGACCGCAGTGGAACTTCCTCGTCACTCCCATGGCCTTCACCGGCACCGCCGAGCACCTCGCCTGGTCCCTCGCCC
>CBDVAM010000168.1:0-6637 GCA_965371965.1 uncultured Phycisphaerales bacterium
TGCGTGGCGCGATCGAGGGGCTATCGCCCCTCGCTATTCTCGCAGCGCCACTCCGTGGCGATCTGCATCGGACAATCCGCCCGGACCTCGAAGTTGCAGTTGTCAGGTGCGTCACTAATCCACGCCCCGGTGCTTGGAGCGCTATCGAGAGCAAGGGAACCGCCCTAGGTTTTCTTTGACGGATCCGAATCCGATGGTGGCACGGGCGTCCCGCCCGTGCGGGGCGAGCGCCGTGGTCCTTGCGCACGGGCGGGACGCCCGTGCCACTGATTCGTCATTCACTCGGCGGTGACGGTCTCGGTGGCGGGGGCGTGCCCGGCGAAATCGAGCGTGCCGTGGGGCTTCTCGCCCTCGCCGAGGAACGTGATCTGGCGATAGGGCTTGGTGAACTCCTGGGGCACCTCGGCCCAGGCGAGGTCGGCGTGGGGTTCAAAGGAGATCACGCCGAGGGATTCGAGAACTCTCGCGGCGCTGATGGGAACGGAGACGAAGGCGGGGATGGTCGGTTGCGGCTGGGCAAGGTTCGGCGCGGGCATGGGTGGTGGCGCGAGGGTGAGCAAGTGTGGGCCAGCGAGGTCCTGCGCGTTGTCGCGAAGGATCAACCCCGCGTCTGAGAGGGTGAAATACCACGCACACCATTCGTCATCCAGGCCTGTCAGCGTCATGAACGGATCGGCGTAGAACGGCTCGGTGTGCCAGGCACCCCAGGCGGTCGCGATCGGTGCGGGCTCGACGATCAGGAGAGGGGCAATCTCCCACACAGAAATCGGCACGTACGGGCCCGTGACGCCCTCGGGAGCCTCCAGGTCGAGGCCGGTGGTCGGCAGGACGAACCCGGTCAGCACCGCAAGGGATGCAAGAGCTTGGAGCGAGCGTTGGTCGGGCATGGAGATTTTTCCTGAGTCTGAGTCTGATTCGGTCTTTCTGAGGCATGCGAGTATCGGATGGGGCGGGTGGCTGGGCACAAACTCCCCAGGTTGACATGGTGGGACGCGCTTGAATTGCCTATTCACGGCATGAATAATCATGCAATGACCCAGAGACCCCGCAGGCAGAGCCGGATCATCGAGCTGATTCGCTCGGGGTCCGTCACCAGCCAGGACCAGTTGCGCGAACTGCTGGAATCCAACGGCCTTCAGGTGACCCAGGCGACGCTGTCGCGCGATCTGCGGGCATTGGGTGTGGTGAAGGGCGGCGAGGGATATCTTCTGCCCGACTCTAACGGTGGTGGGTCGGCTCGTGAGGCGGGCGATGAGTTGGCGCAGGTGCTGGGCATGTACGCGTTCTCGGTATGCGAAGCGGGGGCGATGGTGGTGGTACGGACCGGTGCCGGGCATGCGCAGATTGTCGCCGTGGGGCTCGATCGCTCGGGGCTCGAGGAGGCAGTCGGGACGCTCGCCGGGGATGACACGATCTTCATTGCGACCAGAAGCGTGGAGGCGGCGGGTCGGGTGGCCCAGACGCTGCGAGAGCTCGCGGGGATCGAGTCGTGAGCGGCGCGGGTCAAAGACCTCGATGGGTCGTGAAGATCTCGGGAACGCCGCTGGAAGAGCCGGCGGCGCACGAGGCGTTGTGGCGCTCCATCGACGCGATCTGGCGGGAATCTTGCGGCGTCGTGCTGGTGCATGGAGGCGGGCGCGCGGTCGACGCACATCTTGCACGCCTGGGAATGGAGACCAAACGCATCGGCGGGCTGCGGTGTACGCCGGGTGAACAGATGCTGGAGGTCGCCGGCGTGCTGGCGGGGCGGGTGAACAAGACGCTGGTGTCGGCGCTGGTCGGGGTCGGATGCCCGGCGGTGGGGCTGAGCCTGGTGGATGGCGGGGAGATTCGTACGGAACGTGTCACAGTCGGCGAGGGGGACCTTGGATGCGTGGGCGAGGTTGGCGGCGGGGACGGGCGACTGATTGGCGTGCTCATTGAGAACGGATACCTGCCCGTCATGGCGTCGATCGGTGGCAATGCTGACGGCGGGCTGTTGAATATCAACGCCGACGACGCGGCGGGAGGATTGGCGACGATTCTGGCGTGCGACGGGGTCGTGTTTCTCAGCGATGTCGCGGGCGTGCGCGATGGTGACGGGACCATCGTGGAGGAGTTGGATGGCGCGGCGTGCGAGCGGCTGATCGCGGGCGGCGTGATCGAGGGCGGGATGATCGCCAAGGTTCGCGCGGCGGTGCGGTGCGCTACGAAGACCGGACGACCGGCGGTTATCGCGTCGTACCTGCAACCGGAGTCGCTCGCGGGGGTCTTGAGCGGAAAATCGGTTGGAACACGGATCGTGGCGAGCGTCGCGGCTGGCGCGACTGGCCCAAGCGGGACGAGAGAGGGAGCATGATGGCGGCTGCGGGATTGACAGAGCGGGGGCTAGGAATGGACGATTTCGTGTCGCTGGGCAATTGCTCAAGCCAGGACGTGCGCGCAATCCTGGATCTTGCCAAGCAGATCAAGGGCGATCCCGGTGGACATACGAGCGATCTCGCCGGAAAGAGCGTGATTCTGCTGTTCGAGAAGCCGTCGCTGCGCACGCGGGTGGCGTTCGAGGTGGGAATCCAGAAGCTGGGCGGACACGCTCTTTTCTACGACCACTCCGCCCAGCGGATCGGCGAGCGCGAGAGCATTCATGACTACGCCAAGAACCTCGAACGCTGGGTGGACGCGATCGTGGCGAGAACATTCAGCCACGAGACGATTCAGGAGCTTGCGGCCCACGCGCGGGTGCCGGTGGTCAACGCGCTGTCGAAGGTGGAGCACCCGTGCCAGGCGCTTGCGGATCTGATGACGATGGACGAGCACCTGGGCTCGCTGGAGGGCAAAGCGCTGGCGTATGTTGGCGACGGG
This sequence comes from uncultured Phycisphaerales bacterium, assembly GCA_965371965.1. Classification (GTDB taxonomy): domain Bacteria; phylum Planctomycetota; class Phycisphaerae; order Phycisphaerales; family UBA1924; genus S146-42. The sequence continues at coordinate 2,842 of CBDVAM010000168.1, forward strand.
AACAACGTCTGCCACGCGCTGGCGCTTGGGTGTGCACATCTCGGCGTCAACTTGCAGATCATCACGCCGGAGGGGTATGAGGCGGAGGACGCGATGATCGAGCGGGCGCGGGAGATCGCCACAGGCAGCGTGATCGAGGCGAGCTGTGACATCGGGCGGGTCGCGGGGGCCGATGCGGTGTACACCGATGTCTGGTCGTCGATGGGCGACTCTGAGTCGAGCGAGGATCGGCGGGCGGCGTTCGAGCCCTATCGCATCGACGCGGCGTTGATGGCCCGTGCCGGCGCGGATGCCCTGTTCATGCACTGCCTGCCGGCCAAACGCGGCGTGGAGGTGACCGACGAGGTGATCGATTCGCCGCATTCGGTCGTGTTCGACCAGGCGGAGAATCGGATGCACACCCAGAACGCCCTGCTGAGCCTGCTGCTCGCTCGCTGAAACGGATACGGTTGGCTCGATTGGACTGACACTTGCGCTGGTTGAGCCCAGCATCACGCCTCGGAGGAACCTACCCATGCCCAAGAGAGTTGTGCTTGCCTATTCCGGCGGGCTGGATACGTCGGCCATCCTCGCGTGGCTCAAGGAGACCTACGACTGCGAGGTCGTGGCGTATTGCGGCGACGTGGGGCAGGGGGCCGAGGAGCTTGAGGGTCTGCACGAGCGGGCGATGCAGGCCGGGGCGATCGACTGCCATGTCGTAGACCTCAAGCGTGAGTTTATCGAGGAGTTTGTGTTTCCGACGCTTTTGAGCGGCGCGGTGTACGAGGGGCGGTATCTGCTGGGCACGTCGATGGCCCGCCCGATTCTGGCGCGAGTGCAGGTCGAGATCGCGCGCAAGGTCGGGGCCGACGCGGTCTGTCACGGCTGCACGGGCAAGGGCAACGACCAGGTGCGGTTCGAGAGCGCGTTCGCGGCGCTGGGGCCCGATCTCGAGGTGATCGCGCCGTGGCGGATCTGGGATTTCAAGGGGCGGGACGATCTGAAGAAATATCTTGCCGGCAAGGGGTTTGAGACGACTTCGAGTGCGAAAAAGGAGTACAGCCGGGACCGGAATCTGTGGCATATCAGCCACGAGGGCGGAGCGTTGGAGGATCCGTGGAACCCGCCGCCGGAGGATGCGTGGGTGATGACCAGTTCTATCGAAGATGCGCCAGACGAGAGCGAGAACGTGCTGGTGGGATTCGAGCATGGGCGGGCAACGAGCGTCAACGGCGAGAAGATGGCGGGCGATGATCTGGTCGGTTTGCTCAATGAGATCGGCGGGCGGCACGGGGTCGGGCGGGTGGACATCCTCGAGAACCGGGTCGTGGGGATGAAATCGCGCGGGCTATACGAGACGCCGGGCGGGACGATTATCGTCGAGGCGTTGCGGGCGATGGAGGAGCTGGTGTTGGATCGCCAGACGCGCCGGTATCGCGACGAGCTTGGGTTGCACTTTGCGCATCTGGTGTACGAGGGGCGGTGGTTCTGTGCGCTGCGTGAGGCGTTGCAAGCCGCGGCGGAGAAGATCGCAGAACCGCTGACGGGCGAGGTCGTCGTGCGCTTGCACAAGGGGCACGCGACGCCGATCCAGCGAAAGAGCCCCAACGGGCTGTATTCGCCGGACTTTGCGACGTTCGACGCGGACACGGTGTACGACCAGAAGCACGCCGAGGGGTTCATTCGGCTGCTATCGCTGCCCGAGCGGATCCGGGCGTTCAATAACGCGAAGAAGGCGCCGGCGGATGAGCCGCGGGTGGAGAGCTGATGGCTAAGGGTGGGGCGATGTGGGGCGGGCGGTTCGGGTCTGGACCCGATGCGCTGTTTCGCGCGATCAACGACTCGCTCGCGATTGATTGGCGGCTTGTCGAGCAGGATCTGGACGGGTCTATCGCGTGGGCCCAGGCGCTTGTGGGCGCGCGCGTGCTGTCTCATGATGAGGCGGATCGGATCGTTGCGGGGCTGGGCGAGGTTCGTGAAGAAGCTCGCGGGCTGGGCGGGCCGCCGGTGGAATCTGGTGCTGAGGACGTTCATACATGGGTCGAGCAGCGCCTGATCGAGCGGATTGGGACGCTCGGCAAGAAGCTGCATACGGGGCGTAGCCGCAACGACCAGGTGGCGACGGATCTTCGTCTGTGGACGTGGCGGGCCATCGGCGGGCTCATCGGGTTGATCGAGGATGCGCAGCGATCGCTGGTGGCGCTGGCGGATCGCGAGGCAGAGACGATCATGCCCGGGTATACGCACCTGCAACGGGCGCAGCCGGTGCTGGTGGGGCACTGGTGCCTGGCGTACGTTGAAATGCTCGCGCGGGATGCGGCGAGGCTTGGGGACACGAACAAACGTGTGAACATATGTCCGCTGGGGTGCGCAGCGCTGGCGGGGACGGCGTTCAAGGTCGATCGCGAGGCGATCGCGGCGGCGCTTGGCTTTGACGCCCCCACCGCCAACAGCCTGGACGGCGTCGCAGATCGTGACTTTGTGCTCGAAACGCTCGATGCGCTGGTGCAGTGCGCGTTGCACCTGTCGAAGCTGGGCGAAGAGCTCGTGCTGTTCGCGTCGGGTGAGTTTGGGTTGGTTGAAGTCGGAGACGCGTTCGCCAGCGGGTCGAGCCTGATGCCGCAGAAGAAGAATCCCGATGCGTTGGAGTTGTTGCGGGGGAAGGCGGGGGTGATCGCGGGGCAGCGTGAGGCGCTAACGATGATCCTGAAATCGCTGCCGCTTGCGTACAACAAGGACTTGCAGGAGGATAAAGCGGCGCTGTTTCGGGGCGTGGATGAGCTGGGTCTGTGCCTGCGGATCGTCGCGGGTGTGGTGGCGACACTGGAGTTTGATCGCGAGCGGTGCCTGGCGGCGGCGCGGGCTGGGCACTCCAACGCGACGGACCTTGCAGACGCGTTAGTGGAGCGGGGCGTGGCGTTTCGAGAGGCCCACGAGATTGTGGGCTCGCTGGTACGCGAGGCGATCGCACGCGGGGTTGCGCTCGAGGAGTTGGATCTCCAGACGCTGCAGGCGGGCAGTGCGCTCATTGATGAGAGCGTCGTGGAATCGCTCACGCCCGAGCGGGGCATGGCACGACGGACGGCCATCGGCGGATCGTCGCCAGTGCGGGTGCGCGAGGCGATCGATGGCTGGATGAGCAGACTTGGGATGCCTGTTGGATGACCATCTACACCTCCAAGTCGAAGCCGGTGGAGGTATCGGTGCCACCGAGTGAGAGCCATGCGCTGATCGTGCGCTCGGCGCAACCGAGCGACGCCGAACGCATCAGCGAGATGGTCAACGCGCACGCGGCCCAGGGACTGACCTTGCCGCGATCTGTGGAGAACGTCCTGGCGTGCCTGGGCGAGTTCGTGGTCGTCGATCGAGACGGGATGCTGGTGGCGTGCGGGGCGTTGACGGCGATCAGCCCGGCGCTTGGTGAGATCCGCTCGATCGCGGTCATGCCCGAGGCCAAGGGGACCGGTGGCGGACGGGGCGTGGTCGAGTTTCTGGTCGATCTGGCGTTCGTGCTGGAGCTGGATGAGCTGGTTTTGCTGACGAAGATTCCGGCGTTCTTTGCGAAGTTCGGGTTTGGGGAGATCGACGCCGAGCAGGCGCCGCGGGTGTTTTTGGATGAGGCGATCGCGGGTCGCGGCAGGACGATCGCGGGGCGGACGATCATGTATCGCTCGATCGTGCCTGCGGTGTAGAGCGGCTCAATACGAGCCCGACGCGCGAGCGAGGGAAGACCTCGCTCAAGGCTCGACACGTCAAGAAGACCCTCGCTTGCGAGGCTATTGCATCAACGGCTCTCTCCTGATGGCTGATCTGGTTG
>CBDVAM010000169.1:0-6537 GCA_965371965.1 uncultured Phycisphaerales bacterium
CGGACGGACCCCCTCGGTCGGGATCAGGCGGGTCGTTTCCAGCCCGCTTGGCCCGCCGTCGAAACCGATTATCACCGTGTCAGCGGGAAGGACCGCGTAGAAGCCGGTCTTCGGATCCTGGGTGATGAAATACCCGTTCTGTTCCAGCAGCGAGTTGAGGGTGTCCAGGAGTTGGTCCCTGGGCACGCTGAATCCGGAGTTGAACATCACCTGCCCGCTGAGCCCCGGGTCGATATTGACATTCAGCCCCAGAATCGACGCGACCATATCGACGAGGTCGACCAGGTCCAGCGCGTCGCTGAACGCCGAGAAGCTGACCATGTCGTCCTCTATCACCGGGTCCGCGGGCTGGACTTGATCTCCTGGGTCGATCTCGGGTTCTCCGAGCGGCTGTTCGTTCCCGATGATCGTCCGCTCGGCGCTACCTGCGCTGGCCGTCCCGGACTGGGCCATGGCGGGCGAACTCATGGTCCCAGCCGCCAAGCCGCAGCATCCTGCGATCCACCACCGGCGGCCTCTGTTCACAGCTTTACTATCTCGCACGGCTCGTGCCTCCTCGGGTCTAACCTTATCCACCGTCGCCCTTGTCATCGTCGCGACGCGCCGATCCTCACCATGCGCATCGTCAGCCTCCTGCCCAGTGCCACCGAGATCGTCTGCCTGCTCGGCGGACGCGATTGGCTGGTGGGCATCAGCCACGAATGCGACTTCCCATCAGGGCTCGATTTGCCCATCTTGACAAGCCAGCGAACGCCGCAGAACCCCGATTCGGGCATCGACGCCGCGGCGATCGATCGGCAGGTCTCGCCCCAGCTGGCCTCGGGCAACTCCCTCTACGACCTGAACGCACGAGCGCTCGAACAACTGCGGCCGGATCTGATTCTCACCCAGGATTTGTGCTCGGTCTGCTCGATCGATCTGGAAACGGTCCGCGCCGTCGTCCGAGATCTGAAGGATTCCACCGGGCACGAGCCCGTGATCCTCAGCCTCAACCCCCAGACCATCGAGGGCATGCTGGATGACGTCTTGCGGGTCGGCGAGGCGATAGACGCCGGCGCGCGCGCACAACAGGCCATGGTCCGCCTGCGCGAACGACTCTGGCGAGCCCAGGAGTTCGTCAATCCCTACCTCGATGGGCCGGTGGTAGGGTTCCTGGAGTGGACCGACCCTATCTACGTCGCCGGCCACTGGAATGTCCAGATGATCGAGCGTGCCGGCGGACGCCACCCGCTCAACCCGACGCGCGATCCCGATATCGGCGGCGTGGGTGCCGGGATGCAAGCCGGAGATCGTCTCGCGGGTCCATCGATCCGCGTGCCGACAGAGGAGTTCGTGCGCACACAGCCGGAGTTCGTGATCATTGCCCCCTGCGGGCTCACGCTCGATCAATCGCGTGCCGAGGCGCGTCGATTGGGCGCACAATCGTGGTTCTCTGAGTTGGCGGCGGTGCGTCACAATCGCGTCGCGATCGTCGATGGCAATCAGATGTTCAATCGCCCCGGGCCGAGGCTTGTGGACGCGTTCGAGTTCCTCGTCGGGTTTCTCAACGATCGCCCGGCGGTGATTCCCGAGGGATTTCCATGGGAGTTGGCTCAGCCCGGACGCCGGCCCTGAGCCCTCGAAGGTCCCGAGCCCCAAATCAGCGAATGGGCCAAGACGCCCCGTCGGTGCGGCGCTTCAATACTTGTCGTAAGGAGTCGTCCATGCCAGAAGCAACGCTGTACGCCGGGATTTCAGATATCAACGCCGCGTTCTACCGGCGGATCCGTTTCGGCGTGGGCGATCCCGCGGCGATCATCGATGTGCTCGATGGCGACGCCAAGCCCTGCGAATCCCTGTTGGTCATCCGTGATATCGAGATGGAGCGTGCCCGCAAGCACGCCCTGGCCGACACCGTGGCTTGTCCCAAGGATTTTACGCCCTCGGGCGGGCTCAGCGGCGACCGCGAGACCGCCACCGCCCAGGCGACCGCCGAGGCGCTCAAACGTCTGGGCGTGACCCGCGTGCGTGCCCATCGGACCACGCCGCTGATCTACACCGACCATATCGCAAGGGCCGGCGTCGAGGTCGTCTATGACCCCGAGCTGGGCCTGCTCGCCCAGCGTCAAAAAGATGAGACCGAGCTCGCCCTTCTTCGCGAGGCCCAGGCGGCGACCGAGCGCGTCATGCGCTTCGCCTGCGAGATGGTCGCCGGCGCTTCACCTTCATCGAGCGGTGTGCTGGAAGTTGATGGGCAACCGCTCACCAGCGAGCGCGTGCGGTCAGAGATCGATATCTTCCTGCTCCGCGAGGGCTACGAGAACACCGACTCCATCGTTGCCGGCGGCGCCCAGGGCGCAGACTGCCACAATCGAGGCTCGGGCGAGCTGCGCACCGCTGAGACCGTCATCATCGACATATTCCCCAAGAGCAAGTCCACCCGCTACTGCGGCGACTGCACCCGCACCGTCGTCCACGGCGAGATTCCTGGCGAGGTCCAGCGCATGCACGCCGTGGTCGTCGAGGCCAAGGCCGCGGGCATCGCGGCGACTCGCGCCGGGGTCACCGGCGAGGACGTGCATCGTGCCGTCATCAAGGTCATCGAGGCCAACGGCTACCACATGGGCCTGCACTCCGGGTCCGACGACGACACTATCCGCATGGCCCACGGCACCGGGCACGGCATCGGCCTGGACGTCCACGAGCCGCCACTCTTGGATATCGCCGGCCCCGAACTGCTCATCGGCGACGTGCTGACGATTGAGCCGGGGCTGTATGGATTCGAGGTCGGCGGCATCCGGGTCGAGGACATGGTCGCCGTGACGGCAGAGGGGTGCGAGAACTTCAATAGCCTGCCAGAAGGCCTCAGATGGCGGTAATGCAGCATTAATACCCACAAAAACTGGGTATTTATTACGGCATTTTGGCGCAGTTTTCCTTTGGAGAACGGGCATCCGCGCGGTACCCTTATCCCAACGCCCTTCGCTTTGTTCGGCGATGGGGGATTGAGAGTCATGCTCTCCGGAGGAATCCGGAGTTGGTGGGGGACAAGACGATGAAGATTCGTACCGCTCTGATTGGTGCCGCTTGTGGTCTGGCCGCAAGCGCGAGCGCCCAAACCGAGGTTCTGTACACCACCAACGGCGACGGCGGCACCATGACCATGTACCAGGGGGGCATTGGCACTCAGGTCAACACCCACGTCCGTGGCTACCCCATCGCCGTCAACCAGTCCGTCTGGATCGGCGACTACAACGGCAACCAGCCCAACTCCCTTGAGTACGATCTCGCCGGCAACGCAACCGGCGGCTCCGTGCCCTATAGCGCTGTCAACGCCGTCGACGCCACATCCGATGGCTCCTTTGGCTACGAACTCGGGAATGCCTTCGGTTCAAGCGGCACGGTCTACCGCCTCGGCGCCGACCTCGACTCGACCAACCGCATCGCGCTCTTTGACGTCGGGACGGATGGGCGAGACAGCCGGTTCGTCGGCATCACCTATGACCACGACCGTGGAACGCTCTGGATCTCTGCCGCCACAAACATCTATGAGTTCGACCTCGCCGGCAACCAGTTGGGCTTCTTCGGGCATAGCGAGGGCGACGGGCACGCGCTGGCGTACGAGTCCAGCACCGGCACCCTCTGGACCGCTCGCAGCAGCACGCTCAACCAGTACGACCGCAGCGGGAACTTGCTCCAGACCGTCAACACGGACATTCCCGCCGGCAACAACTGGGGCGCCGAGTTCGCCGTTCCCGCGCCGGGCACGCTCGCGTTGCTGGGCCTGGGCGGCCTCGTCGCGGCACGCCGGCGTCGCTGATCGCGCTCGAAGCGACATTCCACTGAATCCGAAGGCCCCGCGTCGACGACGCGGGGTTTTCTTTTCATACGCCATCCGCGATCAACTCGATATCATCTGTCCGCCCTGCTCTATCCCCCGACGGTCCTCGCCTACTTCTTGTCCTTCCGATAATCCTTCTTCCCCTTATCCCGCTGCTTGCTCTTGCGGCTGCGTCGCTGCCCGCCGGTCATCTTGCTCATATCACCGAAGCCTGCGCCCTTGCTGCCGTCCATGCCCCCGCCGGTCGGGTCGCCCCCGAGTTTGAGGCCCCCGGCCTTGGGCTTGCCCGCCGCCCGGCTGGCGGGGCTGTCGATGACCAGATCCATCTGGCGGGCCGCGAGATCGACCGCCGCGATCCGCACCCGCACGCGATCGCCCATCGAGTACGCTCTGCCGGAGTTCACGTCCATGAGCGCGCCCGTGCGGTCATCGATCTTCCATTTGGGTATTTTATTGTCGCGCGTGGTGTCGCCCGCCAGGTCCGCGGCCTTGATCATGCCGTCGGCGAGGTATTTATCAATCTGTACGAACACGCCGCGCGTAGAGACGCCGGTGATGACGCCGTCGAGCACCTCGCCGATCTTCTCGGCGAGCAGTTGTAATACCAGGAACTGTCTCAGCTCGCGCTCGGCGGCCTCGGCCTCGGTCTCGCGCATCGAGCAGTGGCGACCCAGCACCACCAGATCCTCTTCAGGAATGCACACATCGGCGTCCATCATCTTGTCGCCAAGGGCTTGCCAGGCGTCGTCGCTCTTGGGCGGGTTCTCGCCGTTATTGGTTCGCCCGAGATATTCCGCCAGCGCCCGGTGTACGGTCAGGTCGGGATATCGGCGGATCGGGCTGGTGAAATGCGCGTACGCATTGCTCGCCAGCGCGTAGTGCCCGATGAGCGCCGGGCTGTATTCGGCCTTGGTCAAAGTGCGCAGCACGGCCATGTGCACGGCCCTCGCCGCGGGCTTGCCGTAGGTCGCTTTGAGCAAGCCTTGCAACTCCTCACGCGTCGGGTTCTCGGGGATGCGATATCCCGCGACGGTCGCGACCTTTCGCAAGGTATCGGTCTCCCCCGGCGTGGGCTCGGGGTGGATCCGGCGCAACACCGGCACATGCAACCGCTCGAACAGACGCGCCACCGCCTCGTTGGCCTCCACCATGAACATTTCAATCAGCGTGTGCGTGTACGCGTCGTCCTCGGGCACGGCGTCGATCACCTTGCCGTCATCATCGAACACGAGCTCGGCGTCGGGCAGATCCAGATGGATCATGCCATTCTCATCGCGCCGGCGCTCGATCGCCTTGGCGCAGACGTTCATCTCCTTGAGCGTTTCGATCAACTCGGGCGTGTAGTTGGCCTCGGTCTTGGCGTGCTTCTTGGCTTCCTCTTCATTCCCGTCGATCAGCGCCTGGGCCTCGAGATACGTCATCCGCTTGCGGCTCTTGATGATCGACTGGCAATACCGCTCGTTTCGCACGCGTCCTCTCTTGTCATACTCGACGAACACGCACTTGGCGTACCGCTCGACGCCCTCTTGCAGCGAGCAGATGCCGTTGCTCAGAATCTCCGGCAGCATCGGGATCACAAGCCTCGGCAAGTAGCACGAGTTCGCCCGGTCCTTCGCCTCAACATCCAGCGGCGACTTGGGGTCAATAAAATGCGCGACGTCGGCGATGTGGATCCCCACCCGCCAGCCGTCCTTGAGCTTCGTGATACTCAGCGCATCGTCGTAATCCTTGGCGTCGGGCGGATCGATCGTGCAGATGAACTCGTCGGTCAGATCCGCCCGCCCCTCGAGCGCCTCGCCGCCGAGAAACGTGGCGATCTCCGTCTCGTAGCGGCGCGTCTGCTCGCGGGCCTGATCGAGCGTCGAGTCTGGAAACTCTCCCGGTAGGTCGTGGGCGAGGATCACCGCGTGGGTCTCCACATCGGGCATCCCGGCCTCGCCAAGCACCTTGGAAATCACGCCCTCGGCGAGCTCTCGCCCCTCAGGGAAATCGGTGATGTCCACGATGACCTTGTCGCCGGGCTTGACGTTCTTGGCCTCGGCGTCGCGCACGACGATCGGATCGCGGAGGATCTTGCCATCGGGCTGCACCAGCCACTGCCCGCCGGACTTCATGACCTCGCCGCTGAACGTCGTCCGCTTGCGCTGGAGGATCTCGACGATCTCGCCCTTGAACTGCTTCTGCTGGAAGTCGCCGCGTCGCTCGCGTCCCTTGTCGCGCCAGATCCGCACGCGGACCGTGTCGCCGCTCATGGCATCGCCCGCATCTCGCGGCCCGACAAACACGGAGCGTTCGCGCGTCTTGCGTTGGAGCTCGACAAACCCGAATCCCGCCTGGGCACGCCGAAACTCGCCGTCGAGCACCTCGGGCAGATCCTCGATGCTCGGCAGGCTCGCCCGCCCCTGCTCATCAAGCAGGAGCTTGCCCTCTTCTGCGAGCTGGAAGACCGCCTTCTTGAAGTCTTCGAGATCGTCGATGCGCAGCTCCTTGGCGAGCAGCGCGATGTGGCGCTCGCCGTACCGCTCGTCGGCGAGGTGGGTCAGCAGTCGGGCTTCATACTTGAGGGCCATGTGGCCTCCTTAGCTGGATTGGTAGAGATTCACGAGGGGCACTGTATCGAGAGAATGGAGGCCCTGGCGCATGCCTGGGCTCCTCTTTGTTCTTGGGCGTCTATGTCGATTGGTGCGACCATCAAGCCCAGGCTTGCGCCAGGGCCT
>CBDVAM010000170.1:0-6496 GCA_965371965.1 uncultured Phycisphaerales bacterium
CGAGCGGTACTTCGAGCATCTCTTCAAGATGAGCGAGGCCTATGAAGATCAGCAGGCGGAGTGGTTCGAGGAGGAGTGGGACGATTTTCGCCCGGCGTGGCTGGACGCGATACCGGATATTGAGGTCTTGACCGGTGCGCTGGGGGATCTCGCGGCTTCGGTGGCATCGATCGAGGAGGGGTTCGAGGTCCGCGTGGTCGTGACGAAGCCGGATTGAGTGTGGAGGGGTGCGTCAGGCTGAGAGGGCGGGCTCAAGAAGCCGGCGCTGGGCGGGCTGGATTTCGACGGGCGAGAGGCTGGGCTGGGGCTGAGCTTGGGTATGGGGCGTGGGCCAGAGAAACTGGACGTCGGCGTCGAAGAGTGCGAGCAGGGACTTGAGCTGGCGCTCGATGCTCGCGCGGGCCTCGGCGAGGTAGCGCCGGTCGTTGGACACAAAGAGGTTGGCGGCCTGGTCCTGGGCGCGGTCCATGAGTTGCTTCTGCGTGGCGGCGTTCATCTGGATGACGTCGAGCAGGCCCAGGATGCGCCCGTCCTGGATGTCGTAGGGCGAGACGTCGATGAGGCGGAGCGTGCCTTCGATCTCTGGCATGTGCAGGCGGTACTTGCCTGGGGCGAGGACCTCGACGTCGTCGGCGGCGATGAGCGAGAGGTCCACGGCGTACTGCTTCTCGAACTGGAAGATCATCGCCAGGCGGGCCTGGGAGAGGATGGCCGGCGGGAGCCAGCTCAGGCCCTTCTTCGCGGTCGCGATTTCCTTGGCCGAGACTTCGAGGCCGACGAGGCGGGCGACGGCCTGGACGCGCTCTGCGATGACGTGGATGTCGGTGGCCTGAGTTTGGGGCGACTTCGTTCGCCGGCGCAAGGCCCATTGCAGGACAATGAGACCGATAAAGCCGCCCAGGACGCCGGTGCCGAGAACGAAGAGGAAGTCGATGCCGAGCATGGGGATCTCCACAAGGGTGTTGGGTCCTTGTTGGGATCCGGGGTCGTGAGATTTCCGTGGGGGCGCGACTCAGCTCTGTGCTGGGGTAGTGGCGGTCTCGAAGGCGCGGATGATGAGGTGGACGCCGACGCAGAAGGTGCCGGCGAGGGCGGTGAGCAGGACGAGGGAGACGACCAGGAGGATGACTTGGCGGGTGCCGCTGCCGACGAGCCAGGTGGAGGTGGTAAGGAAGCCGGTTGCGATGAACGCGATGCTGGAGATGGTCAGGAGTCCGCCGAGGACGAGCTGCTTCCATGCGGCGGGGCTTGAGCCGAGTGTGGTGAGAACGGCGAGGAGGGTGAAGCCGGCGACGAGCATGAATCTGACGAGAAAGAGGGGGTGGCGGATCACCTCGGAGGGGGCGAAGCCAAGGGCGACCAAGCCCAGGCCGGTACTGATGAGGATCGAGCCGGCGATGCAGGCGAGGGTGAGGCCTGGGGCGTGTGGGGGCAGGAGTGCGAGGGCGAAGAGGGCGGCGAAGACCGCGGACGCTGTAATGACGAGTTCGAAGCCGAAGGTGCCCCATTGTGCCTGGTGGCCGCCAAAGACCAGGAACATTCCCCATATGACCGACGCGAGCGTGAGGGCACCCAAGGTACCGGCGACGGCCCGGACTTTGGTGCTCGATCCTTCCTTCGGGGTTTCTATCGGCGTTGTGGGTCCATCAGGTTAGGCGGGCTGGGAGGGATCGTTCGGCGTTGTGCGGACTCACGGGGTGATTGTGCCGATATCCGTTGCGGATTCTTTGAGTGGAGGCCGTATGAGTGGAATTAGCACGGGCGTGGGGATTTTCAGCGGGATCGACACCCGGACGCTGATCGACCAGTTGCTGGCGATCGAGGCGAGGCCGAGGGTGCTGATGCAGCGCCGCATCATCGAGTTGCAGATCCAGCAGTCGGCGTTTCTGGATCTGAACTCGCGGCTGGGGTCGCTGAAGACCGCGGCGTCGAACTTCCGGCTCAACAAGATATTTAGCAGCAATCGGGCGGTGAGTTCGGATGAAGACGTGCTGCGCGCGACGGCGGGCACGTCGGCGGTGCCGGGGGCGTATGACTTCATCGTCGATCGGCTGGTGACGACGCGGCAACTCTTGAGCGAGGGGTTCGCGGATCGGGACGTGTCGCCGATCGGCGCGGGGTCGTTCACGTTCGAGTCTGACGAGGCGAGGCTTGATCGAGATATCGAGCTCGCGGCGCTCAACGGGGGCGAGGGGATCAACCGGGGGAAGATCTCGATCTCGCTGGATGGCGACCCGACGGAGATCGACCTGTCGCGGGTCGGGACGGTCCAGGACGTGCTGGATGTGATCAACGGGGCGGGGATCGACGTGACGGCAACGGTCGCCGACGGGCACTTTGTGGTGCGATCGGGTTCGGGCCAGACCGTGACGATTGCGAACTCGCTGGGCTCGACGACCGCGACGGATCTGGGGCTGGACACCGACAGCGATGGGAGCGTGGACGTGTTCGCGGGAGCGGATGTGTACGTGCTGGCGGACGCAAGCCTGCTGAGTCAGTTGAACGACGGCAACGGCGTGTTCGTGAGTGAAACGGTCGGGGAGACCCGGTTCGATTTCACGATCAGCATTGACGACGGTGTGAATGACCCGGTGAGCGCGACGGTGAATATCGGGGGCGTGTACGACGCTGCCCTTGAGCTGCTGGAGGCGGCACCGACGACGATCGGAGAGGTCGTCGAGCGGATCAACGCGGCGTTGGACCTGATCGAGGCGGATGTGGATATTTCGGCGACGTTTACGGCGAGTGTCAACAGCGAGGGTCGGATCGAGATTTCCAGCTCCGAGGCGTTGGATATCTCGATCATCGAGAAGGGGGACGGCACGACGGGCCAGGACCTGGGGTTCGATACCGCGGGAACCTATGACGCGACGACGCTGATCTCGGGGGGGCGGCTGATCGCCGACATGAACGGCACGCTCGTGGCGAACCTCAACGGGAGGTCGGGGCTCGGCGCGGGAGACGGGTTGATGACGATCACCGCGCGCGACGGCACGGTGATCAGCGTGGATCTGAGCGGTGCCGAGACGATCAGCGACATCCTGAGCACGATCAACGACGACGGGGCGAACGGGGGCAAGATCGTCGCGTCGTTCAACGACGCGGGCACGGGGCTGCTGCTGAGCGACACGACCGGGGGCGGCAGCAATCTGATCGTGACCGGCGACGGCGCGGACTCCTTGAGCATCGCGACCGATGTCGGGGGCGTGGCGGCTGATTCGGTGCGCGGCGGGGATCTGGAGCACGCGTATGTCACGCTCAATACCCTGCTGAGCGAGTTCAACAACGCCAGGGGCGTGGGGACGGGGACGTTCAGGGTTACCGACGGGAACGGGGTGTCGGCGATCATCGACATCGGGACCGATACCAAGACCGTCGATCAGATGATCAGCGAGATCAACTCGATCGCCAGTGCGCAGGGTGTGCGGATCGTGGCGGGGATCAACGACACCGGCGACGGGATCGTGATCCGCGAGGATCCGGACTTTGCCGCGGGCGGGCTTGCGATTCGGGTCGCTGACGAGACCGGATCGGTCGCGAAGAACATGAGGATCGAGGGTGAGGCAACGGGGACCGATTCGGACAACTTCATCGACGGGAGCCTGGAGACAGAGATCGAGTTCGAGGCCGGGGACACGCTCGATGACATGGTGCTGAAGATCAACGACGCCGGCGGGCAAGCGACGGCGTCGATCATCAACGATGGCTCGGACGGGTCGCCATTCCGCCTGAGCATTGTCTCGCGATCGAGCGGACGCGAGGGGCGGTTTGTGCTGGATACGAAGGGGTTTGACCTCGGGCTGAGCGTGCTGGAGGAGGGCGAGGACGCGCGGGTGTTCTATGGATCGAGCGACCCGGCCAAGGCGGTGCTGCTGAGAAGCGCGACCAACTCGCTGGATGACGTGGTCCAGGGGGTGTCGATCGATCTCTTGAGCGTGAGCGATGATCCGGTGACGCTGACGATCAGCCGGGACGGCGACAAGGTCGAGAGCGAGATCCAGTCGTTCGTGGATGCATTCAACACTTTGATCGAGCGGATCGATTTTCAGACGCGGTTCGTGACCGAGACCGAAGAGCGCGGGGTGCTGCTGAACGACCCGACGGCGTTGCGGCTGAAGCAGACGCTGATCAACCTGGTGCATAGCGAGGCGCAGGGATTGACAGGGCAGTTCACGCGGCTCTTGGATGTCGGGATCACTGTCGGCGAGGGCGGCAGGCTGGAGATCGATGAGGACCGCCTGCGCGAGGCGATGGACGAAGACTATGCGTCGGTAGCGGCGCTGTTCGAGACGCGCGATTTAGAGAAGCGTGAGGAGTATATCGAGGTTGCGCCGGGCATCTTCGTGAAGAATACCGACACCGACGACCACTTCAGCGCGCTGGGCATCGCGGGCATGCTCGAGGAGCTGACCAAGGATTATGTGGACTCGATCGACGGCGTGCTCACGATTCGCAAGAAATCGCTGGACAGCCAGATCAAGCTCCAGGAGGGGCGGGTGGACGCGTTCAACATCCGGCTGGAACAGAAGCGCGAGGTCCTGTCACGCAAGTTCCTGGTGATGGAGCAGACGATCGCGCTCTTGCAATCGCAGTCGCGGTCGATGTTGCAAATGGGCGGATGATGGGCATTCAAGTGGGTACAAGAGGGGACCGATAGAGCCGCCGCATGAGCACACAAATACACCAAAGAGCGAGCGAAGAGTATCTGCGGGTGCGGGTGATGACGGCGTCGCCCGAGGAGCTCCGACTGATGCTTCTGGATGGGGCGATTCGGTTCGCGAGCCAGGGGCACGAGGCGATCGAACGCGATGACGTGGAGGGCGCGGTCAGCGGGATCTCTCAGTGCCGAGCGATCGTGTCGGAGCTGTTGACGACGATCCGCGATGAGCCGGACCCGGAGCTCGCCGATCAGGTGCGAGCCGTGTACGCGTTCCTGTATCGCGAGCTGATGGCGCTGGGGGTGGAGCGGGACGGCGAGCGGCTCACGAAGGTGATCGAGGTGCTCGAGTATGAGAGAGAGACCTGGGTGATGCTGATGGACCAGCTTGCCAAGGAGCGGGGGCTGGATCAGACGGACGAGGGCGGGCCGAAGACGAGCTTGAGCTTTGAGGCCTAGCCGGCGATTCACCCGGTCGAAGAACCAGAATCAGGGCTTTGCGCGGAGATGCCCGGACACCACCGGGTGATCTCGGTGTGGTTGTCTCTCTCAGGCGAGCGCGGGACGGGGTGCATGCACTCGTGGAGCGCGAGCGCGAGGCGGTCCATCGCGAAGAGCGTCTGGACGTTCTGAGAGATCAGGGTCTCGCCCTCGCGGAGGGCCTGGGTCGCGTCGGCCCAGCGTTCGGCTTGATTGGGGGCTTGGAGCATCGCAGAGCGCGTGCGCTTGGCGATGATGCGGAACAGGAACGCGACGGCCTCGCGGTTGGCGGATTCTTTGCTCGCACGCGGGTCGCCCTCGACCATGGCCTTGGCGGCTGTGTCGATGAGGGCGGCGGTGTCGCCGGCGAAGGTGACGGGGTAGCGCCCGCGAACAAGGTCGCCGAGCAGGGGCTCGATGACCTCCTGCCATGACGCCAGACCAAGGCTTGTCATTCGCAGCAACTCGCCCGGCGAGCCGTCGGCCATGTCGAGGAGCCAGGGGTCGGGCTCGATGCCCTGAGCGCTGAGGACCTGTTGCATGGCCGGCTGTTCGAGGGGGGCGAAGGCGACCCGCTGGCAGCGGCTGCGGACGGTTGTGAGCAGGCGGGATTCGCGGCTGGTGATGAGGATGATGACCGTGCCGGGCGGGGGTTCCTCGAGGGTCTTGAGCATGGCGTTCTGGGCGGCGGGCGCGAGGTGGTGGGCGTCATCGACGATCAGCACCTTGTGGGCGGGGCTGTCGCCAGACAGCATGCGGGTGCGGGCGGCGGGCTCGAGAAGGAACTCCCTGACAACCTCGAGGGGGATGTTGACCTGCTTGGCGGTGCGGACCTGCTGCTTGCGGCTGTAAACAGCAAGGGTGCGCCGGATGACGTGCAGGTCGGGATGGCCGGCGGCGTCGATCAGACGCTGGGTCTGGCTTGAGGGATCGGGGCGGATGAGCCCGACGAGGTCGGGCTTGGATGTTGGATCGAGCAAGACGCGGGCGAGGGCGAGGGCGGTTGAGAACTTGCCGACGCCCTGGGGGCCTTGGAAGATCCAGGCGTGGTGGACGCGGGCGGACTTGACGGCGGCGTCGAGGACGGCGAGGGCGCGATCCTGGGCGATGATGTCGGCGAGGTGCGGGGCGCGCTCGTAGGGCTTGTAGGGGGAATCTTCGAGAGGGATCTCGCGGGGGGGCTTGGGTTTCTTGGTGCGCTTGGCCACGGGGGAGAGTAGAACGCGAAAAACGAAAAGCGACAAATCAGCAAAGCAGGATTGGACCACGAGAGGGTCAAGAGCGAAAAGCAGGATTCACCACAGAGCAAAGCAGGATTGGACCACGAGAGGGTCAAGAGCGAAAAGCAGGATTCACCAC
>CBDVAM010000171.1:0-6409 GCA_965371965.1 uncultured Phycisphaerales bacterium
GAGGCTCGGGATCGGGTTCGGACACGCCGACATCTGGTGGATCCTGAGTCGGCGTGTCGGGTTGGTCGTGATTGAACACGATCGGCGGGCCGCGCGTACCCTTAGCCAATGGCCGAGCACGAAAAGCCCGACGGCGGACTCAAGGAGATCTTCACGAGCCTGATGATCGCGTTCGCGATGGCTCTGTCCTTTCGCGGGTTCGTCGTCGAGGGGTTCGTGATCCCGACCGGCTCGATGGCCCCAACGCTGCTGGGCATGCACATGCGATTCCAATCGCCCGAGACCGGCGAGGACTGGTCGGTCGGGCCTTGGCACTACGCCGACCCAGAAACCCGCCAGGTGCCCAAGAAGATCCAGGGCCAGTCTCTTCAGGGGCCGGTCTCGGTCGGCGTGCCGGGCACGGGTTCGGCGCTCAGCGGCGGGGCGGGCGAGATCCGGATGAGCCAAAGCGATGTGCCGCGGCGCGGCGGCGATCGGATCTTCGTGCTCAAATACCTGTACCAGGTCTTCAACCCCGAGCGCTTCGACGTCGTGGTTTTCAAGAACCCGACCAACCCGTATGAGAACTACATCAAGCGGCTGATCGGGCTGCCGGGCGAGCAGATCGCGCTGGTCGATGGCGACGTGTTCACGCGCCCCGCGGAGGTCGGCGGCAGCGGGAATCAGTGGGAGGGCGAGGGCTGGCGGATCGGTCGCAAGTCTGAGCGGGTGCAGCGCGACCTGTGGTACACGGTGTTTGACAGCCGGTACACGCCCATCGGCCCGGGGACCAGTTTCGTGGCACCGTGGCAGGGTGACGGCTGGAGTTATCCGGGCGACGGGGTATATCGCCATGAGTCCGGCGGTTCGAGCCTGCTCACCTGGGACAGCGAGGGTTGGCCGATCACCGACTTTGTGCACTACAACGAGACAAACACACGGGTGAACCAGCACATCGAACTTGCCAACGGATCGATGCAGCGCAACACCACATCGGTGATGCCCAACTCCGACATCCGCACGCTTGTGTCGGTGCGGCCCGATGGCGACGGACTAGCCGCGACGGCGACGCTGCGCACGCGGGGCCACCTGTTCCGCGGGCGAGTCGGCGGGGGCGAGGCCGTGATCGAGATGCGGGCCGACCAGGGTGGCCGAACGTGGCGAGAGATCGATCGCCAGCCTGTCGCCGGGGGTGCGACCAAGAACA
The DNA here is from genome assembly GCA_965371965.1 of uncultured Phycisphaerales bacterium. Taxonomy (GTDB): domain Bacteria; phylum Planctomycetota; class Phycisphaerae; order Phycisphaerales; family UBA1924; genus S146-42. The sequence continues at coordinate 1,187 of CBDVAM010000171.1, forward strand.
AGGTCACGACGATCGAGTTCTGGCACGTCGATCAGGCGCTGTATCTGTTCGTCGATGGGCGGCGGGTCGCCGGGGGAAGCGATGCGGGGGCGTACGACTGGAATCCAGCTCAGCGCGTCACGTTCGCGACCGGGCTGGGCATGGACAACATCGAGCAACAGCCCTCGGTGCTCTATACCGCACGGAACTACACGAGTCCCGAACTGGCGTGGTCGTTCGAGGGCTCGCCGGTGACGATCCATCGGGCCGGCGTCTGGCGCGATCTGTACATCCAGCCCGCGGTGATCGCGGGCATGCCGGCTCGGGCGATACACCCGTCGAGCGTCGTCACGCTCAGGCCCGATCAGTTCTTCGTCTGCGGCGACAACAGCGCGAGCAGCCAGGACTCGCGCCTGATGACAACGATCGACCCGTGGGTGGACCACGAGTTCAATCCCGGCTCGCCGGGCATCGTGCCGCGAGAGCTGCTGATCGGCAAGGCGTTCTTTGTCTACTTCCCGTCGCTGCAATGGCGGGGGAAGATCCCGGTGCCGGATTTCGGGCGGATGCGCTTCATCCGATGAGCGATGCGGGTACGCCAGACGAGGCGAGCGGCACGCCGGCCGAGCCGATGTCGGTTGAGCGGCGTGAGGTGACAGCGTGGCTCAGCGGGCGGGATGCGAGTTGCCCGATCTGTTCGTACAACCTGCGCGATGCTCCGAGCGATTGTTGCCCGGAGTGCGGCGCGGCACTTGCGCTGTCGATCACGAGCCCCAACCTCCAGCACGGTGCGTGGTCGCTCGCGCTTGCGAGTTTCGCGATGGCGCTGGGATTCGACGTGGTGACGTTGATCCTATTCGGCGTAGCGATGTTCAACGCCGGCACCGCCCCACCACCTCGAATCATGTTCATCGGGATCGCACTGGCGTTTCTGGCGATCGTGAGCGCCGCCGGGCTCTTCAGCCTCGTCCGCGATCGGCGGGCCTTCCAACGACGCTCCCGGCGCGCGCAGTGGCGCATCGCCATCGGCGTATTCCTCGGCGTTGGGCTGCTGCACGCGATCGGCGGATGGGCGACGTTCCTGGTGCTCAGCGGCTGAGCGATGGTCAGGCGAGCAGTTCGTGCGCCACGCGCCCATGCACGTCGGTCAGGCGGAAGTCTCGCCCCTGGAAGCGGTGGGTCAGCCTCTCGTGGTCGATGCCGAGCTGGTGCAGGATGGTTGCCTGGAGGTCGTGGACGTGGATCGCGCCCGAGTCGATGCGTGAGCCGAGTTCGTTGGTCTCGCCGTGAACGATTCCCGCCTTGATCCCCCCGCCGCCCATCCAGATGGTGTAGCAGTGCGGGTGATGATCGCGTCCGAGGAACTTCGAGCCGTCGCGCTCTTCGTTCATGCAGGTGCGCCCGAACTCGCCGGACCAGACGACGAGGGTCTCATCGAGCAGGCCCCGGCGTTTGAGGTCCTTAATCAGGACCCCCGCGGGTCGGTCGGTCTGCTTGCACTTCAGGGGGAGTTGGGTGATGATGTCGTCTGTCGGGCCGGTGCCGTGGGTATCCCAGCCCCAGTCGAAGAGCTGGACGAAGCGGACGCCGCGCTCGACGAGGCGCCGGTGGAAACCAAAGGGGCTTAGATTCCCCTACTTTGGGCCTGGATCGCGCGCCACACCGCTACAGCGAGCTCGATAACGACCCGCCACCATATTCGGGTCTCGCCCTCGCCTGTGAGACGGATCCGGGCGATCGGTTGCTCGAGGGTCGTCGCGTAGGACTGCCCACTGTTCTTGGCGAGCCCGACGATGGTGTTGGTCGGCGAAGGGTGCCAGTCGAACAGGACGATGTGGGCGAGGTCGAGCCACTCGGCCTCCGGGGAAACCTCGAACTGGACATAGATCCAACAGAAGGCCCCGTCGAACTCGTACCCGACCCAGGCGAACGCGGCTCGCTCGCCGGTGGAGAGCTGGGCGCTGAGGCGCTCGCGGAGCCAGAGCTCGATGGACCGCTCGGCACGGACATCGGTCTCGAGATTGACCCTCTCTGCGAGCCAACGCTCGACCATCTGTTCGAGGTCGACGGCGTCAATGCGGAGGGCGAGTTCGAGGGTCCCGTTGTGGGCGTTGTGCTCGAACTGGGTGAGGGTCTCGTGGAAGGGGTGCGCGGCGAGAGCGGTAACCAGTGAGATTGCAAACGTGACGATCATGGAGCATCCCTTGGAGCACCATCGAGCCTAGACAACCTGCAGAAAACCCGTGACTACATTCCCAGCAACGAACGTGCCGAGTACAGAAATCGAGAGCAGCAAGATTCCCCGAAACATCTCCGGTCGCCCAAAGTCCTTGATAGTCAACACGCAACAACCGAGATCCACGACGAACCAAAATGCCATTGGACCAAAGACCGCTCACTCTGGAGTTGGCCCCCCCCACAGACCATCTTCGGCGAGTGAGCGACCCCAGAGGAACTGAAGCACCACCAGAACTGCCAGAATCGGAACGGAGAGCCACAGTGCGAATGCTCTCATATTCCCTGATGGCACTTGCCGCCCCTTGATAGAGCTCTGACTTGGCTCTGAACTATCACCGGAACGCGGAAGATCCAGTTTGACTACTTCCGCTCGTTCAAAATCTGCATCGGATTCTTCTCCTGCTCGCGCTTGAACAGCTTGAACCGGCTCTCGCTGGGCCTGGGCGGGTAGACGTTGTTGCTCAGGTCCGCGTCGGCGGTCTCCAGGTGCGGGTCGAGCACGATCTCCACGATCTTCTTCTCGGTGATCAGCATCTTGGAGAACCCCTGGGCGTTCTGACGCCAGATCTCCGCAGGGATCCGCATCTCCTCGCTGGTGCCGTCCTCGAAGTTCAATTCGAGGATCACCGGCATGACCAGCCCGCCGAGATTTTCAAAATCCACCACCGCGAAGTGCAGATTGCTATCCAGCATATCGCGCTCCCAGGGCTCCAGATCGGCGAGCATCTCCTCGAACTTCTCCACGTCCAGCGGCGTCACATCCAGCTCGTCGTACTCATTATAAAAATCCAGCAGCTCGGGGAAGCGATCGGATCGCTTGGCCAGTTCTTCATTACGCATGTGGCTCAGCGTCTCGGGCTCGGCGTCGCGCTCGGCGCGGTCCAGGGCCTTGTCGATGCTCGGGTCGCCGGTCTTGAGCGTCAGATGGGTAAAGCCCTTGATGGAGATATCGCAGTGGTCGGTGGTATAGAACCAGCCGCGCCAGAACCAGTCCAGATCGACCGCCGACGCGTCCTCAAGCGTGCGGAACAGGTCCGCGGGCATGGGGCGCTTGAACATCCACCTCCGGGCGTATGCCCTGAACGCGCTATCGAAGAGCTCGCGACCCATGACCGTCTCTCTCAAGATATTCAGCGCCGTCGCGGGCTTGGAATACGCGTTGGGCCCGAACTGCAAGAGCGACTCGGAGTTGGTCATCACCGGCACCTGGTTCTCGCTGACCATGTAGCCGGTGATCTTCGAGGGTTCGCCCCGGCGCGACGGATACTCGTCCTCCCACTCTTGCTCGGCGAGATACTGCACGAACGTGTTGAGCCCCTCGTCCATCCACGTCCACTGGCGCTCGTCGGAGTTGACGATCATGGGAAAATAGTTGTGCCCGACCTCGTGGATGATGACGCCGATGAGGCCGTACTTGGTGCGCTCGCTGTAGGTGCCGTCTTCTTCGGGGCGAGGGCCGTTGAAGCAGATCATGGGATATTCCATGCCGCCGACGGGCCCGTTGACGCTGATGGCGACGGGGTAGGGATAGTCGAAGGTGAACTTGGAATAGACGTCGAGCGTGTGGGCGACGGCGTGGGTCGAGTAGCGGCTCCAGAGCGGCTCGCCCTCGATGGGCCAATAGCTCATCGCCATCACCTCGTTGTCGCCCACCATTGTGCCCAGCGCGTCCCAGATGAACTTGCGGCTGGAAGCCCAGGCGAAGTCTCGCACGTTCTCGGCCTTGAACACCCAGGTCTTCGTGCCCTCTTGCTTGTCCGACTGGTTCGCCACCGCCTCATCGGGCGTGATGATGAACATCGGCTTGTCGGCGGTCCGGGCCTCGACCAGGCGGCTCCGCTGCGCGCTGGTGAGCACGTCCTCGGGGTTCTGGAGCACGCCGGTCGCCGCGACGATGTGGTCGGCGGGAACCGTGAGGCGGACCTCATAGTTGCCGAACTCGAGCGTGAACTCACCGCGACCGAGGAACTGCTTGTTGTGCCAGCCCTCGACGTCGGAATACACCGCCATCCGCGGGAACCAGTGGGCCATCTCGAAGATCCAGTTGCCGTCGTCCTCGAAATACTCCGCGGCGGTCCTCGCCCGAACCTCGCTCGAATCGTTGACGATGTAGGTCCAGTCGATGTCGAAGCCGAACCGCTCGCCTGAGCGCAGGGGCGTCGCCAGATCGACGCGCATCATCGTCCCGTTGATCGTGTGCTCGAGCGGATGCCCCTGGGAATCCTCGACCCGCGAGATATCCACGCTGCCATCGAAAGTCCGGCGGGCGAGGGTCGATCGCAGGCGGTCGAACGACAACTCGTCGATCTCGCCCGTGGTGCCGATCAGTGTCGCCTCGGCGGTGGGCGCGAACCAGTTGTTGTCGATCTGCACCCAGAGATAATCCAGCGCGTCCGGCGAGTTGTTGTGGTAGGTGATCCGCTCTGAGCCGGTGATCCGCCGGGTGTTCTCGTCCAGCGTCACGTCGATCAGATGGTCGGCCTGCTGCTGCCAGTAGCGGTGCCCCGGCGCGCCAGAGGCGGTCCGATAGTCGTTGGCCCCGGGCAGGAGCTCTTCGAGCTGGCGGAACTTGTCCTCCTGGGCGAACTTGCGGTTTTCAATTGGCTGAGCGAGCGAGTTTGCGGCCAGGGGCGCCACCAGGCACAACGACAACGTGAATCGACGCATCCGCGCTCCTTCCAGACATGCGACCGGTGCTTCTACCGGCGGGCGGGCTCAGCGTAGCAGGACGATCGTCCGGGGTCGATGCCCATTGGCCCGCCCGAAACCCTGAACCTGCACACGCCGAGCGCCGCACTCGGTGATGGCGGTGCCCGGGTTCACCGTGCGGATCGATGGGGACTGTCCGTCATGCCGGAAGTAGGCGGCGTGGGCGGGTCGCCCGAGGTGCAAGAAGACCCTGCCTCCGCGTCGTCGAGGCTCTCGTTACCCTCGAAATCCTCCGCCATCACGGCAACTCCCCGTTTTTCTCGCGAATTTCCGTCACATAATTAGCGCCAGCTACGA
>CBDVAM010000172.1:0-6294 GCA_965371965.1 uncultured Phycisphaerales bacterium
GTGAGGGAGGGCGCCTACCGCTCCTTCCAAGCCTCGTCCCACCTGCGCGATTGAGGCTATCCAGGGGTGTTGGCCGGTTCAGAGATGGAGTATGGAAGGGTGAGAAGAACGGGTAGGCGCCCTCCCTCACGGTCGGGCCTGTGGTCGGGCCGCTCGCCCCGAGACGCTACACGTTGATTGCACCCGCTCCAATGCCGAGCGAGCGACTACCCGCCCTCAGCCCTCGCCGTCGGGAGCCTCGATCGGTTCCACCCCGAGCCGCCGAACAAACACCCGGATCGCCCCGAGCTCCTGGGTCAGTTCAACTCCCGCAGGCACCCCGCTCAGTGTCCCGGTCACCGTAACCTCGACCTCACTCCCGTCGCTTGCAACCTGCGCCGAAAGCAAATCCGGCATCAGGAACACATCGATCCTCGGCGTGTACTGCTTGCCCGGACCCACCCGCTCAAAGATCCCCACCGGCCCGCGAAGCTCCAGCGAGTTCAGGAACTGATCCTCATCCGCAAGGCGCACAACATACTGATCCGAGATCACGCTGGGCATGCTCACCACAACCGGGACCGTCGCCATCGTCTGCGCCTCGCGCCGCGCCACCAGCGTCAGGCGAACATTCACTAACGGAAGCTCGCCGAGCACCTCCGCTAGCTCCTCCATCCCCTCGGGAAGCTCCACGGGGATATTGAAGATCGTCTGCGCCTGCCCCGCGGCGAGCCCCTGAACCATGTCGTCGTGGAGCCGAACCGTGAGCACGAACTGATCGCCCAGACCGGCGTTCACACGCTCGGGCACCAGCAATGTCACGCTCGCAGGGACCGGCTGCGCGAGCCCCCGCACCGGCACGCCCCCAGAATCAACAACGACCCGCGCCTCGCGCCGCACCAGCCGATCAACGTCGATGGAAATCGTCGCCGGATCCGTGCTCACGATCGAAACGCCCGATTCGCGAAAGATCGGATGCGATCGCAACGCCTCGCCAAGGCGAATCACCCCGCCATCGGTCCCCACCTCGCGGATCGTCAGTTCCACGATCTCCGTCCGCCGAAGCTCGGCCCGCACCGCGTTCAGACGCGCCGTCGGCCCGTCAATCCGCACCTCGATCGTCCCGTCCCAGGCCTCATCGTCACTCAGCGAGACCACCAGATCCGCCGAGCCGCTCTCCACACGCGCCCGCACCGACACGCTCAAACTCCGCAGGCTCTCGCCCTCGGCGAACACCCAGATCAACAGCGTGATAACAGAAACGACGCCCAAGGTTCGCAATCGCTCGCCCATCGATTCACCCCGCTGACAGGTGCTGCTCGGGCGCGATCTTCTGGATCGGTTCGTCGCCCTCGGTCTCCTCGTCGCCCCCGGATTCCTCGAACACCGCCGTGTCGCTCTGTGAACTCTCGCCGGCGTCCGAGCTTCCCACAAGCCGCTCGATCAGCGCCTCGCGCAACTCCTCGGGTGTCATCGCGCCGCTCAGCCGACCGCGCTCGGCGATCCGGATCCGACCCGTCTCCTCGCTCACCACGATCACGATCGCGTCGCACTCCTTGGTGAGCCCGACCGCAGCCCGATGGCGAGACCCGAACGACGGATTGGGCATCTCCTCGGGCTCGGCCAGCGGCAGCTGCACCCCCGCCGCGTGCATCCGATCACCCCGGACCAGCACCGCCAGATCGTGCAACGCCGAGCCCGGAAAGAAGATCGTCTGCAAAAGCCGCGAGCTCACCTCCGAGTCCAAGACCGTCCCGCCCTCAATCAGGCCCGCCAGCCCGATCTTCCGCTCGACCGCGATGATCGCGCCGAACTTCGCCTTGCCCAGGTACGCGCACGACTCCACGATCGCGTCGATCGTCGCCGCGGTCCCCACGCTGTCCGATCGCATGAATGGCGCGTGACTCAGCGCCTCGCCCAGACGGATCAACGCCCGCCGAAGCTCCGGCTGGAACACCACGATCAACGCCAGCACGCCGACTCCCAAGAGCCCCGTCGTCAGATACGTCAGACGAGGAAACGCCTCCTGCCCGCCCAGGACCCGAAGAAACACCGCCCCGGCGATCAGCAGCACGAACAGCACCAGGATCCCGCGAAGCGCCCCCGCGGCCCTGGTCCCCTTCACAAACCGAACCACCAGCCACACGATCGCACCGATCACCAGCAGCTCGATCAGCACCTCCCAGGGGTTGGAGCTGATCCGCCGAAGCAGGTCCTGAACTCGATCGACTAACGTTCCCAATGATGTACCCTGCAAAGAGTCTCTAAGGCAGTCTATCGGTCCAACGCCCGCCGGAGGCCATTTCCCGCAAACATCCGTACCGTGACGACGATGATCCGCCCAACGCGACCCCCACGACCCCGCCAAAGCGAACCCAATCCCTCACGCCCTCTGTCCGAACCCGCCCGCTCGCTGCGAGCCTGGTTCGCCGCCTCCGCCCGCGACCTCCCGTGGCGAGCGGCCCCCGCAGGACAACGCCCGCTCTATCCCGTCCTGGTCAGCGAACTCATGCTCCAGCAGACCCAGGTCTCACGTGTCCTCGATATTTATCCACGATTCATGCGACGATTCCCGACCATCGAATCGCTCGCCCAAGCCGACGAATCAGACGTGCTCTCCGCCTGGACCGGCCTGGGCTACTACCGCCGGGCCCGCAACCTGCACGCGGCGGCCCGCGCGATCGCCCGCGACCACGCCGCCAACCTCCCGCCCGACCCTCGCGCCATCCGTGCCCTGCCCGGCGTGGGCGATTACACCACCGGCGCAATCGCCAGCCTCTGCTTTGACCTGCCCATCCCCGCGGTCGACACCAATGTCCAACGCGTCCTCCAGCGCCTCTCCGCCCACGACGCCGACCCCAATGCCCCATCAACGCTCCGCTGGGCACGCGAGCAGGCAATGGCTCTTCACATGACCACCAACGCACCCGATTCCCCGAAACCAACTCCAGGATCGGGCATCCTCAACGAGGCCCTCATCGAACTGGGCGCTCTCATCTGTACGCCGCGCGCACCCAAGTGCGACCGATGCCCCCTGCGATCGAGCTGTCTCGCCCACGCCAAGGGCCTGACCGGCTCGATCCCGCGCCCCAGACCCGCCGCCCGCAGAACGCCCGTGTACTGCGCGAGCGTCGTCGTCAAGGACCCGCGCGGACGACTGCTCATCGAGCAGCGTCCAGACACCGGCCTCTGGTCGGCCATGCACCAGGCCCCGACCATCGAACGCCCCGATCGCCCGCCGAGCCCCCGAGAGCTCCGGGCCTCGCTCGCCATCGCCGGCGTGCGCGAGCATTCCAGATTCAAGTTCCAGACAACCCACCGCGATCTGAGCTTCGTCGTCTACGAGGCTTCCAAGCGCCCCGGGGCGCGACTCGCCGTCGCGGGGCGTCGCTGGGTCGCGCCCAACCAGCTCCACGGCCTGGCCCTCTCCAGCCCCCAGCGGCGGATCCTCGCCCTGTCACACCCGCGGGCGTAAGCTCGCGAGTCCCCGCCACGGATTCGAGACCACCCGATGCGCCTGGCAATCCTCATCCCGGTCTACAACGAGCAGGACCTCCTGCAACGCGCCATCGACCGCCTCGACGCCACCGCACCGCCCACAACCAGCGACGCCGACCCCCTCGAACGCCAGATCATCCTCGTCAACGACGGCTCGACCGACTCCTCGGGCGACATTATCGACCGCCTCGCCCAGCGCGATGACATCACCGCAATCCATCACGCGATCAACCAGGGCAAGGGTCGCGCGATCCGCACCGCCCTCGACGCGGCGTCCGAGATCGAAGCCGACATCGTGCTGATCCACGACGCCGATCTCGAGTACGACCCCGCCGACCACGCAACCATCCTCGCGCCCATCCTCGCCGGCGACGCCGACGCCGTCATCGGCTCGCGCTTCATCGGCCAGTCCCACCGCGTGCTGTATTACTGGCACGCCCTGGGCAACCGCCTCATCACCACCACCTCGAACATCCTGACGAACCTCAACCTCACAGACATCGAGTGCTGCTCCAAGGCCTTCACTCGCGAGGTCTTCGCCCGCCTGGAGATCAACGAGAACCGCTTCGGCCTCGAACCCGAGATCATCGCCCGCCTCTCCAAGATGCGCATCACAGATGGCGACACCACGCGCTCGCTCCGCATCTTCGAGGTCGGCGTCCGCTACTCCGGCAGGACCTACGCCGAGGGCAAGAAGATCACTTGGCGCGACGCCGTCAGCGCGATGCGCTGCATCCTCCGCTACAACCTCTTCGGCTGAGACGCCGAACGACTCGCCGGCGCTTCGCACCCGGAGTCACGACTCCTGGCTGCCCGGCCTCTTTGCAAAGCCGAGAAACCCCAGGAATCCCAGAAATCCCAGATACCCGAAACCGCTCCCGACGAAACCGAGTATTCCCAGCAGGCCCAGGAGCCCGAGCCAGCCCAGCGGATTCCACGAACGTTTCATGACGTTCCCCCTTGTCCGACCGAATCAGTCACCCATACTTCGGTCGAGAACATTATACGGGAACCGAACGTCGTCCTTCCACGGGTGCATCTACGCCGAGGGCAAGAAGATCACCTGGCGCGACGCCGTCAGCGCGATGCGCTGCATCCTCCGCAATAACCTGTTCGGCTGAACCTTGAAATCGGCTGTATCCCGTGCCACCGACCGCTGCTCTGAGCGGTCGGTGCATTTCTGAACTTTTGAGTTCCTCCCGCACCCGGTGCTGCGGACATCAGGCAGCGGCGCGTCATCAGCACCCTGCCGCGAACAGGTCCAGATACCCGAAGAAATCCTCGGCGTCGATATCCCCGTCGCCGTCGAGATCCGCCGCGCAGTTGGGGATGCCGTCGAGGAACAGCACCCACACTGCGCCGCGGCGCCAGCCCCCGCAAGCCCCGCCTGGCGAGGGGCGTCTGCTTCTTGGAACCATGCTCGCGCGAAGCGCTTGAACATGCCACAAAGGCACGCCTCTTGGGCGGGGCGGTATACTGGATCGGCCTGACATCGTCGCCTTGGCTGCTTGGAAAGAGCCAAGAACTCTTCTTTGGAGTGACTCACATGCCCCTGTTTACCCGTTGCGTCCGAGTGGTGCTGATGGCGTTTGTCGTGTGTGTGGTGGGGTGCTCTGCTGAGGAAGAGAAGGATCTGCATACAGCGGTCAAGAACAACGATGTGGCCGCGGTCAAGCGCCTTCTTGAAGCCGGGGCGGAGGTTGACGAGAAAAACGGCTATGGCCTGACCCCGCTCTGGGTGGCTTCACAGAGCGGCCATACCGAGATTGTGACCACCCTTCTGGCGGCGAAGGCCGATGTCAATGCGACAGCCACCAATGGCGCGACCCCGCTCTGGATGGCTTCGCAGGAGGGCCATGCCGAGATTGTGACCGCCCTGCTGGCGGCGAAGGCCAAGGTCAATGCGCCATATAGCGATGGCGCGACCCCGCTCTGGATAGCTTCACAGAACGGCCATGCCGAGATTGTGACCGCCCTGCTGGCGGCGAAGGCCGATGTCAATGCGGCACATAGCGACGGTCGGACTCCGCTCTGGAAGGCTTCAGCAGGTGGCCATGCCGAGGTTGTGGCCGCCCTGCTGGCGGCCAAGGCCGATGTCAATGCAGCCCATACAGACGGTCGTACTCCGCTGTGGATGGGGTCTGCGGAAGGCCATCCGGAGGTCGTGCAACTACTGCTGGCGGCCAAGGCCGATGCGAATGCGGCACGCAAGACCGATGGCGTGACCCCGCTCTTTATGGCTTCCCAGGAGGGCCATGCTGAGATTGTGAACGCCCTGCTGATGGCGAAGGCCGAGGTCAACGCGGCACGTAAGAAGGATGGCGTGACCCCGCTCTGGATAGCTTCACAGGAAGGCCATGGCGAGGTTGTGACCGCCCTGCTGGCGGCCAAGGCCGATGTCAATGCCGCAGACACTGATGGTGTCACCCCTCTGTTCATGGCGTCGGAAGGAGGTCATACGGGAATCGTCGAGCTGTTGCTAGCCGTTGAGGCTAACGTCAATGCCGCAACTTCAACAGACGGGATTACTCCGCTGTATTTGGCGGCGCAGGAAGGCCATCCGGAGGTCGTGCAACTGCTGCTGGCGGCCCAGGCCGATGTCAATGCAACCGGTCTGGGCGGTGCTACTCCGCTGTATTTGGCGGCGCAGGAAGGCCATGCGAAGGTCGTGCAACTGCTGCTGGCGGCCAAGGCCGATGTCAATGCCGCCCAAACAGAAGGTGCTACTCCGCTGTGGGTAGCGGCGGATCATGGCCATCCGGAGGTCGTGCAACTGCTGCTGGCGGCCAAGGCCGATGTCAATGCCGCACGCACGAC
>CBDVAM010000173.1:0-6288 GCA_965371965.1 uncultured Phycisphaerales bacterium
GGCCATCCGGAGGTTGTGCAACTGCTGCTGGCGGCCAAGGCCGATGTCAATGCCGCCCAAACAAACGGTGTCACTCCACTGTTGATTGCGTCTGAGAAAGGCCATCCGGAGGTTGTGCAACTGCTGCTGGCGGCCAAGGCCGATGTCAATGCCGAGGTGCATGTTGGCAACGCGACTTACACACCCTTGAGTATCGCCAAAGAGCGAGGCCACACCGAAATCGTCAAGATCCTCAAAGCTCACGGCGGACGCTAAGCGAAACAGACGCTACATTCAATCGCCACCTTTCAACTCACAGCGCGCATGTGGCACTGGTGACAGATCGGCCGGGCGGCTGTATACTGGATCGACTTGGCATCGTCGCCTTGGCTGCTTGGAAAGAGCTAAGAGCTTTTCTTTGGAGTGACTCACATGCCCCTGTTTTTCGGTTCTGTCCGAGTGGTGCTGATGGCGTCGTTCGCGCTGCGCACCCTGATCGCCCTGCCGCCGAAGTCCATGTCGCGGTTGCCGGCGCCGACGTAGACCCCGTCGGCGACGAGCACGATGTCACCATCCACGCTTACGTCGATCGCCTCCTCGATCGTCAGGTAATCCGCCGGCACGTTGTACGTATCGGCGTGCACCAACCCTCCTATCACGCCGCAGACCAAGAGCACAACGACACACTGAGAGTGTCTCCGTACCATCACGATTCCCCTTGCCCTTGTCATGCGTGGCGCGGCGACAGCCGCCCGACTCGTGTTCTCATATGGCGGCCGCGTGTCGTTGGAAGCGAGGCCACGGGAACAAAGCAGAATCGAGGAATCCGCAGTATGCCAGAATCGCGCGAAGAATTCAAGACCGCGTGGAGTTTATTCAGCTTCCTCAAGACGATGGACAAAGGCCCGCCCCGGATCGCCAGACCCCGGGCGGGCGAAAACTGGCCTCAGCAGCCCTGAGCGAACAGATCCAGGTACCCAAAGAAGTCGTCCGCGTCGCAGTCGCCGTCGCCATCGATGTCGCAGACGCCGAGGTCGCCCGCGGCGAACCCGTCGAGGTAGGCAAAGAAGTCGTCGGCGTCGATGTCCCCGTCTCCGTCGATGTCGGCGGCGCACTTGGGGACACCGTCGAGGAACAGGATCCATACCGCGCCACGGTCGGCGCCCCCGTCGTCATCCAGGTTTGCCCCCACGGCCAGATCGCCCACGCCATCACCGTTCAGATCGCCCAGGAAGTCCGGCGTGATGGAGAACCAATCGTCGTCATCCAGGACGCCGGTGAAGCCGCCTTGTGTGTCGCTGATCTTCTGGTGGGACTTGACCGTGCCGTCGGTGTTGAGGAACAGGATCCACATCGCGCCGCGGTCGGTGCCCCCGTCGTCATCCAAGAATGCGCCAACGCCCAAGTCGTCCACGCCGTCGCCGTCCAGATCGCCCATCGCGGCCACGGTTTCACCAAAGTTATCGTCGTCATCAAGGATGCCGGCGAAGCCGCCTTGGGTGTCGCTGATCTTCTGGTGTGACTTGACCGTTCCGTCGGTATTGAGGAACAGGATCCAGACCGCACCGCGATTCGCGCCCCCGTCGTCATCGCCCTGTGTCCCCACGCCCAGGTCGCCCACTCCATCGCCGTCCAGATCGCCCAGCGATGCCACCGATTCGCCAAACCGATCGCCATCACTCAATGGGGGTCCGGCGCCTTCTGCGCTGCTGATTTTCTGATGTGCCTTGACCGTCCCGTCGGCGTTGAGGAAAAGGATCCACACCGCGCCGCGGGTGAAGCCCCCGTCGTCATCGATGGGTGACCCTACACCCAGATCGCCCACGCCGTCGCCATCGAGATCGCCCAGCGACGCCACGTAATAACCGAAGAAATCGTCATCATCCAGCACACCTTTGAAGCCGCCCTCGGTGTCGCTGATCTTCTGATGTGCCTTGACTGTTCCATCCGCGTTGAGAAACAGGATCCATACCGCACCGTGGTCGTCGCCGCCGTCGTCGTCGCCGATGGCCCCCACGGCTAGGTCACCGACGCCGTCGCCGTCCAGATCGCCCAGCGACTCCACGTGCCACCCGAAGGCATCGCCATCATCCAGTATGCCGAAGCCGCCTTCGGTGGAGCTGATCTTCTGGTGGTGATTCACTGTGCCGTTGGTATTGAGGAACAGGATCCACACCGCGCCGCGATTACTGCCGCCGTCGTCATCGCCGATGGCCCCCACGCTCAGGTCGCCCACGCCGTCGCCGTCGACGTCACCCAGCGACGCAGTGGTGCAGAACCAATCGTCATCATCCAGCGGGGGTCCATTCCCCTGGGTAGAGCTGATCTTCTGGTGCGACAGCACCATGCCTGGCTGGGCATGGGCCACCATCGCCATCGAAGCCAGAGCCAACAAACTCGCATGTCTCATTTCATGCTCCCTGATGGTTCAACACCCCACTGATTCAACACCCCGCCGCAAACAGATCCAGATACCCAAAGAAGTCGTCCGCGTCGCAGTCGCCGTCGCCGTCGATGTCGCAGACGCCGAGGTCGCCCGCGGCGAACCCGTCGAGGTAGGCAAAGAAGTCGTCGGCGTCGACGTCCCCGTCGCCATCCAGATCCGCCGCGCATCCGCCGGCTTCAGACAGAATCTCGGCGCTAATCCAGTTGGTGACATAGTTGGGCAGATCGACCTGCTGAAGGATGTTGCCTTGCTTGTCGAGCTGGTAGCAGTCAACGGCACCGCCGTTGAACGCCCCGGTTATCCAAAGGGTGTCGTCCGCCGGGTCGTACGCGATGCCGTATCCGGCGCCGCCGATACCGGGCGGAGATAGATCCGTCAGCAGATTCCCGCTCAGGTCGTACTCCTGGAGGCCGGTGAACCCACCAGAGTTGTTCGCGAGCCAGAGGGTCCCGGTGCTCGAGTCGTACGTGATCCCCGAGCTTCGCTCGGTCGGCACGAACAGCACTGCGAGACCGCCCCAGTTCTCGTCGCCCCGCACCACGGCAAAGTCCGTGTCGAAGTCGTTGTGCGCTACGGCATAGTTGAAGATGCCGTCGGTCGTTCCGTCGTACAGATCGGTAAAGCCGGGGTTCGAGTATGGACCTCCGCCCAGCGGGTTGCCCGCATGGTCATACTCGCGTCCATCCTCGCCGGAGTTCCGCCCGACAACGCGAATCGTGTCGTGGATAGCCAAGCCGCACTCGCGACTGGCTCCGCTATTGGTCCAAGCAGAAACCAACACCCCGTTCTGGACGATCACGGCCTCGTTCGTGTCATACGAGATCATGTATAGCGGGCTGGTCTGCCCAAAGGCCCCACCGCCCATAGCGCACGCAAAAACGAATGGTAACAGGTTCATTTCTTTCTCCTATGTCTGATGAGTCCGATGAATCGCAACATCCTCAACACCCCGCCGCGAACAGATCCAGATACCCGAAGAAATCGTCCGCATCACAGTCGCCGTCGCCGTCGATGTCGCAGACGCCGAGGTCGCCCGCGGCGAACCCGTCGAGGTAGGCAAAGAAGTCGTCGGCGTCAACGTCCCCGTCGCCATCCAGATCCGCCGCGCAACCCCCGTTGCCCGCCAGGATCTCCGCGCTCGCCCAGCTGTTGGAGAACTGCGGCAGGTCAACCGTCTGCAAGACATTGCCCTGCTTATCAAGCTGGAAGCAGTCGATGGTGCCGCCGTTGAACCCGCCCGTGATCCAGAATGTGTCGTCCGCCGGGTCGTACGCGAGCCCCAGCCCGCCCTGAAGCGACGCCAAAGACAGGTCGGTCAGCAGATTTCCTTCCAGGTCATACTCCTGGAGCCCCAGAAACCGGCTGAGATAGTTCACAACCCACAACGTCCCCGTGCTCGAGTCATATGTGATCCCCGAGCTTCGCTCCGTCGGCACGAAGAGCACCCCGACCCCGCCCCAGTCCGCATCCCCCCGCACAACCGCGAAGTCCGTGTCAAAGTCGTTGTGCGCAACCGAGTAGTTGAACGTCCCGTCGGTCGTCCCGTCGTACAGATCGTCAAAGCTCGGGTTGTTGTACGGACCGCCCCCGAGCGGATTGCCCGCGAGGTCGTACTCGCGCCCATTCTGCCCCCCATTGCGCCCGATCACACGGATCGTATCGTGGATCGCAAGCCCCGTTTCGCGAAACGGGTCGCTGTTGTTCCAGCTCGTGATGACCTGCCCGTTCTGGACGATAACCGCCTGATTGGTGTCGTACGAGATCATGTACAGCGGGCTCGTCTGCGCCATCGCCGCCGAGGCGCTCAACCCACAAACCACCAGCATCAAGTTCCGTTTCATCGCCATTCCTCCTTCGTGTGAGTTCAAGTGCTGAGTCCAGCCTACCGGATCTTGCCCCCGCCGCAAAGCCCATTCTGCGCTAGGTCCCTTCACCGCCCGCCCTGACCTGTAGCCCCGTCCCCCCAAAGGCCCAACAATCCCCCATGCCCACCTCAGAGCACCGAGAACTCCACGCCCAGCACACCCCCGAGGCCGTCCGCGAACGCCTCCGCCACGCCCCGGGGCACACATTCCTGGGCGACTTCGTCTACGGCGCGATCGACGGCGCTGTCACCACCTTCGCCGTCGTCGCCGGCGTGATCGGCGCCGGCCTCGGCTCCACGATCATCATCATCCTGGGTCTCGCCAACCTCTTCGCAGACGGCTTCTCCATGGCCGCCGGGAACTTCCTCGCCAGCCGCGCCGAGGCCCAGAACCTCGACCGCATCCGACGCATGGAAGCCCGCCACATCGCGACCATCCCCCACGGCGAGCGCGAAGAGGTCCGCCAGATCTTCGCCGACAAGGGCTTTGAGGGCGAAATCCTCGACCAGGTCGTCCAGACGATCACCGCCAACGAGCAGCAGTGGATCGACACGATGGTCACCGAAGAGTTTGGCCTCAGCCTGTCGGCCCCAAGCCCCTGGAAGACCGCCACGGCAACATTCATCTCCTTCAACATCGTCGGAGCGCTGCCGATCCTCCCGTTCATCGCCAACGCCATCTGGCCCGGGCTCATCCCCTCGCCGTTCGAACTCAGCATCATCATGACCGCCATCGCGTTCTTCGCCGTCGGCACGCTCAAGGCAAGAGTCGTCGAGCAGCGCTGGATCCTCGGCGGCGCAGAAACCCTGGCAATAGGCGGTGCCGCGGCGGTCATCGCCTACGCCGTCGGCGTCCTCCTGCGAGGGCTTGCGCCGTAGGAAAATAGCAAAGCGAAAAGCGAAAAACAGCAAATAGGATTGGCGACGCCATCCTGTCTCTATTTTCGCTTTTCGTTCTCCGCTTTGCTATTTTCTTCAGCCTTGCTGAAGCTCCTCCGCCCCCTTCACCCAGCGAATGAACACCCCCATGCTCAACACCTGACCCAGCAGGCTCACAAGCACGACGACAAACGCCACCGCCGCCGCGAACCGCCTGAACTCGCCCTCGGGCAGCCCCAGAATCAGAGCCAGCGACAAACTCCCCTTGAGCCCCGAGAACCAGATGACGTGCTTCCAGCCC
This sequence comes from uncultured Phycisphaerales bacterium, assembly GCA_965371965.1. Lineage (GTDB taxonomy): Bacteria > Planctomycetota > Phycisphaerae > Phycisphaerales > UBA1924 > S146-42. The sequence goes on from CBDVAM010000173.1 coordinate 5,470, forward strand.
TTGGGCCAGTGGGTCTTGCAGAGCAGAACCGCCGGATACACCGCCAGCGCCCGCGCGATCAGCAGCGCCGCGAACACCGCCCCCGCCGCCAGCAGCACGTCCGCCCGCAGCAACCCCTGGATCCCCCCGATCGCCGGGTCCGACAGCTCAAAGCCCACGAGCAGGAACAACATCGAGTTCACGAGAAAATCCACGCTGTCCCAGAACCCCGTCAGCGTCGTCCTCGTCTCATGGCTCATCGAGAACCGCTTGCCGTAGTTCCCCATGATCAGCGCACTCACCACCACGGCGATCACGCCCGACGCGTGCATCTCCTCGGCGAGCACGAACGATCCCCACGCCAGCGCGATCGATATCGCCGTCTCCAGCACATGATCCTCGAGCTTCTTGAGCACATACACCGCAACGCCGCCCAGCCCGATACCTAGCACCGCCCCCACCCCGGCCTGGAAGACAAACGAGCGAAGCACGTCGCCGACTTCGACGCTCGCCTGCGCCGCACTGCCATCCCCAACCACTCCGCCCGCGGCCCCCACGAAGATCGCCGCCTTCAACACCGCAAACAGCGCCACCGCCGTCCCGTCGTTGAAGAGCGCCTCGCCCTCGACAACCGTCCTCAGCTTCTCCGGCACGCCCGCGGTCTTGAACGTCGCAACGACGCTGATCGGATCGGTCGGCGCAAGCACGATCCCGAACAGCAACGCCAGCGTCCACGTCGCCTCGCCAAGCTCTGCAATCAAGAACGGTCGAATCACCGCCGCCACCAGAAAACTCGTCAGCAATACCCCCGGCACCGCCAGCAGCGCAACGGGAATCCAC
>CBDVAM010000174.1:0-6286 GCA_965371965.1 uncultured Phycisphaerales bacterium
GAAGCGGGTTGCAGACATTTCGCGGTTGGGAAAAAAAAAGCAACTCGGTGAACGCCGAGCGAATATCCTCTGTATGGAAGGGGGCTCGCCAAAAGGCGGGCGGGCGTTCTCCGAATGAGGGGCGGGACCGGATCGTGCCCTTTGCCCGTTCTCGGACCCGAAAGCGGATCGTGGACCATGCTGAACACACTCACCACAAACTTCATCGGGAGGCTCAAGGCCCGCGACGAGACCGCGTGGTTCGAGTTGTGGGAGACCTTCGGCCCGGTGCTGCGGGCCCAGCTCGCCAAGTGGGGGCGGGGCAGGATCGGCTCAGAGACCGTGCGGGATCTGTCCCAGGAGACCCTCGCGGCCCTCTCGGGCTCGCTGGATCGCTACGACCCCTCGCGCGGCGCGCGATTCAGCACATGGCTGCTCGCGATCGCCAAGCACACGCTCGGCGACGAGATCGATCGGCGTATGGCGCTCAAGCGCGGTGGCGGGCGGGCCAAGGCCCAGCTCGACGAGACATGGATGGTCGCCGGGCCGGGGCAGAGCGTGGACAAGGAATACGAGGCGGCGGTATTTCGCGCCAAGGTCGAGGCGGCGATCCGCATGGTCGAGCGTGAGACCGAGTTCATGGATTTCTCGATCTACCGCATGCGCGTGTTCGACGACCAGAGCGGTAAAGACGTCGCGTTATCGCTTGGCACGAGCGAGCCGACGGTCAGCCGCAGGCTCGCCAAGGTGCGCGACCGCCTGCGCCTGCGCATCGGCGAGGTGATCTCCACATACAGCTTCACCAAGGAGGAGCTGGCGGAGGCCGAACGAAATGGCCTGGGCCTAAATCCGAAAACCAGCGGGGACAGGGCGGACGACGCTCTCTTCGATGAGTGTCTCGCGGAGATATATGCCCGCCAGATGGAACTTCGCGATCAAGACCAGGACACGCTGTCCGATCGCTGAATGAACCGGGGCGGATTGACCGACCAGTAGACGGAGCGGCGAGATGGGACCAATAGGATTACTGGGAATCGCGATCGGCGCCCTGTTGATGATCTTCGTCGGCGTGTTCGTCGTCGTGGGCATCGCCGTCCCGCTGGCCAGAGGGCTCGGCTGGCTGATCGGGCAGATCCTGCGATTCGTGATCGGCGAGATCGCCGATTCGCTGCGTCTCGTCGGTGCGACCGTCACGGCTGTCATCCTGATGCCCATGACGTTGCTCTCGGTCGTCGTCGGGCGATGGTCCGCCGCGGCCCACTACGGCAAGGCGATCCAGGGCGAGATCGCGGCGTTCGGCGGGGCGCTCTATCGCATCGCGATCGGACACCCCGTGGCCCTGTTCCATCTGACCCCGCTGACCGAGGGCGTCCAGCGTCGCCTGCCCGAGGTCGTGCGCGCCGCACCCGGCAAGGACAAGCCGCCCAAGCGCGTGGGGCAGTTCGAGGGCTACACCATCGTGGGCAGCCTCAAGGGCGGGGGCTCGGGCGGCAAGCTGTATGTTGCACGGGCCGACGAACTCAAACTCGCCACATTCGAGCGCCAGGGGCACAAGAGCGTCGCCCAAGTGGTAATCAAGAGCTTCAGCCTCAAGGACGGCTCGACACTGCCGCAGATCATCCGCGAGAGCCGGGCCCTGGACGCGGCCAAGAAGCTCGGCCTCGTGCTCGATCACGAGCTCACCAACGAGCGGTTCTATTACGTCATGCGATTCGTTCCGGGCGAGTCGCTGGCGATCGTGACCCAACGCTGGCACGCCAAGAGCGACGATAGCGGGCTCACCAACGCGCATCTCAAGAGCGCACTGGGCAATGTGACCGATGTGCTGCGCACGCTGCGGGTCTATCACGACGGCGGGCTGTGGCACAAGGACATCAAGCCCGACAACATCATCGTCGAGGGCGATCGGGCGAGCGTCGTCGATCTGGGTCTGGTCACGCCGCTCCGTTCCAACATGACCCTCACGACCCACGGCACGGAATATTTCCGCGACCCCGAGCTCGTGCGCCTGGCGCTCAAGGGCGTCAAGGTCCACCAGGTCGATGGCGCAAAGTTCGATATCTTCGCCTGCGGTGCGGTGCTGTACTCGATCGTGGAGAACTCGTTCCCGGCCCACGGCGTGCTGAGCCAGGTCAAGAAGCGATGCCCCGAGGCGATCAAATGGATCATCCGGCGCGCGATGGCCGACTACGACCAGCGGTATGTCCGCGTCGATGACATGCTGGCTGATCTCACTGTCGTTGCCCAGGCCTCGGATCCGTTCGACGTCAAGCCGATCGATCTGCCGAGCATGCGCGGCGGGGCCAAGATAGATCTGCCCGAGCCGCCCGAAGATTTCGATGTGATCGGTGCGCGAAAGCCGGAGGTTGCAGGCGGGTTCGCGGCGGTCTGGCAACGGATAATCGACAACGAGGGAGCAAGGTTCCGGACTGTAACGGACATCGCGTTCAGCTACTACCTGGAAGGAAACATCGTCTTCATCAGAGGCCGAAAGAAGCACAATTTAGCTAGATCAAACTTCGAGAAGGCGTTTGCGATCGGACCGGTGTCTGGTCCGGGGGCATATGGCGATGCTGTTCACGGCACGTCATATGTGTGGGCCATTCTGCACGACGATCGGATCGACGCATTCGCGGGCGTTGGCGCGAGCGTTCATTCGGGTCCGGAGACCGTCGAACGAACCCGCCCGCGTCTCAAGGTCCGCGATTGGCTGCGCGGCGGCTACGAGGTCGAGGGTCACGACACTGTCACCGTTCCACGTCGGGATAAGCGTCGCGCGGGGCGCACGCGCGGGCTGCGCCTTGGCCCGGTCGGGCTCTACGTTCACAGCGTGGGCGAGGAAGGCGTAGAGAGCGTCCAGCGGCGCGGAGCCTCGCGGATTCCCCCCGAGCGCCGCCGATCGGCAAAGGAACAGGTTCTACACGCCCGCGGGCGTGCACAGGCCGCCAGAGCCCGCGCCGCCGAGCGCCGTGCATCACGCTCGGGCAGCGCGTTCTCGAAGGCGGGCGAGTTTCGCAACAGCCCGAATCTCGGCGTGGGCATCGCGGTCGTCGCCCTCGGGCTCGTTGCCGGCGCTGCCGTGCTTTTAGCGGGCGGTGGGAGCCGTATCACGAGTTCTGGCTCTAACGGTAGTGGCGGCCCGAGCGCGACGGTCTCTGGCCTGCAACTGCCCGGTACGCCTGTCGCGCTGACTCCCCGCTTGGAAGGACCGCTTCCCGATCCGACGCCGCCGGCGGATACTGACGAGTCTTCGCAGCCCCTCGGCAACTCGCTGACTCGCACGGTGGGACTCGCGGCGACCGGGCTCGGTGTCGCCGCGAGTCAGCAGCTCAAGGGCAGCCGGGCGCTGGTGATTTACGACGCCCGCCCGCCCTACACCGAGCAGACCGAAAGCGAACTCCAGGATCGGTTCCAGAGACTGACCGACTACGAGGTCGTGCTCGTGAACAGCCCGTTCGCCACGCCCGATCAGGACCCCGAAGATCTGGACGTTACCAATCTCGTCGCCGACCTCTCGCTGCGCCGAGGCGGGCGGGCGCTCGATTCGCGGGCACTCAGCGATCAGATCGGCAACTGGATCGCCCAGACGCCCGGCGTGGACTATGTGATCTGGATCGAGCCCAATACGCCCAAGCCCGGTGACGTTTTCATCGAACTGTTCACCGGGGCCGTCGGCGGTGCCGATCTGACCATGCCCTTCCAACTGCTGGCGAACTACACGATCGAGCAGCTCGTCCAGCCCAAGCGCAACTGATCGCGACTACCCGCTGTGAGAGACCTCGGCGAGGCGCGAGAGCGTCTTGCTTGCTCTGTTGGTGTCCAGCGCGTCGCTGACCATACCCAGAGCCTGCTCGAAGTTCTCGCACACGCCAGCGACGACCAGGGCCCCGGCGGCGTTGATCGCCGTAAAATCGCGCGGCGCTCCCGCCTCTCCCGCGAACACCGACCGGATCATCTGCGCGGATTCCTCGACGCTCGTCGCCCGCACGGTGTCGAGCGGTGCAAGGGATAGCCCCACGTCTCGCGGATCGATCGTCTCGAACGAGACCGAGCCGTCGCGGACATGGGCGATGCGTGTCGGAGCGCTGATCGCGATCTCATCGAGCCCGTCGTCGCTATGGACGACCATCGCCCGCTCGCTGCCCAGCGCCGCAAGCGCCTCGCCCATGAGTTCCTGGAGATCACGCGAGTAGATGCCCATGAGCTGGCGCGGCGCCCCGGCGGGGTTCGTCAGCGGACCCAAGAGATTGAAGATCGTGGGAAACGCCAGGCTCTTGCGCACATCCGCGGCGTGCTTGGCCGCCGGGTGATGATGGATCGCAAAGCAGAAACACACGCCGACTTCCGCCAGACACCGAGACTGGACCTCGGGCGGCGCATCGACGTGGACGCCTAACGCCTCAAGAACCTCGGCAGAGCCTCGCCCCGTCCGGCTGCGATTGCCGTGCTTGGCGACCCGGATCTTGCCCGGCGCGGCAGCGGCCGCCAGAATCGCCGCGGCGGTCGAGACATTGAACGTCTTGGGTGCGCCCCCGGTCCCGCAGGTATCGATCACCGGCACGCCATCATCGGGCGTCGCGACGGTGATGACATGGCTCCGCATGACGCGGGCCGCGCCGACCAGCTCGTCGAGGGTGACGCCGCGAACCTGCATGAGGCTCAGGGCAGAGGCGATCTGGGCTTCGTCCATCTCGCCGCGCAGCATCCGCTCGAACAATGCCCGGCTGTCGTCGCTCGAGAGCCGGTCCCCGTTGAGCAGGCGTGCGAGGTCGTTCTTGATTTCCGCCTCTGAGCCCATCGCCCAAGCCTATCGACCGCACCCGCGGGCCGCGAAAGCCGAATAAGATACTGAGATGGCTGGTGATGGCAAAGCACGCTGTGACGGGGTACGCCGGGTCGCCCGCAGGACGGTCCGCAGGGCCTTGATCGCCGATCTCGTTCGCGGGATCGGCTGGGGGCTGCTCGTCGCGGGTGGTCTGGCAGTGGTCATTCTCGGACTCGACAAGCTCCTCGGATGGCATCTGAACGCCTGGCTGGTTCTCTCTGGTGCATTCGGGCTTGGGCTCGCTGGTGCTGCGATCTGGTCGGTCTCGCGTCGATGGTCGATTCCCAGGGCCGCCGGGGCACTCGATCGTGCTCACGATCTTCGCGATGGGCTCGCCTCGGGCCTCGGGCTGGCGGCACAAGCAGATGATGGCGATCCGTTCGCACTCTGGGCGGTGCAAGAGGCCGAGCGTCTCAGCACCACCGCCCAACCCGCGCGGGCCATTCGGGTGCGTCCCGGTTGGACGTGGATCGCATGGCCGTTCGTGGGTGGTGGAGCGATCGCGCTGGGGCTGTTCGTGCCGTGGCTTGGGCGTGCTGCGCCGCAAGGCGATCGCGACATGCAGCCCGTCAGCGAGGAGGTGCGTGAGCAGATCGGAAGCGTCGCCGATGCGGTGCGCGAGTTGATCGATGAGGCCGGGCTCGGGGATGTTGCGTCCGAAGAGGACCTTCGCGATCTTGAGGAACTCGAAGAGGCGCTCGCCAGGGGCGAATCCAGCGAGGACGACGCGAGGGCCCGTGCCGCGAGCGTCGCCGACCGCGCGGCCGAGCGCCTCGATCGAGAGGCCCAGACCAACGAACTCGCGAGCAAGGATCTGAGCGAGAGACTCGAGTCGCTGGACGCGCCTGAGGGTCAATCGCCTGCGGATGATCTGCTGGACGCCATCCGCTCGGGCGACATGGACCGTGCGCAAGAGGAGCTGGAGAATCTCGCCGACGCGATCGACGGGATGGATGAGGGCGAGCGACAGAGGCTCGCCGAAGCCCTGGATGACATGGCTCGCCAGATGGAAACGCCGGCGGGCGAGCGAGATTCGCAGGATGATCCGCTGAGCCTTGATGAGTCGAATGAGAATGAGGGAACTCAGGGCGAGGCCGAAGAGGATCTGCTGCGAGAGCGAGGCTTGAGCGAGGAGGCGATCGAGGATCTTGCGCAGGAGCAGGATCCGTCGGCGGTCGCCGAACGCTTCCGCGAGGAGGGCATGAGCGAGCAGCAGGCCGAGCGCCTGGCCGACGACTTGGATCAGAGCAGACGCGAGCAGGATGCCCAGCGCGAGGCCGACGAGCGGGCCGAGGACCTGAGCGAGGGCTTGAAGGAGGCGGCGGAATCGCTGCGCGAAGAGCCCACGGAACCACCGGCAGAATCCAGCGACGAACCGACCGAAGACGAGCAGCAACCCGGCGGTGAGCAACAGCCCGGTGGCGAAGAACAACCCGGTGGCGAAGAGCAATCTGGCGGTGAGCAACAGCCCGGTGGCGAAGA
>CBDVAM010000175.1:0-6196 GCA_965371965.1 uncultured Phycisphaerales bacterium
CCGCCCCCCACCCCCGCCGCCCCCCGCCCCCCCCCCCCCGCCGCCGGGGCGGGGGCGGCGCCGCCCCCAACTCGAATGGGGCAGTCTAGCGCTTTGGCAATTTGGCGCTTTGGGACATCGGACACCAACCGCTCAGAGCAGCGGTTGGTGGCACGGGTTGGATGGGTAGGAGATCGGCATGTTGGTGGTGAAGATTGGTGGTGGCAAGGGGATCGAGCTGGAGCCGGTGGTGGATGAGTTCGCGGCGCTGGTGCGCTCGGGCGAGCGTGCGGTGTTGGTGCATGGCGGATCGCATGAGACCGATGTCTTGAGCGAGGCCTTGGGCCATCCGGCGCAGACGATTACCAGTCCCTCGGGGCATGTCAGCCGTCGGACCGATCGACGCACGCTCGACATTTTCAATATGGCGTACTGCGGCAAGGTGAATAAGCGCATTGTTGAGATGTTGCGGGCGCGTGGCGTGGACGCGGTCGGGCTGAGCGGGCTTGATGGCGGGATCTGGCGGGCGAAGCGCAAGGGTGCGATTCGGTCGGTGGAGAATGGGCGGACGGTGATCATCCGCGATGATCTTTCGGGGCGGGTTGAGTCGGTGGACGCGGCGTTCTTGCGTGTGCTGATGGATGCGGGGCGGACGCTTGTGCTGACGCCCCCGGCGGTGACCGAGGATGGCGTTGCGGTGAACGTGGACGCCGATCGGGCGGCGGCGATGACGGCCGGGGCGTTGGGTGCCTCTGAGTTGCTCTTACTCTCAAACGTGCGCGGCGTGTTGCGGGATGTCGAGGATCCGGATTCACTGATCTCATCGTCGGCGGACGTTGGGTTGGCGGCGGTTCGCGACGCCGCGGCGGGGCGGATGAAGAACAAGGTGCTCGCGGCAGAGGAGGCGGTGGGTGCGGGCGTGGGTCGGGTGGTGATCGGATCGGGCGGGGGAACTGCGCCGATCAACGCCGCGCGTGGGGGCGCAGGGACGGTTGTTGTTGCAGAATGTGGCGTAGAAACTCGTTCGGGAACTGGTTCGGAGATTGGGGCGTGAGTTCGATCATGACAGAACGAATGGAATCGGTAGACGCGTGGTCGGGCACACGCGACGCACCGGGGGCGACTGACGCGAGCTCGGATAACGCCGCGATCGCGGGGTTGCTCCGGCTTGTGGATATTCGCAGCCACTCGGGTGAGGAGCGCGAGGCATCGCTCGCGTTCGTGCAGATCGCACAATCGCTCGGGTTCGAATGCGAGATCGATGAGGCGGGCAACGCGATCGCTCGGCGGGGTGAGATCGGCGGCGGACCCCATATCGTGATGCTTGGGCATATCGACACCGTGGCGGGAGATATCCCGGTGCGGGTCGAGGACGGCGTGCTGCATGGGCGCGGGAGTGTGGACGCCAAGGGGCCGCTGATGGCCCACCTGTTCGCGGCGGCTCGTGCGGAGGTTCCCGCGGGGGCGTTTATTGAGGTCATCGCGGCGGTGGGCGAGGAGGCCGCGGGGTCGCCCGGAGCGCGGTACTTGCGGATGAGGCGTCAGCCCGATGCGTGCTTCATCGGCGAGCCGAGCGGCTGGCAGGGCGTGACGCTTGGGTACAAGGGACGGCTGTTGATCCAGGCACGCTGCGAGCGAGAGGTCGCGCATACGGCGAGCAAGGAGGAATCGACCTCGGACACGGTCGTGCGCTTCTGGTCGACCTTCAGCGCCCGAGCCTCCGCCTTGGAGCCCGGCTCAAGCCCGTTCGATTGTGTGCAGTCCACGATCCGGGAGATCGCCAGCGGCGACGACGGCTTAATGGCGCACGCGAGCATCGAGGGTGGACTTCGCCTGCCCGTGGGCGTGAGTCCTGAGCAGATCGAGGCTCTGGCACATGAGGTGGCGGCGGAGGTTGGGGTGCAGGTTGCGTGCGACGGGCCGGAGGTGGCGCATCGGTCTGAGCGGAGCGATGCGGTGGGGCGGGCGATCGCGGTGGGCATCCGCGCCCATGGCGGGCGGCCCCATCCGAAGGTCAAGACCGGGACGAGCGACATGAACGTGGTAGCACCGGTATGGGGCTGTCCGATCGCGGCGTATGGGCCGGGGGATTCGTCGCTCGATCACACGCCCTGGGAGCGGTTGGAGTTGGCGGAGTTTGTGCGGTCGATCGCGGTGCTGCGGGTGGCGGTGGAGAGTTTGGCCTTGGAGTTGGCAGGCGAAGAAAGAGGATTCACCACAGAGGCACAGAGGACACAGAGTCAGGAACGTGGATAGGGAAGAGGATTCACCACAGAGGACACAGAGTCAGGAACGTGGATAGGGAAGAGGATTCACCACAGAGGCACAGAGGACACAGAGTCAGGAACGTGGAGAGGGAAGAAGAATCACTACAGAGGGCACGGAGTCAGGAGCGTGGAGGGGGAGGAAGAATCAACACAAGAGGCACAGAGATCAGATGGGAGATCTCGTGGATTCACGGCACGCGTTTGCAGCTCTTCCTCTGTGTTCTCTGTGCCTCTGTGGTGATGCCCTTCTTCATAAGGCCGAGAGCACGCATCAGGAGAGCTTGAACAACGCTTCTTCGCATTGCAGGAAGCGATCGTGGGGTGGGGAGAGTTGGTAGCCGGCGATTTTGAAGCCGCAGCGTTCGAGTACGCAGATTGAGCCGAGATTGTGGGTGGCGACGCGGGCGTGGAGCGGGCGGGTGGAAACCTCTTCGAGCATGAGGGTCAGGGCTCGCGTGGCGATGCCTCTGTTCCAGTGCTCTCTTGCGATCCAGTAGCCGACGGCGTGCTGTCCATTCATCTCGAAACAGGAGATGGTCCCGACGAGTGTTTCGTCGGCGAGGATGGATCGAGCGGTGACTGCCGGATCGCGAATGATCTTGTTCCAGTGTGTGTAGAACGCGTTGTGGTCGCGGGGGAGGACCGCCGCCATCTCGTTTGCCAGCGGGTCGCATTGGATGTTAAAGAGTGTCGCGAGGTCGCCGGTGTCTACCGCTCGCAGATGGACGCTTGGTGGGGTTGGGTTCGATTCATCGGTCACATGTCATCGTAGAAGAGGATTCACCACAGAGAGTGTCGCGAGGTCGCCGGTGTCTACTGCTCGCAGATGGACGCTTGGCGGTTTTGGGTTCGATCCATCGGTCACATGTCATCGTAGAAGAGGATTCACCACAGAGGCACAGAGGCACAGAGTCAGGAGCGGGGGAAGGGAAAGAGGATTCACCACGGAGTTGCACGGAGTCAGGAGGGGGGAAGGGGAAGAAAAATCACGACAGAGAGCACAGAGGAAGAGCTGGAATGGGGAGGCGAGGCACATCGTGGCTTTTCGATCAGTTGTTCTTCTCTGTGTCCTCTGAGCCTCTGTGGTGGATCTCTTCAGAGCGCAGTGCGCGTCGGGCGGGGGCGGGTGTTGCAAGTGTCGAGACGGCAAACTTGTTCAAGCGAGAAACTGCGTCCTCCGAATCGCACAGTGCGACGAGGTGGCCGCCGAGGCCTGCGCCGGTGAGGCGGCAGGCGAGGACGCCTGGGGTTGCGCGGACGCGGTTGGCGAGGGCGTCGATTTGGGGGAGCGAGACGCGGTAGTCGCTGGAGAGCGAGGCGTGGCTCTGGTTCATGAGTTCGGCGGCGCGGGGGAGGTCGCTAGCTGCGAGTGCTTGTGCGAAGGCTCGGACCCGGGCGTTTTCGGTGACGACGTGGCGGGCGAGGTGCCAACGATGGTCACGATTGAGCGCGCATTGGGCGTCGATGCGCGCGGGGTCGAGGGTGGAGAGGCTTGGGATAGAGAGGTCGTTCGCGAGGGATTCGCAGTCGGTGCGCCGGGCGGCGTACTCGCCCGATGCGTTGTCGTGGGTGGTGGCGGTGTCGATGAGCACGAATCGGGCGGCGACGGGGATTGGGACGTGTTCGATTGCCAGCGTTGAAAAATCGATGAGCGTGGCGTGGTGTTTGCGGGCGTGGATGATGGCGAGTTGGTCGAGCAGGCCGCAGGGGGTATGGGCGAACTCGTGCTCGGCGCGTTGGCAGAGGCGGGCGAGGTCGAGCGGGTCGATGGGGGTTTGGTAGAGCGACTCGATGGCGGTGGCGATGGAGACGCAGAGTGCGGCGCTGCTGGAGAGGCCTGCGCCCTGGGGGATGTTGGAACTGAAGGCGAGTTCGAGGCCGGTGGCGGATTTGTTGAGGTGGTCGAGGGTGATGGCGGCGGTGCCGAGGGCGAGGCGGGCCCAGGGGGGGAGGGTGTCGCGGGCAGCCTGGGCGTCGGCGAGGGGGCACTCGGCACGCTCGGGAAGGTCGACCGCTATGGCGTGGAGTTGCGGGCGGTTGATGGGGGCGATGCAGCAGGTGCAGGTGAGGTCGATGGCGATGGGGATGGCGAGGCCGGCGTTGTAGTCGGTGTGGTCGCCGAGGAGGTTGACGCGGGCGGGGGCGATGGCGGCGGCGGCTGGGGGGTGGTTGAAGGCGTCGGTGAAGGCGGCGCGGGGCATGGGGTAACGGTATGGGCGTGCTTGGGGAGTGGGTGGGGCGTAGGCTGGTGGTGGTGTGGGCGAGGGGGAGTTTGAGGTGGAGCCCGGGCTTGCGTCGGGGCCTCTATTGTCGGGGTGGTACGAGTCGGAGGCCTGACCGTGAGGGAGGGCGTTGGATACACCCGAACTTCGGATGTGTCGGGTATTTGAGGGGTCGGTAGGACGAGAAGAACTGGTAGGCGCCCTTCCTGACGGTCGGGTCTGGGATGGCGACAGGAGTGACGATGGCGCAAAAGATTGATGAGACGCATGATCCGAAGCTGGAGTCCTGGGTCGAGAGTGCGAATGACCCGGAGACGGATTTTCCGATTCAGAATCTGCCGTTGTGCACGTTCGAGACGAAGACTGACCCCGAGGGCAGCCCCTTCCTAGGTATTCGAATCGGCCAATACGTTCTTGACCTGCACTTAATGTATGAGCATGCGTCTGAGTTGTTATCGCAGCCGGAACACATCGAGCACACGATCAGTCACGCGGCTTGGAATAACTTTTCTAAGAACTGTAAGCCAGGCGATCGGGTGATGCTACGGAAGCAGATCTCGCGACTATTGCAGCACGGTGTCAGTGAACTCCAAGAGCATAAATTGAGGAACGCCTTACTCCGTTCAGTCGACGCTGTCAGACCTGTGGTCCCATGCGTTGTATCCGACTACACCGATTTCTATGCCTCGTTGTTCCACGCCACCAATGTCGGCAGCATGTTTCGCCCGGACAATCCGATCCTGCCGAACTACAAGCACATTCCGATTGCGTATCACGGGAGGGCGTCGAGCCTTGTGGCGAGTGGGACGGAGATTGTTCGGCCGTGCGGACAGCAGGCACCGGCGGAGGAGGGGGGCTCGCCGGGGTTTGGGCCTTGCAAGCTGCTCGATTATGAGCTGGAGGTCGGCGTCGTCGTCGGGCGAGGGAACGAGATGGGTGAGCCGGTCTCGATTGCGGACGCCGAGGATCACATCCTTGGGTTGTGTCTTGTGAACGACTGGTCGGCGCGGGACATGCAGAAGTGGGAGTATCAGCCGCTGGGGCCGTTCTTGGCGAAGAGCTTCGCGACGACGGTATCGCCTTACATCGTGACGATGGAGGCCCTTGCACCGTTCCGCACTCCAGCATTCGAGCGCCCGGCTGGGGATCCGCAGCCGCTGGAGTATCTGCAGTCGGACGCCAACCGCGCGAGCGGGGGCATTGACCTGACCTTGGAGGTCTATCTCGCGAGTGAGCAGATGCGCAGCCGCGGCATGAGCCCCATCCGCCTCTCCAAGGGCGGCTTCAAGGACATGTACTGGACGATTGGACAGATGTTGACGCACCACACTTCAAATGGCTGCAACCTGCAACCGGGCGATTTGCTTGCCAGTGGTACGGTGTCGGGGCCGACCCGTGGCGAGAGAGGGTGCTTGCTCGAGCTGACATGGGATGGCGATCCGTTCGCGAACCCGCCAAGTGTCGTCCCCGGCACGCAGCGCACGCCGATCGAGCTGCCGACGGGAGAGACGCGCAAGTTTCTTGCGGATGGCGACGAGGTGATTCTCAAGGGATATTGCGAGCGTGAGGGGTTCCGGCGGATCGGGTTTGGGGAGTGCCGGGGTGTTGTGAAGCCTGCGCGGGAATGAAGAGAAGAGATTCACCGCGGAGGGCCGCAGAGGGGGGATGAAGAATCACCACAGAGCGGCTGTGTTCAATGTCAAGCGAGATTCTGAACAACTTTGAGCT
>CBDVAM010000176.1:0-5761 GCA_965371965.1 uncultured Phycisphaerales bacterium
ATTTTCTCTGTTGGGGTCTGGGTTTTGGCTTTTGTATAGGGTCTGGTTTGTGGCGCGGGTGCGCGGCCGCCCCGGCCCCACGAAGGGAAGGATCAGAGCTGCGGGGGTGAGCACGCGGACCTGCGCCTCACCAACCCCGGGCCGGTGCCGTTCTACGACGTGTATATCCACCCCATCATCCAGGATGGGCACGGCCAGCGGATGTCCAAGAGCCTTGGCAACGGCGTGGATCCGCTCGATCTCATCCACAGCCACGGGGCCGACGCCCTGCGATTCGGGCTGTGCCAGATCGCAACGGCGACCCAGGATGTTCGCATGCCCGTGGACATCTCCTGCCCGCACTGCGCCAAGGGCTTTGAGCCCAAAGCGGCCAAGACGCCCCAGGGCTACGTGGTCGCCGCGGCGGAGCAGAAGTGCCCGAGTTGCGGTAAGGGAATGGTCAGCGCGTACGGGGCCAACTCCGGCGTCGCCAAGCCGTCCGCCGACAAGCCGCTGGCTCGCAACACGTCGTCGCGCCTGGACGAAGGTCGTAACTTCTGCAACAAGCTCTGGAATGCGTCTCGGTTTGCGATGGGGATGTTGGGCGACGGAGGGCGCACGGGCGGGACGCCCTTGCCACTTGAGGCCCGCGACCTGTCCCTGCCAGACCGCTGGATGCTCTCGCGCCTGGCCCGCGCGATCAAGGCCATGGACGAGGCGCTGAGCGAGTACCAGTTCGCACGCTGCGCCGAAATCGCCTACGACCTCCTCTGGCGCGACTTCTGCGACTGGTACCTGGAATCCATCAAACCGACGATCGCAGAGGATCCGCTCCAGCAGGCGGTGCTCCGCAACACGCTCGACGCGATCCTGCGCCTGCTGCACCCGCTCATCCCGTTCGTAACCGAGACGATCTATGAGCGCCTGCACGAGATCGAGGCGGTGCCGATCCCCGGGCTGAATCTTGGAAATCCGACGCACGACAACCTGCTCTGCACCGCCGGCTGGACGGCGATGGATGAGTCGTGGGTGTCAGATGAGGTTGAGGAGGAGTTCGCGCGATTGCAGACTCTTGTGCGCACGATCCGCGATGTGCGCGGGCAGCAGAAGGTCCACCCTCGGCGCAAGATCACACTGCACGCCGATCGCGAGACCATGGGCGAAGTCGAACCGGTGCAGGACATTGTGCGTGCGCTCGCGGGCTTGGGTGAGATCGGCGGGGCGGACGTGGAGCATGCGGAGAGCACCGTGGCGTTCCGGTGCTTCGATCGCGAGTTGCATCTCTCGGACCTTGCCGATGCGTTGGACGCCGGGGCCGAGCGAGAGCACCTGGGTCGTGAGGTCGGCGAGTTCGAGAAGTCCCTGGCGGCTCTGGACAAGCGTTTGAACAATCCCGGGTATACCGAGAAGGCGCCCGCACATCTGGTCGAAGAGACTCGTACCCAGCGTGAGAAGGTCGCCAGCGACCTCGGCGCGGCTCGTGCGAAACTGGAAGGCCTGGGATGAGAGATCTTCGTGCTGCGATCTGCCTGGGCACCAGCCTCTTTCTCACAGCGACGGTCTGGCTGCTGCCAGCGTGTGCCGCGCCATCGGGCGGGACCTCATCGCGGGATCCGATTGACTCAACGTCGCTCGGCGTCGTCGAGCCGATGGACTCCATCATTTCTGATCGCCCCTGGACGTATTACGGCATCGAGGGGCGGATGATCGAGACGGCGTCGTATCGCATCTTTTTGACCGAGCGCGACCCGCTGATCTCGCGCCGGGTGCCGGTGTTCTTAGAGCTTGCGCTGGCGCACTATCGCACGATGCTGGGCGAGTTACCCAGGCCCGGCGGGGCGATGGAGACCTACATCCTTGCCAGCCGCAGCCAGTGGGCCGCGCTGACGCGCCAGCTCATGGGTTCGAGAGCCGATACGTATCTCAAGATCCGCGCCGGCGGGTTCGCGAGCCAGGGTCGGGCGATGCTGTTCAATATCGGCGCTCGCGGCACGTTCGCGACCACCAGCCACGAGGGCTGGCATCAGTACACCCAGCGGACATTCCGCCAGCCGCTGCCGATCTGGCTGGAGGAGGGCATCGCGACGCTGATGGAGGGGTATCGCTGGGACGAGGTGTCGCCCGATCGCCCGATCTTCCTGCCGTGGGCGAACGTCGATCGGTTTAGCCGCCTGCGCGATCTCGTGAACGACCGGCGACAGTTCTCACTCACCGAGTTGCTCACGCAGCGCCCCCAGGACCTGCTCAATGTTGTGGACAACGAGCGGGCGCTGGATTACTACTCGCAGGTCTGGGCGCTCGTGCATTTTCTCAGAGAGGGTGAGGGCAGAAGATATCGCGCCGCGCTGAGCGAACTCGTACAAGACGCCAGCGGCGGGTTTCTGTTTGGGAAGGTCCGCATGAACTCCTCGCAGCTCGACTACGCCGAGATGTTGCGCCGGCGTGCGGGGTCGGCGGTGTTCAGGGTGTATTTCAATGACGACCTGGACGAGGCTTCACGCGAGTACGACGAGTTTCTTCGGGTGATCACGGCGACGGGAGCGAGAGACCGCATCGTCGCGGGGCGGTCGCCGTTGCGGTAGCGATTGCGGCACGAACCCCTCGCGTATACGAGCCCGAAGCGCGAGCGAGGTGGATGCATCCGACGCATCGGGCTCCTCAACTCGCTTGCGCTTCGGGCTCGTAAGAGGCAATCAAGGCTCGTCTTGGTCGCTCACCACTTGTTGACGCGCTCGATCTCGATCTTGAGATCGGGATCAGACGCCGGGACTCCCATGTAATCAAGGCTCCGCTCGATCACGCGGCGCACAACCGGCCCGGCGACATGCGAGCCGTAGTGCGTCCTGCGCAGCGCCGGCTGGAAGACATGCTCTGGGCCGGGGTCGTCGATGATGACCAGCACCACGACGCGCGGATCTTCGAAGGGTCCGCCGGCGATGAAGCTGGAGTTGTACTGATCCTCGAAGTAGCCCCGCGAGCCGCTGGGGCGACGCTTGCCCTCGGGCGGGGGGCCGGTGGGGATCTCGGCGGTGCCGGACTTGCCGAAGATGCGGTAGCGCCAGCCCGAATCCTCGGGGTTCTTGCGCTCCATCACCGCCTCCATCTTGGTGGCGACGTGGGTGAGCACCTCGCGAACCTTGACGGCGACATCGGGACGCACGACCGGTCGCAGGACGTCCAGCAGTGGGTCGCCATCGCGCAGCGCGACGAGTGACAGGTCCGGCAGCGTCCCCGCCGCGGTGCCGGTTCTGGCAAAGCAGCAGAACGCCCGGGCCATCTGGATCGGGGTCACCGCGACCTCGTGCCCGAACGCGACGGACGTCTGAGTCCAGTGCGACCACGCGCCCAGGCTTGTCATCAGCCCGCCCATCTCGCCGGGCAGCATGATGCCCGTCTTCTGGCCGAATCCGAACGCCCGGAGCATCGCGCGCAGATCCGCCGGCTCGATGCGCTCGCCCCCCTGCACCATGCCGATATTCGAGGAGTTGACCAGCACCTCCGACCAGGTCATCTTGGACCGGCGGGTGACGTCCTCGATGGACCTGCCATAGCTGGTGCGCCAGAAGCCGTTGTGGGTGTTGATGACCTCGCCGGTCTCGACCAGGCCCGCCTGCGTGATGGCCGCCCAGATGAACGGCTTGAAGGTTGAGCCGGGCTCGTACATGTCCTGCACGCAGCGATTTCGGCTGGTCGCGGGGTGCTTGTCGCGGAACGCATCGGGGGGCAGCGTGATGTAGCGAGATCCGTCCGGTCCCGGTGGCGGCAACCCTTGCCCCCGCGGCGCGCCCTTGTCTTCCCACGGATATTCTTCGAGCGTATTGATCGTGCGCACGAGGTCGGTCATTGCTAAGACCTCGCCGGTGCGGGGATCGAGCATGACCAATCGCCCGCCCACAGCGTCGGCGTCGTAGATTCCCCGCCAGAGCTCTTCTTCTGCGATCCGCTGGAGTTCCAGATCGATCGAGAGGCTGATGTCGCGTCCGTCGGCGCCTGGAGTCCAGTGCCCGCGTTCGACCCACAAGGGACGCCCCTGGGCGTCGCGCAGGTAGCGTAATGAACCGTCGGTCGATCGCAGGGCCTTTTCCAGTTCGAGCTCTGCGCCGAGCCTGCCCTCGTGCTCGAACCCGACCAGGCCGACGAGCCTCGACAGCGAGTCCGAGACGATCGTCTCGCGGATATCTCGCTGCTCCAGATGGATGCCGCTGATCGCGAGCGACCGGACGGCGCCGGCGTGAGAATCGTCGAGCATCTCGCTCACGGCGGCGAACCGCAGCGGACCCTTGCCCTCGCGCACGCGCTGGTCGCTGGCGCGCAGACGCTCGCGGACTCGCTCATCGACATCGCCCAGTGGCAACTCCAACGCCTCGGCGAGCGCCGTGATCGCGCCAGTAATCTCCGCGGGCTCCAACTCGGACAGGCGCATCGGGTCGATGAACGCTCGCATCCCGACGCGGCTGAGCGCGATGGGTCGCCCTCTTCGGTCCAGGAGATCGCCCCGCCAGGACTTGTCCGACCGCTGGCTCTGGCGTTCGCCCATGAACGCCTGGAGCTCTTGGCCCGGGGCGAGTTGGAGTTGAGCGACGCGTCCGAACGCCGCGAGGAGGATCGCGCTGAGCCCCAGCATCGCCAGCAGGCCCCAGCGATTGGCGTGCGATCCATGTTGAGAGGCGCGCTGGACGCTCATGTGGCGTCCTGGGCGGTGGCGTGTGCCTGGGGCGGCTGATGGTCCCGGGGTGATTGGGCGGGGCGATCGAAATCGCCCGGTCGAGCCGGCACCAGCTCGCCGAGCGCATCGCCCAGCAGGCGCACTTTCTCGGGGCTGGTCTGTTGGGCGATCTCGGCCCGCACCCGCCGGACTCGCTCTTCGATCTTCATCATCTCCAGGCGAGCCTGGGCGAGCTCATGCCCGGCGCGAAGCTGCTGCTGGCGGAGGGTCAATACACCCAATCCGGTCGATCCGCCGGCGATCACGATGACCAGAAGTCGTGCGAACAAGAGGCCTCCGGATTACAACTTCGGCAGGCGGAGCACCATCCCAGCACGAATCTCGTTGGGATCCTTGATCCCATTCAGCTTGACGATCTCACCCATCCGCTTGGCAGAGCCGAGCTCCTTGGACGCGATCTCGCCCAGGGTCTGGTTCTTGGCGACTGTGTAGCTCCGGGTCGCCGACTCGTCGAGATTGGTTGATGGCTGCGACTTGGCTCGCTGCATTGATGGTGACGACGGTTCGGAGAGCGTGCGATCGGGCAGGCCCATCGCGACCGGCTCTGGAATCCGCAAGCGAACGCCCTTGCGGACGACCCCGTTCTTTGTGACGCGGTCCGCGTTCAACTCGGCGAGCTTCGGCCAAAGCGAGCCCTTGCCGTAGTAGTGCTTGGCGATCTCCCAGAGCGACTCGCCGTCGGTGACGACGTGCCAGCGGGGCTTGGGGGTCGGCCGGGCGCGTGATCCGGGGTTGGGCTGTTGGGCCTGGTCGCCGATCGACCTGTTATTGGTTTGTGTATCAGCGAGGGGCAAGAGCGAGACGGGGCCACCGAGCTGGTCTCGCTCGTGTGGGAGCAGCCCCCGGGCAGGGCCGCTCTGGGCGAGCTGGTGGAACTCGGGATTCCCCAGCAGGAACTCTGTTGGCGGGCCGATCCGCTCACCTCGCTCTGGCGAGGCTTGGCGATTCTCTTGAGGAACCGAACTACCAGCGATTTCTCGCCCGGGCCTCCGGTCCTCCCCATCTTGGTTGTGGCCCTGGTTCTGACGCCGGGGGCGGCGCTGGGAATCCCAGTCG
>CBDVAM010000177.1:0-5695 GCA_965371965.1 uncultured Phycisphaerales bacterium
TTCTCCAGATCGCCGTCGGGGCGGAGCGACAAGGCCGGGTGCCAGTTCTCGAAGTTCATGACGATCTCCGCTCCTGGATCAAGGGGCCTTCGATCCCCTCGGATGTCGCCCTCCTCGTCCTCCTCGAAGCGAACGTCGTTGTTCCACCACCCAGGATTCCCGGGCACCAAAATCTCGGCGTACACGGAGATATCAAAGCGGAAGCCGAGCATGAGCTCGTTGGTGAACTCGTTGCGCCCGACGAGAATATCGTCGTCGTGCGCGCTCGCCGACACCCCCAATCCCGCCGCCACCGCAACCGCAACCAGTCCCTTCCTGACCATGGCAATCCCCTCGTTTTCGACTGTGGGCACACAGAGACTACCCGAAAATTTGGCGTGAAACAACCCCGAAGGCCTATGAGCAATCATCGGCTTTTCCTAGACTCCGCCACCCGTCCATGCCAGATCCCCAAACCCCCATCCTCACCAGGGTCGCCGCCCGCCTCGGCCTCGGACGCGACTGGTCGCTCATCGTCCTCGGCGCCATCCTCGGCACCCTCACCGCCCTCGGAGCACTCGGATTCAGTTGGACCCTCGAACGGGTCCACCTCAAGGTCGGCATGCTCGCAGGCGGGCAGGCCTCCTGGCTCATCCTCGTTATTCCCGTCGTCGGCATGGGCCTCACGGGCCTGCTCGTCCACTTCTTCGCCAGCGAGGCCAAAGGACACGGCGTACCCCAGGTCATCCGCGCACTCATCGATAAGGGCGGGGTCATCCCAGCCCGCGTCGGCTTCGTCAAGGTTATCGCCTCGGTGCTCACCGTCGGCAGCGGCGGGTCGGCGGGCACCGAGGGGCCGATCGTCCAGATCGGCGCGACCGTCGGCAGCGTCGTCGGAACCCGCTTCGGCCTCACCCGCGATCAGCTCAGAACCCTCGTCGGCTGCGGGGCCGCCGCGGGCATCAGCTCGATCTTCAACGCTCCGATCGCCGGCGTCTTCTTCGTCCTCGAGATCCTCCTGCGGGATTTCTCGGTCAAGACCTTCACCCCCATCGTCGTCGCCAGTGTCTTCAGCTCCGTCGCAACCCACGCATTCAGCGGCGAGAACAACGCCATCTTCCAGGCCAGCGCGTCCCTCGATGAGATCCAGTTTCTCTACCGCGAGCTGCCGACGTTCATCCTGCTCGGCGGGATCTGCGGGCTCGTCGCGGTCGGATTCAACCGATTCCTGCACTTCGGCGAGGACACGTTCGACCGCGTCAAGGTCCATCCATTGGTCAAGCCCCTGATCGGCGCGGCCCTCCTCGGCGTTATCGGGTTCATCTATCTCCTGCTGGCCGGCTACCTCGGAGCGAACAACCAGCAGGCAGAGATTCCGGCGTTCTTCGGCAACGGCTACTCGACCATCGAGACGCTCATCGACCCGGCGTTCTATGAGCCCCTGATGACCTCGCGCGATCTCCCGCTCTCGCTCGCGCTGCTGGCGATCCTCGTGATCTTCAAGGCGCTCGCGACGACCCTGACACTCGCCTCGGGCGGCTCGGGCGGCGTGTTCGCGCCGAGCCTGTTCCTCGGCGCGGCAACGGGCGCATTCCTGGGCGTCGCGTTCGATCGTCTGGGCTTTATCCCCGCCGGCAGCTCGCCCGCCGCCTACGCCCTCGTCGGCATGGCCGCGGTCGTCGCCGCCAGCACCCACGCGCCGCTCACCGCGATCCTCATCCTGTTCGAGCTGACCCGCAACCCATTCGTCGTGCTGCCGATCATGCTCGCCGCGGCCGTCGCGACCCTCATCGCCCAGCTCATCGAGAAGGACTCGATCTACACCTATAAGCTGAGGCGATCGGGGGTGCGCGTCGGGCAGATGCGCGATCTCACGGCCCTGCGCCGGATCCGCGCCAGCGACTGCGAGACGATGGCCCTGCCCGCCGAGCCGATCTACGCCTCGGATCCGCTGGCCAAGCTCATCGCGGTCCAGGCGACGTACAACCTGCCCGATTTCGTCGTGGTCGATGGCGACGGCAGATATGTCGGCATGGTCGCCGGCGCGGACATCCGCACGGCCCTGATCGACCGCGAGGCGATCCCGCTGCTGCTGGTCGCCGAACTCATCCGCGAGGACCTGCCGACCATCGAGCCCAACGAGACGCTGGACCGGGTGCTCGACAAGTTCGCGATGGCCGACACCGCGAGCCTGTGCGTCGTCTCCCCGGGGGCCGACCAGGTGCCGGTGGCGATGCTCACGCGTGCCCGGGTCATGAAGCGCTACCAGGCCGAACTCGACGGCGGCTGAGAACTCGCAACTCTGTGGGGGCGAATGCCAAGAACAGTGTGCCCATGACGACACCGATCTGGATCATCATCGGGTTCTTCGTCCTGTTCGACCTGGTCGTCATCCCGCTGGTATTGCGCATGGCGGTCAAGGGCCTGTGGAATCCGATCGGTCGGGCGCATCCGCCCGTGGAGCCCGCCCCCGACGCGGTCACCAAGCGCTACCAGAGCTTCAAGTCCGGCGTGCTCAGCCTCGGGCTCTCGATCAACGTCAGCGTGGACGATGACTACCTGCACCTGCGCCCATCCAAGATCGGCAAGCTGCTCGGCCTCGCGCCGGCAAGCGTGCCGTGGGAGGCAATCAGCCTCAAGAAGCAACGCCGCAGCACCTGCATCGTGACGATTGCCCGCAAAGAGATCGCCGGCCCGAGATGGTGCCTGGAGCTTGCACCGACCCCGCCAGAGAGCGGCCCATCAGAGCCGCGTGCGTAAGCACGCGAACCTCCGACGCCCGATCACAAGCCGAGCCTGCCTCCGACCAGCCACGAGCGACACCGCAACGCCCCGCGCGCTCGAGAGCCCAAGGTCCGCGTGCTCACGCACGCGGCTCCGTCACTCCCCAAGCGTCTTCTTCCGCCTCAGCACATGGTGATAGTGCTGCGCAAAGCGATGGGCCTCGTCGCGGATCTGTTGCAGAAGCTTGAGCCCGAGGTTCTCGCGCCCCAGGCGGATCGGCTCGCTGCGATCGGGCATATAGATGAGCTCTTCCTTCTTGGCAAGCCCGATGACCGCCGGCGGGCGCACGTCGAGCTCTGCGAACACCTCCATCGCCGCCGAGAGCTGTCCCTTGCCGCCGTCAATCAGGATCACGTTGGGGTAGAGCTCATTGCCCTTGCCGGCGTCGCGATATCGCCTGCTGACGACCTCGCGCATGGCCATGTAGTCGTCGTTGGCGGCGGTCCGCACGCGGTATCTTCGATACTCATCCTTGAACGGGCGTCCATCGACGAAGCAGACCTTGCTGCCCACGGTCTCATCGCCCATCAGGTGGGCGATATCGAAGCCCTCGATGCACCGGGGCGGCTCATCCAGCCCCAGCGTCCGCGCAAGGCTCTTGAGCGAGCGCGCCGGGTCGATGTAGCCGATCTCGGCCTCGGGCTGCCAGCCATCGCGCGTGCTGGCGCGCTCGTCGAGCTTCTCGATCGCGCGGATCTGGTCGCGCAGATCCCCGGCCCGCTCATACTCCTTGGCCTTGGCGAACCCGCCCATCTCCTCGCGCATCTCGCGCAGCAGGCTCGAACGCTTCGAGCCAAGAAACCGGATGAAGCGATCGATGTCGGCGCGATAGGCGTCTCGAGAGATCCGATTCCCGCACGGGGCCGAGCACTGCCCGATCGCGTGCAGCAGGCACGGGCGGAAGTACCTGTTCTTCGGGTCCGTGTCGACAATGTCGAGGCTGCAGGTGCGGAACTTGAACGCCCGCTGCGCGACGCCGACGGCCTCGCGCAACGCGCCGGGGCTGACAAACGGGCCGAACACCCGCGCCCGCGAGTGCCCCGAGAGATCGCGCGTCACGAACACACGCGGAAAATCCTCATCGCGCGTGATGACGAGATACGGAAACGTCTTGCCGTCCATCATGCGGGCGTTGAATCGCGGCTTGATATCTTTGATCAGCCGGTTCTCGGCGAGCAGCGCCTCCCACCCGGTCTCGCACAGCAGCACGTCGAAGTCATGCACCGTGTCGAGCATCGGCTGCTTGGCGGGGCCCAGATCGGTGCTGGGAATGAAATAGCTCGACACCCGATCGGGCAGGCGGTTCGCCTTGCCCACATACAGAACCACGCCCTTGGCGTCCTTCATCAGGTACACGCCGGGGGCACCGGGCAGGTCGCGGGCCTTGCGCAGCAGGCGGCTCAGGCGGGCCTGACGCGACTCAGTCCCCCACGCCGGCGGAGCGTCGGCGGGCAGAAATCCGTCGGCGTCCAAGATGGGTCCATCGGGATCGTCCACATGCAACTGTATTGAATGCGCCGTCCCGGCGTTCACCGACCTGGGGCGATTCCCACATAGCCAACCGAAGGATCCCGCGAGAACGCCACCCTCAACCCTCGCTCAGCGCCAGCCGGCACATCATCTCCACGCCCAGCGCGATCGCATCGTCATTGAAATCGAACGTCGCCTGATGCAGCTGCGCCACCTCGCCCGCGCCCTCGGGGCTGGTCCCCAGCAGGTAGAAGCACGATGGCACATGCAAGCCGTAAAACGAAAAATCCTCGCCGCCCATGACCGCGTCGGGAATCATCTCGACCCGCGCATCCCCGATCACGTCGCGCGCGATCCCGAGCACATGCTCGGCGAGCGCCGGGTCGTTGCGCGTCACCGGATACCCCTCGTGCCAGTCGATCTCCGCCCGGCACCCATGCGCCTCGCTCGTCCGCTCCACCAGCTCGAAGAATCGCTCCTTTGCCCGAGCCCGCGTCTGATCGTTCAGCGCGCGGATCGTCCCGATCATCCGCACCGACGCGGGGATCACGTTGTTGGCGCTGCCCCCGTTGATCGCGCCGACCGTGCAGACCACCGCTTCTGTAGGCGAGGCACTGCGCGACGCGATGGCCTGGATCGCCGTCAGCACGTGCCCGCTCGCCAGGATCGGATCGTGGCACAGATGCGGGAACGCGGCGTGCCCCTCGCTGCCGTGGATCGTGACAATGAAATCGTCGGTCGAGGCCAGCAGCGCTCCCGGGCGTGTGCCGATGTGCCCGAAGGTCATCGTCGGCCAGCCGTGCAGCCCGAAGATCCTGCCCACCGGCGGGCCAATCCCGCCGCCGCCCTCGCCCAGCAGCACGCCGTCATCGCACATCGCCTGTCCGCCCGCGCCGCCCTCTTCTGCGGGCTGGAAGACAAACGTCACCGGGTTGGGTCGCGAGGCGAGCTTGCTCAAGACCCTCGCCGCGCCGATCAGAATCGTCGTGTGCCCGTCGTGCCCACAGGCGTGCATGATGCCGCCATTGGTCGAGCAATAGGGCTTGCCGGTCTGCTCCAAAATCGGCAGGGCGTCCATGTCGGCCCGCAGCGCGATCGACCGCCGATCAGACGATGGCGCATTGGCGGCATCATTCGTCGACCCCAGGTGCCCGAGCACGCCGGTCCCGCGTGCGAGCCCGCCCTTGACCTCGACGCCGCACGCGCCCAGCTGGCGCTGGACGACCTCGCTGGTGCGACGCTCCTCGTAGCCGAGCTCGGGGTGGCGGTGCAGGTCGTGGCGAATCTCGACCAGCTCGGGCAGCTCTTTGGCGATCAGATCACGCAGTTCGCTCATGCCCCAATCGTATGAGCACCAAACCCCGCAAGTGCCCAGACGATCTTCCCACTCTCCCTCCGCCCCTCTCTCGCTCTCTCGCTCTCTCGCTTTTCCCTCTTCCCTCTTCGCTTTTCGCTTTTCGCT
>CBDVAM010000178.1:0-5673 GCA_965371965.1 uncultured Phycisphaerales bacterium
CACTATTAACCCCCCCCCGCCAATATTTAGCGTCAACTCGCCACTATACACCTCCCCCGCGGCAATATCCGGTTGCTTATCTCCACGCAGCCGCCACGCCACCCGGAAGGGGCGGGCATACGTCAGTCGGAGTTCTCGGCACTCGTCGGGCGTGTAACGCGCGTCCTCGAGTTCATACCCGAGAAACTCGAGCTGCATCTTCCCGTCGTAGCTCTCGATCGGGAAGATCTCGTGCATGAGCGCTTCCAGGCCAAAGACCCGGTCACGCTCCTTGCGCTTCTTCTCGACCTGGAGAAACCGCTCGTAAGCGGCCGATTGGACCTGCGTCAGGTTGGGGATCTCAACAGCATCCCCGCGCTTCGCAAAGCTGCGCACTTTCCTCGTCGCCATCCGCTACCTCGCGATGATGGTGCAATGCCAGCGCGGGGCGCTCGCAGCGTCCCTCGCCATGGACTGATATCTGCCGATTAGAAAATCAACCCCGAGAGCACCCGCTTTTTCTCAGTGTGGAATCTAAACAGAGTAGCACTCCAACGCACCGGTTTCTACCGGACGTACCCCGAATTTCTACCCTGTTCTTCTACAACGCCCAGAGCGACAAATGGACCACTCCCGCACCGCGGAAGCTCTGTATCCTATCAAAAACCTATCAAAGTATCACTTGATATCGACCTCGGCACCGATCTCTTCCAGCCTCTTCTTGAGCTCCTCGGCCTCGTCCTTGCTGATACCCTTCTTGATCTCGCTGGGGATGTTGTCCACCAGCTCCTTGGCCTCCTTGAGACCAAGGGCGGTGACCTCGCGGACGAGCTTGATCACCTTGATCTTCTCGCCGCCCTGGGCCTTGAGCACGACGTCGAACTCGGTCTGCTCCTCGGGCTCGTCGTCCCCACCGCCGCCGGGGGCCATCATCACCGCACCGCCCGCCGCGGCCTCGATCCCATAGGTGTCCTTCATGTAGTCACCCAGATCGACCGCCTCCTTGAGGGTCAGCCCGGCGAGCTCGTCGCCCAGCTTGGTGATCTTCGCGTCGAACGTCTTGGCTGCTTCTTCGGACATGTCACTACCTCGTCTTCCCGGCTTTCGCCGCACGTCTCTCGCGAGAGGGGCCGGACCACTCCGGCTCTTTACCCCGATGCACGGGCCAGTCACAAGCTGGACTTCAAATCGAAAAGGGCCAGACCGCCAAACAGCCAAATCCAACCCGACTACCAACTCTTCTCTGGCCATCTAGCGCTCTGGCTATTTGGCCACTTCCCCTTACCCCGCCTTCAGAATCTCTTCGCCCTTGTCGAGCTTCTCTTCGATCGCCTTGATGAGCCCCGCGATCGTCGAGCCCGGGCCCTTGACCTGCCCCATGAGCGTGCGCCCGGGGCCGAAGATAAGCGCGACGTTCTCGGCGATCGCCTCGTCCCTGGTCGGCATCCTGCTCAGGCGCGAGACGCCGCTATCACCCTCGAAGAGCTCGCCGTCAAGGATGGCACCCTTCAGCTCCAGATTCGGGAACTGCCTGACAAGCCCGACGATCTCCCGCGCGACCTCGACCACGCTCTCGGCTCCATAGACCATCGTGCATGGGCCGCTCAGCAGCGAAACGAGGTTCGCCAGGTCCGTCCCCTCGAAGGCCTGGCGGGCCAGACGATTGCGGATAACCGTCAGGCGGATCTCCTTCTTGGCCAGGTTCTGGCGGATCTCGTTGGTCGAGTTCGCCTCGATGCCGCGCATGCTGACCACCACCGCATCGCTGGTCTCCGCAAAGCGGCTCTGGTACTCGCCCAGGATCATCTGCTTCACCTGCTTGCTCATCGCAAGGCTCCTTCTCGAACGAACGCCGGGCTCTCAGGCCCGACAAGTGGTGTCACGCGACGACGGCCTCCGCACGCTTGATCTGCACGCCCGGCGTCATCGTCCCGCTGATCGCTATCTTCTTGATATAGATGCCCTTCACCGCCGACGGCCTGGCCCGCTCGATCGTCTCGATGAAGTAGTTCAGGTTCTCGATCAGGTCGGCATCCGAGAAGCTCATCTTCCCGACCACCGCGTGGATGTTCCCGCCCTTGTCCGTGCGATACTCGACCTTGCCCGCCGCGTACTCGGTCACCGCCGGCGCAACGTCCTTGGTCACCGTCCCGGCCTTGGGACTGGGCATGAGCCCGCGCGGACCCAGCGAGCGACCCAGCTTCGAGATCACCCGCATCATGTCGGGGCTCGCGATAGCCACGTCGAAATCCATCCAGCCCTTCTCGATCTTCTCGACCAGCTCCTGCCCGCCGGCCTCGATCGCGCCCGCGTCCTTGCACGCCTGAATCTGGTCGTCGGTGCAGAACGCGATCACGCGTTTGGCCTTGCCGATCCCCTTGGGCAGGCTGATCGACCCGCGCACGATCTGGTCCGCCTGACGCGGATCCACGCCCAGGTGCATGCACACCTCGACGGTCTGATCGAACTTCGGACCCTTGAACTTCTTCAACGCCCCGACCGCATCATCGAGTTCCATCGCGTCGGTCGGCACCAGGCCCTCGTTCGCCTTCGCTCTCTTGTGGAGTCCTGCCATCTCGCTCAGCCCTCCACCGCGATGCCCATCGAACGGGCGGTCCCTGCGATCATCCTCGCACCGGAATCAACATTCGACGCATTCAGATCGGCCATCTTTTCCTCAGCGATCTTCCGGCACTGGTCCATCGTGATCTTGCCCACGATGTCCGTGTGCGGCTCGCCCGAGCCCTTCTCCACGCCCGCGGCTTCCTTGATCAACACGCTCGCCGGGCTGCTCTTGATCTCCATCGAGAACGTGCGGTCGCTGAAGACCGTCACCACGCAGCCCACCACCTTGCCGTTCAACTGCGACGTCGCCGCGTTGAACTGCTGGATGAACTGCCCCGGGTTCACACCCTTGGCACCGAGCACCGGTCCCAGGGGCGGCGCAGGCGTCGCCTGCCCGCCGGGGGCTGTGATCTTGAACTGGTCGATGATCTCTTTTTTCTTGGCCATAGTCCTCCACCTCCCACGCCTCGATCCCTGCCTCAGGGTCCACGGGGCATCGCCAAGATCGCCCCGAATCGGCCGTGGTTCCAACGGTTCCTGTTATTCACGCCGAGCCGACACGCCCAGCGCGGCCTCAACAATAGCCCGCCCCTCTCGCCCGAGCCAATCGCCTCAACCCGGTTTTTCGCCAATCTGGCCGCCAGATCCGCCTACCCCAGTGGCAGCCCGAACGCCTCGCCCATGCTCCGCTCAAGCCCCGCGTCGACCGCCCGCTTGAGCATCATCCCCGCCCGCTCGGGTCGCCCCTGGGCCTGCATCAGTGCCCCCAGCGTCAGCCAGCCCGACGCCGACTCGACCTTGTTCGCGTGCATTGACACCCGCCGAACCAGCCGCCCCAGGATCCGCTCCGACTTGACGCCGAGGATCACGGTCTCGATCGGCTCTCGCGCCAGCGCCGGATCGTTGTCATACGCCGCCCGCATCATCGCGACCCCGTCCGCAACCCGACCCTTGGAAATCAGCGCCAGCGCCAGCATCCGCTGGGCCTCGCCGTTGGCGTCGTCATCCAGAACCACCCCGTTCAGCACCCGGATCGCATCATCGATCTCATCGCGCCAAAGGTGCCCCAGGCCCTCCTCGTAGGGCGTCTGCGGCTCGGTCACCACCGCCGGGGGCGGGGGCGGAGGCGGCGCTGGCTGACTCACATACGTCGGCCCGATCGCATACACCGGCTCGTAATACCCATACCGCCCGTAGGAGCCGTACGAGTTGTAGTACGGCAGCCCGTAGTAGGAGTTGAATATCCTGTGCTGACGCGAGCGATGCAGCAGGTCATGACTCAGGTGGTCATTGAGACCGCTGTCGAGGCGAAATCTCAGCGAAAAATCGCCGTCATCGAAGCTCCCGCGAGCCCTGAATCCGCTCCGATCCCCAAAGTGAACCGACACATCATCATTGAACAATCGCCCGTCTATCCGGATCGAATCGCCATAAATCGCCCGCGGCTGATACCCGTAACGCCCGCCGAAACTCCCGTGGAGGAACGAGTTCCCCCCGACCACGGCCACCGTCGGCACCCGGCTAGAACCCCTCGACATCGCCCCGGCAGACAGCGAACCGATCCGCACGCCACCGCGAGGATTCATCCGCACGCCCGTCTGGCCAAAGACCGGCGACACCAGAGCAATCATGCACATACCGATCGAAACACGAACAATCACATTCCCATTCCGCATCATGCACCTCCAGAAGGACATTCGCCCGATGGGTGAGACCATGACTATTCGACGCCCGAGTCTCGTTTCAGATCCTAGGAGAGTTCTCCTGATCTTGGTAATGGGCATTCTGTGCCTGCCCGGGTGCCAATCCACGCGATTTGCCCGAGAGCGCTACGAGCTGAGATCCATCACCGACGCGACCGCCGTGCGCCCCCGATTCACGACCAGCGTCTACGCCTTCGACGACCAGAACACCGTCAACATCTTCATGACCGACCTCGACCCGCGCGACCTGCGATCGCCCGATACAGACAACCCCCCCATCGGGCATCTTGTTCACATCCACCTCTTTCTTCGTCCCAAAGCCGGACGCACCCCCATCGACGACACGGCGATGACCGCCACGGTGACCCACCTGGTCCTCGCCGCCGGCGAGGTCGGCATCTACGCCGGCGGCGGGTTCTTCAATCCAACCGCCGACGCCGGCGATCGCACCTTTTCCGGCACGCTCGCCGGCGGCACCGTCCGCCTCCAACGCGCATCGTCGCGCTTCCGCGACCTGCTCGGCCCATCCACCCTCGCCACAACCGCCCGCGCAACGCTCGACCCCGCCCAGGCAGAAGCCCTGCGCGTCGCAATGCGCCGATGGACCGAACGCACCCAACCGATCTCACCCTGACGTTTCACGATGCCCCAAGCAGAGGCCCTGGCGCAAGCCTGGGCTCCTCCTTTAAGAGGCCCTGGCGCAAGCCTGGGCTCCTCCCCCCACCCAACACGAGCCCGAAGCGCGAGCGAGGTTCTTCCGAACACCCCGTCGCCCCCATAGCCGCCTGCTCCACATACACTTCATGTGCCCTGCGTGCCGCTGCTAGCCATGGCGGCGTCTTTGTGGTGGACGCTGAGGTCTGACCTGAAGGCGAACGCCGGTCGGAATGTTGTCGCAGTGCATTGGATCCAATCGCTTCTGCCGGAGTGTTTCCAGATCCGAGAGTTCGAGTCCGCCATTCAACCATGCCACGACGAACTCGAGGTTTGGATCGAGTTCTGCGACACGCCGGATGATGGAGGTTGCTTCGTCGAGGAGCACAACGGTACGGGCACCCTCGCTTCGATCCGCCCAGAGTTCCGCTGGCTCGACGAGACCGCAGGAACAGTCGCTCGCAAGGAGGGCATATCGGAACTTGGAATCGGCTCTGTTGCAACGTTTGAGCCATGGGCCGCGAGAGGGTCGATTGGAAACCTCGCTGGCGGCCGCGGCCTCGTCAGACGCACTGAGGAATATGAACCAGCACATGGCGAATCCTCAGAGATTGATGGAACCAAACTGGCTGCGAAGAAGAGCGAAAGTCATCATTCACCCGAATCCCCCAACAACTCGCCCCCACGCCTCCCAACCTCAATGCTCTCCCCACCCCCGTTCTCTTCCTACTCCGTGTCACTCCGTGCAACTCCGTGGTGAAAACTCTATTCC
>CBDVAM010000179.1:0-5638 GCA_965371965.1 uncultured Phycisphaerales bacterium
CCGTTGGGGAATCACTCATTGCTGCTCCGTATTGCTCGGGTAGGTCCCGCCGAGGGTCCAGAAGTGGAAGAAGTCGGCGAGGAGCGGGTTGGGGGATCATATTCAGCGAGTGGCTACGAATCCCGATCAGGGTCCGGCTCGGCGTCCGCTTCGCCTCCGGGCAGGTTTGCCCGGTCGAAGAGGATCACATGCTTGGCCAGGGTCGCCAGAGCCGCAGACCCCGCGGCGACCCACCCCCGCCAGCCGTCTCGCCAGGCCTGTTTGAGCACGATCTGCTTGAGCATCGCCCCGACCGGCGAGGTGAGGATCCGCAGCCTGCTGGGGCGTTTACCCTGGGCGGCCAGCGACGCCGCTCCCTGGTCGGCCAGGCGGATCTGGCCCGAGAGGAAGCTCGCTAGGTCGCGGATGGTGTCGTGGCGGAGGTCGCCCCTGAGGTCCACGAGGCCCATCGCGGGGTCCGGGCGGACCCAGTCGATCCGATGGTGCGGCTCGGTGCCCATCGAGCGGATGGCCTCAGGAACGAGCGATCGGCGGACGATCCGCAGGCGCCACTCGGGCTGCCAAGCGTGCTCGAGATACCTGCCGCGATACCAGACCTTGCGGTTGACGCGGAATCCGGCGATGTTCTCGTCGGCTCCGCCCAGTGCGCCCCGGATCGAGTGCTGGAGATTCTCGTCGACCGACTCGTCGGTATCGATCGCTAGGACCCAGGTCTTCGAGCACAGTTCCAGGGCGATCTGGCAGGTCTGGATGTAGCCTTGCCAGGGGTGTTGTTCGATGCGTGCGCCGTACTCACGAAGGATGTCCATCGTGCGATCGGTCGAGCCCGAATCCACCGCGACGATCTCGCCGCCCAGCGGGGCCACCGATTCCAGCGTCCGCCGGATCGTGTCCTCGTTGTTCTTGCACATGATCGCGACCGAGAGGTCCAGTGGCTCAGCCATACGCTGTGATGATGGTTCGGCGGATCGGTTGAGTCAACGATTGAGGCGCGATGGGCGAGATTCTGACTGAAGACGGCGATGGGGTGCTGCTGGCGGTCAAGGCGGTGCCCGGGGCATCGCGCGACCAGATCGGCGGCCCTCTGGGCGATCGCCTGAAGATCCGCGTCGCGGCCGCCCCCGAGGGGGGCAAGGCGAACAAGGCGATCTGCGGGCTGCTGGCGTCGGCACTTAGAATCCCGCGCGACCGTGTCCGGCTCGTGCGGGGGACGACGAGCCCGATGAAGCTGTGGCGGCTCGCAGGGCTGACGGTCGATGAGGCGGCTGAAGCGCTCGGGATCAAGGATTAGCAAGGTGGCGAAGAAGAAGACAGAAGCGAAAGAATCCCGCGCGAGGGGATTCCGCACGACGCGGGCGGCCCACGCCGACGAGACCGCCGAGGACTATGTCGAGGCGATCGGCGACATCATCGCCGAGCGAGGCGAATGCCGGGTGCGCGATCTTGCGCCGATGATGGGCGTCAGTCATGTCACGGTGGTGCGGACGATCGAGCGATTGGTCAGGCAGGGGCTGGTCGAGACCGAGCCCTACCGCCCGATCGGGCTGACCGCAAAGGGAAGGCGGCTGGCGAAGAAATCTCGCGAGCGCCACGAGGTCGTGCTGCGGTTCCTGCTGGAGATCGGGGTGCCCGTGCGGCAGGCAAAGATCGACGCCGAGGGGATCGAGCACCACGTCTCGGACGCGACGGTGCGGGCGATGCGTCACCTTGGCGAGCGTCTTGGGTCCAAGGGCAAAAAGGGCTGATACGCTCGCATGGTGCGCCTCTCCCGTGTCATCCGGATCGCCAGCCTCTTGCTTTCCAGAGCGATCTGGGCCTTGGCGACGTGTGTGCTGGTGCTCTGGGCGATCGGGCGGCTCGCGAGTGACCGATGGCTCGCGACCCAGTACCTGTCGTGGACGCCGACGGAGTATGTCCTGGGCATCGGTGTCGCCCTGCTTGTGATCGCGTGGTTCGTGAAGGGTCGATGGCGCGAGCGGGCGACTCAGCCCAAACGGCGGGGCTGGCGTCGCCTGCGGAGCGTGCATGCGCTGCCGATCACGCTCGCTCTATTCGCGGCGATCGGTGTCGTCCGCGAGCATCATGTGGGCAGTTTCCGCCTGGTTCCGCTGGTGCAGCCCGATCTGCGAATCTTGTTCTGGAACGCATCGAACCAAGTGCTGGAGTTCCCGCCGACGCTCGTGAGCGAGCAACATCCGGATCTTGCGATCATCGCGAATCCGCGATGGCCCATGGGGCGGGAGATGCTGTACACGATGGTGCACGAGCCCAGCCGCGATGGCGAGCGAGGGGCGGTCCTGTGGCGTCACGGATTTGCGATCGCGTCGCGGTTTGAGATCCTGCGGAGCGGCTCTACTTCGCTGGGGCTGCAAGGCGTGCGCGACGGGATGGACCTGGAACGAGACGGCAACGCCGCGTTCGACGCCGGGGCCGCGGTCTTTCTCGAGCTCGACACGATCGAGTTGGTGGGCCAGGCGACGATCGTCTGGATTCTGGACCTGCCCAGCGATCCGGCGCTGCATCGCGCAAAGGTCGTGCGCAAGGCAGTCGAGGCGATCGATGCCTGGCGGGGTCCCGATGGCTCGCTCGGGTTTCCGCGACCCGACATCGTTGTGGGCGATCTGAATATCCCCGCCGGCGCGTTCTCGCTCACCCAGATCGCGCCCGGCACGCGCGATGCGCACGGTCAGCGGGGGACGGGTAGTGGAAGGACCTGGCCTCGCGAGCGCCCGCTCTGGCGGATCGACCATGTGCGCCTGCGCCCGCCGTGGTTCGCGGCTGAATCTCGGGTAGTCGATCCGGGCTACGCCAACCATCGCATGATCGTTGTGGACCTTGCCCGCCAGCGGTGATTTCTTACGGGATTGCTTGATCTCGAAACAGCACGCCGATGCGGTCGAGGGATTCCTTGAGCGTTTCCTCGTCGCTCGTCTCGATGGCGGGCAGGACGGTGCGGTCGTATTCGTCGGTTGGGAAGGGCTTGCTCTGTGAGAGGCTTAGGGCGGTGAGCCCCGCAAAGCCCGCGCCGAGGATGGCGGGCAAGGCCCAACGCAGATGCGCAAGGCGCTGCTGCTCGGGCGTCGGGATGCGGACACAGGCGAGGGCAAGCCACATCAGCGCGAACGGCTCGACGTAGCGCTGCCAGGCCTGGAAGTTGGCGGTCTGGGCGGCTGTGAACGCCGCGAGCGCCGCCAGCAGGATCCAGCGAGCGCGGGCTGGTATTGCACAGAGCAACGCAAGGATCGCGATTGCGCCGATGATGGCGAGAAGCACGATCGCCGACGAGGTGTGGTCGGCGAACACTGGGGCGCGCTGGGCGAGGCTCCAGACGATGCCCGACCAGCGTCCGGCGTCCATGTCGTAGCTCGTCGCGGGAACCGCAGCGATCACAAGTGCGATGAGGCCCGCGCCTGCGAGTGCGTACGGTCGCTTTCGGGCGAGGGTCCGGAGTGATGACCAGAAGAACGCGACGTAGAACGGGCTGAGCGCGCCGAAGACCGCCAGGACATACGCGGGCGTGGCGGGGTTCGCGGCGGTGTGCAGGGGCTGGTCGCTGTCGGTGGCGGCAAAGCTCGGCGGCGTGAGCCCGCCCCAGATGGACGCGAACCATGCCACCAGGAGAAAGGCCGGGAGTGTCGCGAGGACCGGCGGGATGGCGGCGCGGGCTCGGGACTTTGGATCTTGCAGGAGTGAGCGGAGTTCGGCGAAGAGTGACACACGGGCGTTTTGATCCGGTGTATCGTCGAGCGAGGTGGGGAGCCAGGCCGCCGTCCACAGAACCGCCGCGGCCCAGAGATGGGATTGGCGCACGGATACCAGTGCCAACAGCGCCAGGCCGGCGAGAATCTGTGTCCGCATTCGTGGCTTGGCATCGAGCGCCACGATGAGAATCACGAGCACGCCCAGCCAGCCTGCGCCATCGGGCAGCAGCCAGACCGCGGTCGGCCAGACATACAGCGAGGTTGCCATCGGCAGTGCGAGCGCGAGGGCCACGCCCGGGGGGGCGCGTGTCGAGAGCGTCCACGCGAACAGGCCCACGAAGGCGATGGTGAACAGCGAGCCGAGCGCCTGGAGCTTCCATCGCTGCTCGCCCGTGACCTTGGCGCCCGTCGCGATGGCGATGTGATAGCCTGGCGTGGTCGCCGAGAGGTAGTCATCGAAAGAAATCGCCGGCCAATCGCGGGCGAACTCGCGGACGACGACCTCGTGGTAGCGGAGCTGGTCGGACCCTTGGCGTCCGCGTTGGACCTGGAGGCCCACCATCGTCCACGCCGAGGCCATGAGCAGGGCGACGAGGATCGCGGGGGCGAGCCAGCGGGATTGGCGGGTGGTGCGGGGCAGCGTTCACTCCGGGTGGGGCGTGGCATTTGTCACGCCGACGTGTCGGGGGCGACCGAACTTGCGAGGTGATCGGACCGAAAGGAGAGGGACCTGAAACCGACCACCTTGTTCAACCCACGACCAAGCATGACCCAGCACGACGCGACAATCCAGGCAAGGTCCCCGGCGGTCGAGGACGCCAAGGGTCGGTCGATGCTGACCCACCTGGTCAAACTGGCCCGTCCACACCAGTGGACGAAGGGGGCGTTCGTAGTTATCGGTCCTGCGTATGCGCTTGCCGATGGTCATCCGATCGACTGGATTGCGGTGGGGCTGGCGCTCGTCGCCTTCAGCCTGGTTTCGAGCGGGTGTTACGTCGTCAACGACATCCGGGATCGCGAGGCGGACTCGCACCATCCGCGCAAGTGCAGGCGGGCGATCGCATCGGGCGCGGTATCGGTCTCTCAGGGCTGGGTTCTTGCGATTGCGCTGTACGCCGGCGCGTTGATCGCGATTGGGGCGTTGTGGGCGATGGTCGGCACGCAGCAGGCGGCGCTGGTCGGCATCGGCGTCGGGGCGTATGCGGCGAACGTGACGGCGTACAGCTTCGCGCTCAAGAGAATCGTCATTCTCGATGTCATGAGCCTCTCGGTGGGGTTCGTCCTGCGGGTCTTGGCGGGCTGTGCGGCGGCGGGGGTCGAGCCGAGCACCTGGCTGCTCAACTGCACGCTGTTCCTGGCGATGTTTCTGGCGTTTGGGAAACGATTGGGTGAGCGGCGGACGATGGGCGATGATGCCGGGCTCGCGAGGCAGGTGCAGGGGGCCTACACAGACGACATGCTGCGGATGCTGGTGGCGATGACGGCGGTCGCGACGCTGGTGACGTACGCGGGGTATGTCGAGGCCAAGCACGAGGGTTTCAGCTGGGAGTCCATGGGCCTGTGGGCGACGCTGCTGCCCGCAACATTCGCCCTGCTGCGGTGTATCGTTCTGGTGGAACGTGGCGAATACGACGACCCGACAGAGATCGCATTCCGCGATCGGTCATTCCAGGCCGCCGCGGCGGGCTTTGGAGTGCTCACCCTTGCGCTTCTGGCGTCGGGAGCGGGGTGGATCGGCTCTGGGGGCTGATCTTTTGGTTGCGTTTGTCGGATTATGGCGTAGGCTGTCGATCAAGTACGCGGCGGACCACGAGGCATCAGAAGGCCTCTGCATGGAATCCGGGTCCAGACGCAGGCGAGGCCCCATGAGAAAAGGAGTGCGGAAATGAAGCGGGAACTACTGAGAAGGCGGACGGGGACCGCGATGCTCATCGCGG
>CBDVAM010000180.1:0-5608 GCA_965371965.1 uncultured Phycisphaerales bacterium
GTCGGTGGCGAAGGCGATGGGTCCGACGAAGGCCTGGGCGATGAAGCTGATGCGGGTCTCTGAGCGTGGGGACTGGCGGTCGACGACGCTGAGCCCGCCGATGAGCAGGCCGCCGAAATAGAGCCCGAGGATGCCGACAGCGACGTAGAAGGCCCGCTTGTACCTGCGCTGGATGAGGTGCCCGGCGCCTGGGAATGCGAGTGCGAGGACGCCGGCGATGGGGTCGAAGGGGGTCTGGGGATGGGGGCTCGGCGGCGGTGCCATGGGGGCAGATGGTAGCGTTTGGAGGGGCGGGAAACCGGGCGGATCGGGGGTCGTCCGAAAACTCATGGCGGGCGGGGATTGACACGCGGTTCGCGGGCCGTAAAGTGCCGCCAATCGGGCGGCGATGGGTGTCCAGGCCCGGAGCGAGGAAGGAGTAGCGCCGATGAGCGTGATCGAATGCGAAGAGCTGCTCGTACCCGCGCATGAGTTCATCGCGGGGTCCGACGATGACGATGATGACGATGATGACTTTCTCGTCGATGATGACGACGACGATGACGATATTTTGGACGCGGACGAAGACGATCTAGAGGAAGCGGGCGTCGGCGACGATGACGAGGAAGAAGAGGACGAGGAGCTCTAGGGCGGGCGCGGCTCGCCGAGCGTCCTCGCGGGAGCTTCGCCATGAGCCAGAACCCCAGTTATCGTCCCAAGCGAGCCTCGGTCGTCGATCGTCGATCGGGCGTGGATCGCAGAGATGATGCGGATGAGGACACGACGGGGCTGGAGCGTCGGCGTGGGCCCGGGCGTCGCCTGAGCGACTTCACGCGGGCCGCCGAGGAGGGCGAGCTTACCAAGGAGCAGTTTCTGTTCCTGATGGCGATCGACGCGTTCAAGAAGGCGACCCAGGCCGCGTTCCCATCGTGGAGCGACGTGCTGGAGGTGGTGCGGCTGCTGGGGTATCGCAAGACGATGGTCAGCGAGCTGAGCCTGCCCAACGCCGAGGATTGGCGTGAGCCGCATAATGCCGCCTCGAACGTCCGCCCGGACCGCTGGGCGGAGCGGTTCAGCGATGAGGAGCTGGGTGAGTTGGGCGATTTCGGCGAGGACATCAGCGAGGCGGCGTAGGGCTTCTTCGGCGAGCGGCGAAGCACCAACCATGCAAGGCCATGGTTGGTGGCACTGTTTCACATTCATGCATGAGATCGGCGCGATCGGGGCCACTGGGTCTTGGCTCCGTCGATGGTTGCGCGCTCGCCTGTGGCGTCGATGGTCTCGATCTTGGCACCACGGATTCTGAGGATCTTCCGTGCGCGGGCGTCGGCGATCGGCGGCTGGAAGCCACCGTCCCGGGGAGGGCGAGCGGTTACTGGTTTTCGTAGTAGTCGAGATTGATCTGGGTGTACTTGGTCCATTCTTCGGGGACGTCTTCTTCTGTGAAGATGGCTTTGACGGGGCACTCGTCGATGCACAGGCCGCAGTCGATGCAGGTGTCGGGCTCGATGTACAGCATTTCTGCGGTTTCGAAGTCGGGCTCGTCGGCGGTGGGATGGATGCAGTCGACGGGACAGACATCGACGCATGCCGTGTCCTTGGTTCCGTGGCATGGTTCGCAGATGACGTGGGTCACGGGGGCGCTCCTTCTTGGGGCGGATGGTAGGGCCAGAGGGCCATATAGCCAGAGTGGGCGCGGGGTTCTGGGAGGTCGCCTGGTTCTGGCCAATAGAAAACGCCCGGGCGTGCGCCCGGGCGTTGTTGGGGGGTGTTGGGGCCGGCGTGCCACTCGCTCGCGGATTTCCGCTCAGACCACGGCGCCTCGACCGGCTGGAAGCCGGTGCTACCGGTCAGCAGCCCTGGGCGAAGAGATCGAGGTACGCGAAGAAGTCGTCGACGTCGCAGTTGCCGCCGCGGTTGATATCGCAGATGTCCGGGTTGTCGTTGGCGAAGGCGTCGAGGTAGTCGAAGAAGTCGTCGGCGTCGGCGTCGCCGTCACCGTCGATATCGGCTGGGCAGGCGGAGATGGCTGCGGCTGCGGCTGCGCCGTGGTGGACGCGTCCGTTGCCGAAGAAGAGGTCGAAGCCGGGGTCGCCGACGTCCTCTGCGGTGTCGTTGATGATGGCGCGGACTTCGACGGCTGTGAGTGCCGGGTTGACGCTGAGGACCATGCCCGCGACGCCGGCGACGTGTGGGCTTGCGGCGCTGGTGCCGCTGAAGTTGTTGACATAATGGGTCGGGCCGTTGGGGCCGGTGGAGGTGATGCCCTCGGTGGGTCCGGCGACGTCGATGTGCGAGCCCCAACCGCTGAAGCCGGGCTTGAGGTTGCTGATGTTGATGCCGCTGATGGCCATGACGTTCTCGTAGGCTGCGGGGTAGTGGAGGGCCTGCGTGCCGTGGTTGCCGGCGGCGGCGACGGAGAGGACGTTGTTGGCCTCGGCGTAGTCCATGGCGACTCTGGTAAGGGGCAGATCGCCGCCGCCAGAGAGGCTCATGTTGAGTACGCGTGCGCCGTTATCGACGGCGTATGTGGCGCTCTCTGCGACGGTGCGGTCGCTGCCGCTGGTGTGCCACCATTTGACGTGCATGACGGTGGTGCTGGCCATGCCGGCGACGCCGATTGCGTTGTTAACGCCTGCGGACATGATGCCGGCGACCTGCGTGCCGTGTCCGTAGACGTCGTTGACCTGGTTGTTGTTTCGGACGAAGTCCCAGCCGTTGACGTCGTCGATGAAGCCGTTGTTGTCATCGTCGATGCCGTTGCCCGGGATCTCGCCGGCGTTGATCCAGTTGGCGTCGATGAGGTCCTCGTGGTTGAGGACAGTGCCGGTGTCGATGCTGGCGACGATGACGTCGTGGCTGCCGAGGGTGATGTCCCAGCCGTCGGGGGCGTGGATGCGATCGGGCGCCCACTGCTGGTTGTAGCGCGGGTCGTTGGGGATGAGCGTGGGCTCGGGGATGTTGTTGGTGGCGGACCAGACGACGCCGTCGAGTTCGCTGATGATCGCCGCGAGCGCCTCGACATCGATCGAGGGATCGACCTCGGCGATGCGGAAGAAGCTGAGCGGGTGGGGCTCGCCTGGGTTGTTGCGCGCGTGGGGTGCGTGGCGGAGGCTCTGCCAGGAGATGGGCGTGCCCAGTTCCGTCTCGATTGCGCGCATCGCGTCGAAAGTGGGCTGGTCTATGAACTTGACGATGATCTCGCCAGCGACCCAGCGGGGCTGGTTCTGTGCCTGGGCGATGCCGCCGAGGGCGTCGTCCGCGAGCGAGAGCGACGCAAGGCCGCCTATGGCGGTAAGCAGGCAGGCGGCGTGGATGGTCGATTTCATGCTCGTGTCTCCATGAGATATCGGACGTAATGACCCCAGGCGAGGGGTGTGCATACAGAAGGTACCACAGGTAAGCGCTGCCAGCGGGTAAATATGGCGCAAAGTCCATGTCGAGCGACTTTCCGGGGGTTCTGGAGGGGTTGTTACTGGATTCAGAGGCCGGCTCGGCGGGCCCAGCGGATGCTCAGGGCCAGGGTGACGAGCCCGATAGTCCACCAGATGATCCCGCCGACGATGACGCGGACGATCCAGGCGGCGGACGCGGAGAGCTTGGTGATTCCGGAATCGAAGGCGTCAGAGATCAACGCGCCGAAACCCGCGGTTTCTTCGGGCTCGTCGGTCTCAGTGGCGCGGAGGGTGACGGTGATGGTTGCGAGGCTGACCAACTCGGAGAGGGTGGCCTGCTGGGCCTCAAGGCGTTCGATCTGGAGTCGGATGTCGTCGATCTCGCGCCGGAGCTGGAGGATGTCTGCGAGGTCGTCGTCGGCACGCCGGTCCATGAGTTCGAGGAGTTCGGTCTCGATGCGCCGGGCGTTTGCGAGGCGGGCGTCGAGGTCGATGGCGCGGGCACTGGCGTCCTCGCCGGAGGCGGACTCGTCGGTGAGCTCGCCCAGGGATCGGAGGTCGGCGAGTGCGCGGTCGAGGCGCTCGGCGGTGACGCGGAGCTTGAGGCGGGCGACGGGTGAGTATGCGCGGGCGTCATAGTTGGACGACTCGATGTACTCGCCGAACTCGGGGCGGATGAGGTCGGCGGCCTTGGTGTAGGCGTCGCGGAGGTCGGTGACGCTGAGTTCGATTTCGGCGCGCCGGACGATTTGGCGAACGCCGCCTGGTACGGGTTGGGTAACGGGTATCGGGGTAGAGATCTTATCGTCAAACCGTGCGGGGGTATCTAGACCTGCACCGATCTTGACACTTCGAGCTGTGTTGTCATCAGCAGCTGGCACTCTGCGCGGGGCAGTGATTTCTCTTGCTCCTGGGCGGACATTTCGGGCACCACCTATTGAAGGAAGGATGAGCTGAACGGAGATCAGGCCGATGACCGCAACCAAGGCAACCGATGCGATGATTTCGACTCTCTTGCCCACGACACGGCGATTGTGGTGTTCTTCCACTGCCGTTTTCCACACTGACGCGGGCGAACCCTTGGACTCAGTTAGCGCCGCGAGATCGAGTTCTAGCGGGTCCAATGCAGCGTTCATGACGGGTCCTCCATCGCGTTGCGCAGGCGTTTGAGTGCGGCGTGCAGGCGGGACTTGAGGGTGCCGCGGGGGATCTGGAGGGCGTCGGCGGCCTCGTCGTGGGTGAGGCCCTGGTGGTAGCAGAGCAGGACGATGGCTCGCGCTTTCTCGTCGAGCGTGTCGAGGGCGAGGCGGAGGTCGGCGAGGCGGTCGTCGGTCTTTGGCGGCGAGGTGTTGTCGCGGGCGCGGTGCTTGCGCAGGGTCTTCTTGCGTTCGGTGAGGCAGC
Source organism: uncultured Phycisphaerales bacterium (assembly GCA_965371965.1). GTDB lineage: Bacteria > Planctomycetota > Phycisphaerae > Phycisphaerales > UBA1924 > S146-42. The sequence continues at coordinate 4,776 of CBDVAM010000180.1, forward strand.
GGTTGGTGGCGATGCGGTAGAGCCAGGATTTGGCCGACGACTTGCCCTTGAAGGTGCGGGCGTGGCGGAGGACTCGGATCCAGGTCTCCTGGACGCAGTCGGGGGCGCTGGCCGGGCCGACGAGACCGTTTGCCAGGCCGAGCAGCGACGGTTCGTAGCGCTCGGCGAGTGCTTCGAGTGCGGCGTGGTCGCCTGCGGCGATTGCGCGCACCAATGTCTCATCGGGGATGTCTGTCATGGCCCCGTTCCTGTTCTCATCGCCTTGCTAGACCCCGCGTGAGCCTGATTGGTTCGCGCGCCGGGAAAGAAAACTCTTCCGGCAGGCCATTCGCGGGTTGGAACCGGCGGTTGCCGGGGGCCTGGGTTTGCTCGTGACAATGTGCTTGTGGGGTGGTGCCTGGCCAGCTGAGTTGTGAGGTGCTCCTGGCAGGAGCACCGGGCGTGCAGAAGCCAGACCCGGTGGCACGGGTAGGTGACCGGAGCGTTACACTTGGCGTCATGATGCAGATGTTCGAGTGGGCGGGGCCGCTGTTGGGCGCGGTTGATGCTGGGCACGGGGATATCACGCGGACGGTGGAGTTGGTGGTCGGGATCATTGCGATCGCGTGTGTGATCGGGGTCTTGACCAAGTTTGTGCGGGTGCCTTACACGATCGCGCTGGTGCTGGCGGGGCTTGCGGTGGCGGCGATCGATGCGACGCCGACGGGTGCGTTGATCAGCGAGGAGTTGGTGCTGCTGGTGTTCTTGCCGCCGCTGCTGTTTCAGGCGGGGCTGCACCTGGACATGAGCCTGCTGCGTCGGACGTGGATTCCCGTTGCGCTGCTGGCGGCGCT
>CBDVAM010000181.1:0-5547 GCA_965371965.1 uncultured Phycisphaerales bacterium
CGGAGCTACCTTCGCTGCTAACGCAAATCAGGGCAATGGCCCCTAATCAGTCAACGCCTTTCCGTCCAATTGATCCGAGCACGAATCCTGCGATACTCCCATACAGACCAACCACGCCACCAGAAAACACACCTAGGATTGCCAAGATCGCGGCGGTCACAACCACGATCGCCACTGTGAGGAGCTTCACAAGATTGCCATTCTCCATGAAGCTCAACATCTGGACATCGTTTTTTCGAAGAAGAACGAAGGTGGATATCCAAGCCAGAACGAACCAGGCAGCAATTATACCGATCAGCCACAACGTGCTATCAGAGATTGCTATGATCGAAGTCGGAGGAACCTGTGTGGCGATGTGATTCATTTGTGATCTCCTCTGGGAAACGGCTGGCTGCTTGCGTACGGCCCAGCCTTTAGGGCCAGTAAATCGTCCCGTTCGCATCTGCACTCGGACTGGGTGCAACTCGCACTCGGATGGCCACCCCGCCGGGCGCACCCCCTTGCGAGCCATCTCAACAGACTACTAGATTTGTTCTGCCACCTCAAGTATTCAAAGCGAGCCACGACCGGCCCTGAAACCGTGCGGCAGCCGTTGGGGCACGACTATCGGAATCTGAGACCGCCTCGCAGTTCTAAGAGGCAGGATCAACATCCTTCTACGAACATGTCCAGATAGCCGAAGAAGTCGTCTGAATCGATCGTACCATTGCCGTTGATGTCGGCGAGGAGGTCGTCGGCGGCGAAGAGGTCGAGGTAGGCGAAGAAGTCGTCGGCGTCGATGTCGCCGTCGCTGTCGAGGTCGGCCTCGCAGAAGGAGAGGATGACCAGGCCGTCGCCAAAGCCGCTGGTCAAGATGCGATCGGCGCCGAGCAATGGGTAGACGCCCCACTCCGAGCCGGTGTCGTATCGGGCGACGAGCTCGAAGACCCCGGCGTCGCGGTCGATCGTGAATGCGAGGCAGCCGAGGGCGTACCACGAGCAGAAGACGCGCTCGCCGAGCATGACTGGGTTGTGCGCGGTTCTTCCCTGGACGGCGTACTCGTCGCGCAGGGTGACGGTGACGGTGTCGCCGTTGGGGGTGATTTCGTAGAGTTTGATGCCGCCATCGGTGCGTTCCTCGGCGACGACGACGAATCGTCCGTCGGGGGTTGCCCACGCGGAGTGGGTCGATTGGCCGGGCGCGGAGCCGAGGAGTCTTGGGGGCTGATTGGCGTTGTCGCTGACGTCGTAGATGTAGATACCGTCCCAGCCCGAGGCGTAGAGGCGGTCGCCCTGGACGGTGATGTCGTGGACGAAGGTGTTGCCGACGTTGTTGACCCACCAGGTCGGCGTGGTGATGGTGGAGGGCGGGTTGTCGGGATCGAAATCGCGCAGGTCAAGCACGGCAAAGCGGCTGTTGCGGCTGTCTGCCAGGTAGAGCCAGCCGTCGGCGAAGAACAGGTTGTGCATGTGGGTGGTGATAGTGATATCGACGAGGTGCGTCGGGTTGGACGGATCTCGGATGTCGACGATTTGTGCGCCGGCGTTATCGTTCGATTCCAGGCCGATGAACATCAGTCCGCCCGCAGTCTTGACGTCCTGGGCGCTCGCGGCGTCGTTCGGGGGCGGGACGTCGTAGCGGCTGAGAAGGACGGGGGCGGTGGGGTCTGCGACATCGAGGATGAGCATTCGCGAGTGGCCGTACTTGGCGAGGAACGCCAGGTCGCCCTCGCCCCAGACGTCGGCGTAGTCGCCGGGGTCATCGTTCCAGGACCCGACGAGTTCGAAGCCGAAGTTCTGGGCGGTCGCCGCGGTTGTGAGCGAGGCGAGAAGGGCGAGCGTGGTTCTGGAGGGAAGCATGGTCTACTCCTGGGGATTTGGCAGTGGTTCTGGGGCCGTGGTCGAGTGTAATCGATCGGCACGGAATCGGACAACAAAATTCCCATGCGCCAGCGGGTTTGGGTGAGAGATAGTGAAAACAGGTGTTCGGTGGCGTGTGCCCTCGGGGTTGGTTGCTCGGCGTCGAGCACCTGGGAGCGTCGTTTGTTGGGGTTGTTGCTATGCTGCAATGGCCGCTGCATCGGGCGTCATCGAGAGGTATGGGACCATGAACGCGTTGGAGAAGCTCAGGCAGGTTGTGTCGGATATTCGCGAGCCGGCGGACCCGATGCGGGTCGTCGATGACTGGGCCTTGGCGGGGCGGTTGCTTCGGGGGATGCCGGTGGATCGCGAGCGGGCGAGCGCGATCTGCGCCGAGCGGGATGTCGGGGCCCTGGACGAGATGGTGGCGTGGGTCGAGGGGCTCGCGGCCAAGCAGAACGCGCCGGCGGCGGAGGTGTCCAAGGAGGTGATGGCATCCGCGTTCAATGCCTTCAAGAAGCGCCTGAAGCTCGGGCGGCTGGCGGATGAATCCAAGCTGGGCGGGCGGTATACGTCGGGGGGGAAGAAGTCGGAGCGCGACGCGATCATCCCGCCCGTGGAGTTTGGGCCGGAGGTCTGGAAGGCGCTCGAGCAGGCGGGCAAGCTGCGCCACACGGGCCAGGGTTTCTACTGCGTGCGGTGAGGGGCTGCGAGGGCGGCGGGTCCATCGCGGTTCGCGGACGGTCTGGATGGTCGATTGACGGCCCTTGGCAACTGCGGGCCTCGTCCTCCCAACAATGGGCCATGGAACTCGTCCTGGGGCTGGTTGTCGTGCTCTCGTGCCTGGTGGGCGTCGCGATGACGCTGGCGATGCTGCCTGGGATCTGGGTGATGGTGGGGGTGGCGGTCGCGTGCGATGTGTGGCGCCCGGAACTGTTCTCGATCTGGACGCTGATCGTGGTGGTGGCGCTGGGATTGCTTGCAGAGGGACTGGAACTGGCGGCGTCGGCGGCGGGGGCGCGCAAGGCCAAGGGATCGCGGGCGGCGGCGGTGTCGTCGATCTTGGGTGGAGTGATCGGGGCGATCGCGGGAACGATTCTGATCCCGGTGCCGATTGTGGGAACGATTGTGGGTGGGGTGGTTGGGGCGGGGCTCGGCGCGGGCTTGGGCGAGCGCGGGTTTGCGATGGGCAGTTGGGGCGATTCGTGGCGGGTGGGACGGGGTGCGGCCAAGGGGCGGATGGTCTCGATCATCATCAAGGCGGCGCTGGCGATGGTGATTGGCGTGGTGCTGACGGTCGCGGTGTTTGTCGGTTGAGGCGTCGGTGCGTGAGAGAATCAGGCTGGTGATTCGGTCGCTTCGGCGAGCGCAGCCTCCTTGAGCCTGTGTTTGGCGTTGTGGTGCTTTTGGGAGGAGCCACGCGTCGGCGGACTTGGGGGTATAGGGGAACTGCTTGGTTGCGTGGTGTGAGGCCGGCATTGCGCGGGGTGTCGGGTCAGCGGCGGGACGCCCTGGGACCCGTGTGGCGAGGGGCTTGGCAAGAAAGGTCTGATATACGGATAGAATGGAGTTTATTCACCTGTTCAGATGCGGCGAGCCGCTACAATGCCATGTGTGGCTCTACGCGGCTGACCTCCAAGACCGGAAGCACAATCCATGCAGGACTCCGCTCGAATCGCGCCCGGGAAATCTCCAGGAGTTGTTGACCTTTCGGCTCTGTCTCAGCGTGAGCGAGACGTGCTGGCACTCTTGTGCAAGGGATACTCGCGGGCGGGGATCGCCGGCGAGCTCTTTCGCAGTCCCAAGACGATCGACAACCATTGCACGCGGATCTATTCCAAGCTCGGGGTGCAGTCCCAGGCCCAGCTTGTGAGCCTGATCTACGAGCAGGGCCTGGTCAAGCAGTTGGACATGGCGTGGAGCGCCGAGCACACCGATGATCGCATTATTCTTGAGGATCGGGTGTTTCAGGCGATCGGGGCGATCGACAGGCGGCTGGCGGGTGCGCCGTCGGATCGGTTCTTCAGCGAGTTGGTGCTGGGCCTAGCCGAGGTGACGGGGACAGAGATGGCCGGGGTGACCGAGTCCGATGAATCGGGGGGTGAGTTGGTCGTCATCGTCGCGTCAGATCGGGGCGAATCGGCCGATCAGTTGTCGGTTCCGGTCGAGACGTCTGCGTGCGGCAGGACCTACGAGTTGGGTGAGTGTGCCTGCGAGCGTGATGCCAGACGGGTGTTTCCCGACTTCGAGAAGTTCCAGGTCGCCGGGATAGAGTCGTACGCGGGCGTGCGGCTGGAGGCGCACGCGTTCGGGCGATTCGGCTGTTTGTGGGTTGCGGATCGCAAGCCGATCGAGGACATGGCGTTCGTTCTGGATGTGCTTCGGTTGCTGCGTCGGCGGGTCAGCAGTGAGCTGGCGCTCCAGATTGCGATCGATCGCCTGGATGAGCTTGGCTCGCAGCGATCTGAGGCCAATAATCCAGTGGACGAGTGAGCTTCTCAGAGGGCAGGCGGAGGGGACCCGAGGCCACGATCCTGTGACGCCAGAGCAGGTGACGCACCTCTACGCGGGCCGGCCGGGTTGACTTAGGGATGGTGGTTATGGTCGTTGGCGGCGGTGATCAGGGCTCTTCGGAGCCGGCAGGCGGCTTTTCCTCGCTCTCGAGGCGCGAGAGAGAGGTCGTGGCGCACCTGGCTCGTGGGCTCTCGCGGGCGGCGATCGCCAAGGAGCTGTATCGAAGCCCCAAGACGATCGACAACCACTGCACGCGGATCTATCGGAAGCTCGGGGTGCAGTCTCAGGCGCAGTTGGTGAGCTTTGTCTTCGAGCAGGGATGGGCCAAGCAGTTGGACTCGTTGTTGACCGCCGCGCACCCTTACGATCGCATCAAGCCTGGGGATCGGGTGTATCAGGCGATCGGGGCGATCGACAGGCGGCTCGCCGGTGCGCCGTCGGATCGGTTCTTCAGCGAGTTGGTCTTGGCCCTGGCGGAGACGCTGGGGACGGAGATGTGCGGGGTGTCCGAGGCCGACGAGTCGGCGGACGAGGTCGTCATAATTGTCGCGACGGATCGGGGCGAGCTCATCGATCAGATGGAGTTTCCGATCGAGGCGACCGCGTGCGGCAAGGCCTTCGAGTTCGGGGAGTTTGCCTGCGAGCGCGATGCTCGCGCGGCATTCCCGGAGTCTACGGCGTTTCAGGTCGCCCAGATCGAGTCGTGCGCGGGCGTTCGGCTGGAGTCGAGTGCGTTCGGCAGGATCGGTTGCTTGTGGGTGGCGGATCGCAAGCCGATCAAGGATACGGTGTTTGCTCTGGATGTGCTTCGGTTTATGCGTCGGCGGGTCAGCAGTGAGCTGGCGCTGCAGATTGCGATTGATCGCCTGGACGAGCTTGGCGCGCCAAGCCCCGAGGCCATCGATCTGGTGACGGATTGATATCGTCAGAGCGGACCGCAGGGTGGCAGCGAGGGGCGTGCCGGTGAGACCTGCATCCTCTGACGCGAGGGCAATGGGCACTTCTGAACGGGCGGGGTAGAGTGGCTCAAGGACCGTGGCCATGGACGTCAACATCGAAGGTGAGGGCTCGTCGGAAGGAGCGAGCGGCTTTTCGTCCCTTTCGAGGCGCGAGAAAGAGGTGGTGGTGCTCCTGGCCCGCGGGCTTTCGCGTGCGGCGATCGCCAAGGAGCTGTATCGCAGCCCAAAGACGATC
>CBDVAM010000182.1:0-5530 GCA_965371965.1 uncultured Phycisphaerales bacterium
CACCCGCCTCACTCGAACCCACCTTCACGTCCGCGATCGCCCGCTCGATCAACCCCGCCCGCGCCAGCGGCAGCAGCGCCAGATTCATCGCCGTCGCGTTACAACCCACGCCGCTGATCAGCGTCGCCCCGTTCAACCGCTCGCGCGACACCTCGCACAATCCATACACCGCTCGATCCAAAACCCCCGGCGCAGGATGCTCCCAGTCGTACCACCGCTCGTACGCCCCGGGATCACGCAACCGGAAGTCCGCAGACAAATCCACAACCACCCGCGACCGCGCCTGATACCGCTCGATCTCCCGCGACGCCTCCCCGTGCGGCATGCACAAGAACGCCACGTCCGATTCCGGCACGTCCTCGGGATTGGTAAAACTCAAGCCGCTGCACCCGCGCAAGTTCGGATGCGCCCGATGGATCGGATCACCCGCACTCGACCGCGAACTCATCGCTATCAACTCCACCTCCGGATGCCCCAACAGCAGTCGCGCCAGCTCGCCCCCGGCGTACCCCGTCCCTCCAACAATCGTCGCCGTCACGCTCATGCGATCGCCCTCTCCGCCGCTCGCTCTTGGGCGAGGTGAACCACATGCCGCGCGACCAACGCCGGGATATCCACCCCCGTCGTCTCGACGCTGTTGCGAAACTCCATCGAATGATTGATCTCGTTGACCAGCAGCCCGCGCTGCGGGCACTCCAACAGATCCACCGCACAGATGTCGGCCCCGGTCACCCCCGCCGCCCGCTCGCACAACTCACCAATCTCTGCCGTGACCTCGATGCCCTCCGCGGACCCCCCGCGTGCCGTGTTGGTAACAAAGTGCTCGCTCGATCGCGCGATCCCCGCGATGGCCTGCCCGCCGACCATGAACACCCGCAGATCCCGCCCCGGCTTGTCGATGTGCTCCTGGATATACAAGACCTGCTGCTGCGCCGAGCCCAGCGTCAACCGATGCTCGATCACCGCCTCCGCGGCGTCCCGGTCATTTACACGCGCCACCAGCCGCCCCCACGACCCTACCGTCGGCTTGATGACCGCCGGGTAGCCCAGCTCCTCGACCGCCTCCAGCGCCGCATCCGCGCCGAGCGCAATCCGAGACCTCGGCGTCGCAATCCCCGCCCGCTCCAGCTCCACGCTCGTCCGCAGCTTGTCGCCGCAGATCTCGATCGCTTCAGCCGAGTTCACGCATCGCACGCCCAGCCCCTCAAGCACCCGAATCGTCGCCAGCGACCCGCTCATGGACATCGACCGATCGAGCACAAGATCGAACTCGCCAAGCCGCCCCGCCGACGCCGGATCGAGCACGAGCGATCGGAGATCGACCAGTTCCAACTCGATCGGGCCATCCGCAGGCGAGACCGCCCGCAGCGCATCGTGGACCATCCGCTCCTCGATCCTCACCCTGGAATGCAGCATCGCGATCCGCATCTATTCGCCCCAATCTTCTTCAACCTCGGGCGCAAGCTCCAGCGTCAACGGATCGCGGCTCACGACCTCGAGCTCCGCCCCGCAGTCGGCGCAACGGGTCACCTCACCCGCCAGCGGCGGGCGATCAAACCCCACCGCACCCTCACACTCCGGACACGCTGTCCCGATTCCTGTCTGCGTTGCCATGTTCTGCTCCTTGTTCGATCCAAAGTCCAAAAACAACAAACCCCCGGCAGCATTCCGGGGGCTCAAACGTCTGACTCGGTTGTCGGTCGCTTATCTCGCGAATCGACCCATGGCCAGAAGAGCACCCCGGACGCGTTTGGCGTCTTTGGCTTTCTGGGATTTGAGGATCTGATTCGCGAGCATGATTTCTCCGGACCAACCCTACCCACTATCGGCCCAATGTCAACCCCGACTCAAGGCCAACCCCGATCCGCCCGCTAATAGCCTCCACGGGCCATCCCCAGGAAGGCGAGCAGATCGGACCATCCTCAGCCAACGCATACTTGTCACTAACCGCCCCGTTGCAGGTGCGCCCGCTCGACCCTGCGCGGGCCCAGCGCCTCGAACAACGCCAGGGCGAGTCCGAGACCCGAGTCGGCGGCGTGTCACGAGAGCCCGACACGTTCGAGCGATCCGCTCCGACGACCTCCTCAGACACCCGCTCCAACGCCGACACCAATGCCCAGGGCGAGGCGCTCTCCGATAAGGAGCAGCGCGAGCTCGACCAGATGCGCTCCCGCGACCAGGAGGTCCGAACCCACGAGCAGGCCCACGGCGCTGGTGCCGGCGGGCTTGCCAGAGGCGGGCCGAACTACACGCTGACTGTCGGACCCGACGGCAAGCGTTACGCCAGCGGCGGGCACCTGAATATCGACACCAGCGAGGCAGGCACGCCCGAGCAGACGATCCAGAAAGCCGCGCAGATCCGGCGAGCCGCGCTCGCACCCGCCGACCCATCGAGCAAGGACCGGCAGGTCGCGGCCAAGGCGTCGCAGATGGAGGCCAAGGCGCGGCGAGAGCTCGGCGAGGATCATGCTCGCCAAAGCGACGCTTCCGAGAGCCCATTGCCCGAATCGCCCGCGAAGCAGGTGACGCCCAGAACGCCGATCGACACGTTCGCGTAATCACGCGGGCAATCGCTCGGCTCGGCACCCGGCGCGCTCGGACATGGGATGCGAGAAATCTGATACATTGTGAGAGATGAAACCTCTTGTTGCACTCGCGGTAGTTGTGGCGACGTACATGGTCGCCTTCACGGTTCTCGCCGTCGTCCGGGGTAACCAGGAGTTTGTTTTCTATATCGCGACGATGCTGGTGACTATCGCGGTGCTGGGGGCGGTGCATCTGCGGGTGCGGTTCTCGATGGGGGTCTTGTGGGGGCTCGCGGGGTGGGGGCTCGCGCATCTGTGCGGCGGGCTGATCCCCGTCGGCGACAGCGTGCTGTACAACTTCTGGTTGATCCCCGGGGCGCTGCGGTACGACCATGCGGTCCATGCCTATGGGTTCGGCGTGGCGACCTGGGCCTGTTGGGAGGGGTTGGGCAGCGTGGTTCGGAGGGGCGGCATGGTGCTGCGACCGAGTGCGGGGCTGGCGTTCGGGCTGGTGTGCATGGGGATGGGGCTCGGGGCGCTGAACGAGGTCATCGAGTTCGCCGCGACCAAGCTGGTGCCCGACACCAACGTCGGCGGGTATGAGAACACCGCGTGGGATCTGGTGAGCAATCTGGTCGGGGCGAGTGTCGCCGCGGGGTTGATCGTGTTCTGCGATCGACGGAGAGGGCGGGACGCGCGAGGAGGGCCGGGCGGTTGAGTCGTGCCGACCGCCCAGAGCTGCGGTTGGTGGCACGGTGGGGCGGGATTGGGTGAGGAGTTTGGTTGCGGCTTTGCGCTGGGTCTCAGCTAATCGCAGGGTTTGGGCGGGGTTGATGGGTTCGGCGGGGGCGGTGGTTGCGAGGCGTTCGAGGGTTTGGAGTGCCGCGGTTTTTGCGCGCTGGGCGATGAGCTGTTGGCGGCGTTGTTCGATGCGGTGCATGGCGTCGAGCGCGGCGGCGGTCTTGGGGGAGTTGAGCCAGGATTCGAGTTGCGCGAGCGTGAGGTTGTGGAGGTCGCAGAGGTCGAGGGGTGAGAGGTTTGCGTCGAGGAGGTCGCGGAGGAGGGAACTGGGGTCGAGGGTCGGGGGTTGGGGGTAGGGGGTGAGCGGGATATGGGCCTTTGAGGACTCGGGTGCGGTGTTGGTTTGCAGGTCGGTTTCGAGAGTGAACATGGGGGAACGGTACGGCGTCGGCGTGGGGATTCGAGGTTGGGGTGGGGTATGTCCATGAAACGGCGGATGAGGGGCGGGGATGGTGTGGAAGTTGTTGTGGGTAGCGGTGGTCTGGAGAGGGTAGAGGACTGGCCCCCATGTCTAGGTCTTGTGTGTCGTCTTCGATTCAGATACTTGCCAGGTAATTGGAGTGTATTCGGAGTGGACGCGATGGACCACGACCTTGCCAAGTGGCGTCCACGAATATGTCGCGAAGCCATCCGAGCTCTTTCTAAGTATTCGAATCATGTCCTTCTCAAGTAAACGAGCAATCGCCTGCGGCATTCTACTGAGAGGCTTCATGTTCTCGGGCGCTATTCCCCAACCCTCATCCAATCCCATTGCTCCCCTGTCCGCAATGAGTTGTAGCTCCTCAATCGACAACCGATCTGCGAGCGCGGCCACCCTCTTGTCGTAGATCGATTGACGCTCGAGCCGACGAGCATCTATCTCACTCGCGATTCTAGTGCGAGCCCGTCCAGTCTCGTCAAACTCAATCTGTAGCACAGGGATGACACTGACATCGAACAGCATCTGCTCTCGGTCATCCCGAACAAGAAGCACCTCTTCGGGCAACCTGATTGCATGAGCAAGTCCGACCTCATAGAGAACATTTGCGTTTCGGATCGGCCGCTCATCGAGCTCGCCAAGAACTGAAATATCCGCGAGCACGATCTCGGCGTGACTAATGCCATCGATGATCTGGGTGATGACTGAATCGCCGCTCTTTGATTGATCAACTCGATTGACCTCCAGGCCACAGTCACGGATGGCCGGGGCAATGACATCGTTGAACCGTGCGTTGAATCGATCCGCAAATGGCATTGCGACAAACACTTCGGGCCGGCGTTCAAGTCGCCAAAACGAGTTGAGAAAACTATTTGGGTGCATGGTAAGAGATGGTAGCTCAGGTCGGCACCGGCGTACCGATTGGGACGAAGTGGTTGACGGTCGTCCGCCCCTTCAGGGCGTGAGACCGGACGACTCTCGACCTGGGGCTGCGCCCCAGGCTACCGGCGTGCGCCGCTTCGCGGCGGTTCTATTGCTCGATTCACGGCGTTGCCCGGCGGGGGAGTTTGGGGTGGGTTCTTGGCGGGGTGCGCTCTGGCATTGGTGCGAGTGTATCAGAATGTGGGTAGTGGGCTTCGTCCGACCCTTCGGGGCGGGGGGCTGTGGGATGGGGTTCCCCGGGTTGCGCACGCTGGGCGTGCTTCACCCGGGGCTAGGTACGTTGACCCCGTCGGGGTCGGGGCGTTTGCGGGTGGGTGGGAGGCGGTCTGAGGCGCGCCCGCAGCGGGTTCGCTCCCTCACGGGCGCGGCTCGTTGATCCGTCAAGCAGAGCCTGGGTGCGTTGATCGCTGCGGGGTCGGGGCGCTTGTGGGCTGTTGTGAGCCTCGTCCGCCCACTCCGGGGCGGTGTTTGCGTTGGTTGCTTACCCCGGGTTTCGCACGCTGGGGCGTGCTTCACCCGGGGCTATGTACGTTGACCCCGGCGGGGTCGGGGCGTTGATCGCTGCGGGGTTGGGTGAGGGTTGGGAGTTTGGGGGATCCGGACCTTCGAGGACTCAGGTCCGGCGTCCGGGGTGGGTTGGTGGTTTGGGAGCACTGGTGGACGAGCCACCAGTGGCACGGGAGTGGGAGATTGGGTTGGTGGGTCGTATCGCCTTCGGCGATCGGCGGCAGGATGCCGCCGCCCCGGGGGTTGTGCGGGGCTTGACCTGTTGGAGGTCGGCATAGCCACTCAGAGCAGTGGCCATGGCACGCGCGCGGGGGGGGGTGCAGAAGGGTGAGGGCGG
>CBDVAM010000183.1:0-5496 GCA_965371965.1 uncultured Phycisphaerales bacterium
CATGCTCAACATGTTCCGCGGCGGGCAGGTTGTGTGGATGAACGACGTGGACGCGGCGGAGATCGATGTCAAGGACAACGACTGGGTCGAGATCTACAACGAGAACGGGATCGCCAACGTGCGGGCGGTCTTGAGCGGCACGATGCCTCGCGAGAGCGTGATCATGTATCACTCTTCGGAGCGGCACATCGCCGTGCCGTTCTCTCCCTTGGCTCGCAAGCGCAAGGTGAGCGATCTGCGTGGCGGGAACAACAACGCGCCGACGCGGATCATGATGAACCCGTCGACGATGATCGGTGGGTATGCGAACTGGACGTACTTCCTCAACTACTGGGGCACGAGTCCATCGGAGCGTGATTGTGCCGTTCTTATCCGCAAGATGCCGTTGGAGCCGGGTCCCAAGAAGGTCATCTATCTGGAATCCGAGCTTCGATAGCCCGTCCACGAGCCCGACCGTCGCGATCGGACAACGCAGGAGATTGGTCTGATGCAGATCAAACAGCAAATCAGCATGGTGTTCAACATGGACAAGTGTCTCGGTTGCAACACCTGCACGCTCGCGTGCAAGAATGTGTGGACCAACCGCGAGGGCGCGGAGTACATGTTCTGGAACAACGTCGAGACCAAGCCCGGGATCGGCTATCCCCGCCAGTGGGAGAACCAGGAGAAGTATCGAGGGGGCTGGCAGAGGAGGCCCAATGCCAAGGGGCCGCGCCTGCGCTACGGCTCTCGCTTCCAGATGATGATGAATCTCTTCTACAACCCCGTGATGCCGCAGATGGACGACTACTACGGCAAGGGGCCGTTCACCTACACCTACGAGGATCTTCATTCCGAGACGCCGACGACCAAGTCTCAGCCGGTGGCACGTCCCAAGTCGCAGATCACCGGCGAGGAGGACTTCGAGATCACCTACGCCGTCAACTGGGAGGACAACGGCGCAGGCGCGACCGCCGACGGCCTGGGTGGGATGGACCTCAACTTTGCCGGCATGGCCGAGGCCGAGCGTAAGGCGCTGCTGAGTTTTCGCGATTCGTTCATCATGTACCTGCCGCGGATCTGCAATCACTGCCTGAATGCGGGATGCGTGGCGTCGTGTCCGAGCGGCGCGGCGTACAAGCGCGAGGAAGACGGGATCGTCCTGATCGACCAGAACCGCTGCCGGGCGTGGCGCTATTGCGTCTCGGCGTGCCCGTATAAGAAGACGTATTTCAACTGGCGCACGTCCAAGATGGAAAAATGCGTGCTGTGCTATCCGCGTGTCGAGACGGGGCAGCCGCCGGCGTGCTTCCACGCGTGCCCGGGGCGCATCCGCTACATGGGCCCGCTGCTCTATGACCTGGATCGTGTTCCCGAGGCGGCGAACGCCCCCGAGGAGGACCTGGTCCAGGCCCAGCGCGACATCATCCTCGATCCCCACGATTCGCAGGTCCAGAAGGCCGCGGGCGAGGCGGGGATCAGCGACTCGTGGCTCGAGGCGTGCGCCCGGTCGCCGTCGTACCGCATGTTCAAGCAGTGGGAGATCGCCCTGCCGCTGCATCCGGAGTTCCGCACGCTGCCGTGTCTGTTCTACGTCCCGCCCGAGAGCCCGGTGCGAACCGACATGGTCAACACCGAGCACTACAACATGACCAACGCCAACAGCGTGCTCCCGGATCTCGATGAGTTCCGGATTCCGGTGAAGTTCCTGGCGTCGATGCTGTCAGCCGGGAACGAGCAGATGATCAAGACCGCGCTGTTGCGCCAGCTCGCCGTTCGCGCCTTCCGGCGGTCGGAGCGGGTGGAGGGCAAGGCCGATCTGGAGGTACTCAAGGCGGTCGGGCTCACCGAGCAGGACGCCCGCGAGATGCATCGCCTCCTGGCCCTTGCCCACTTCCACGAGCGGTTCGTCGTGCCGACGACTCGGCGCGAGCGCACGGCCAACTCGCCCTATATCGAGCGCGGCTACTCCGGATTCAGCGAGCTCACGCCCAGCGACAAACCCCGGCGACGCAGCTCCTTCCATGGTGAGCGTCAAGAGGTGGGGAGTTGAATGATGGCCACAGACGAACTCAAAGCGGTGTACCAACTCATCGGCGAGCTGCTTCTCAGCCCTGAGCAGCGCGACCCCCAGCGGGTTGAAGCGCTTCAGGCGCGCCTCGGCTCGGCACTCCCCCGGGCCGTGGCGTGTATTGCTGAGTTTCTCGGCGATCCGGGATCACAGTCGCGCAGCGAGTATGTGCAGACCCTCGAGCTCTCGCCCTCGTGCCCGCTGTACTTGGGCGCCCATCTCTTTGATGAGCCCTCCACCTGTAGCGGCATCGGCACATCCGGGCGCAACGCCTACATGCTGGAGCTGATCGGCCTCTACGGGCACTTCGGGATCGAGTTGAACGGGTCCGATCTGGCGGACTTCCTTCCCATCATGGTTGAGTTCATGTGGATCAGCCTCGAATCTGAGGTGCGAGACAGCGTGGCGCTGCGCCGGTGGTTCCTCGAGCGGCATGTGCAGTTGGCCCTCGATCCGTTCAGCAAGTCGCTCGCGAAATACAAGAGCCCGTACCTGAATCTCATCAAGGCGCTCGGCGCGGCGGTGGAGGAGGATCTTCGGCTGATTGGCGATACGCCGGCATGGCGGGCACCGGACGCGCCGTCGGGTGACACGGTGTCTCTGACCGTGCTCTCGATGACCAATGACGAGGTGGCGGCCAAGGCGCTCATGGCTGATACGGAGGTGCGGGCGTGAGTCCTCGCGTATCCGAAACGTGGGCGGTCTTCTCGACGCTGGCGCTGATATCCCTTGTGGCGTGGCTCATCGTTCGCAATATAGCCGGCGGGCCTGTTGCGCCGGGACTCGATGGCGAACAGCTCGCCGCGGCACCAACCGGTCCTCCTCCGGTGGTCCAGATCGAGTCGGGACCGGAATCTGAACCTCAACCACCTCCCGACCGGGTCGTGACCGACGAACCGAGTCGGGCGGCGGAACCTGTCGCGATATCTGTAGTGCAGCGCTTGCGCGAGCGCAAGGGGCAACGGAGCTATGCCAACCCGAGCGAGACCACAGCCATGAACAACTTTTTCTGGGGTGTTTACCCATACCTGTGCATCCTGTTGTTCTTCGTCGTGCCCATCATCCGGATGCTCACTCGACCATTCTCGTGGAGCACACGGGCGAGCGGCATGTTCGGGCGAAAGATGCTCGGTGTCGCGTCGCTGCTGCTGCACTGGGGCCTGTTCCTGGTGCTGATTGGTCACCTGGCCGGGCTGCTCGGCGGCGTGCTCGGATCGGAGGGTGCCGTCGTATTTTTCTATTGGAGCGGGCTCATCGGCGGCCTGTCTGTGCTGGCGGGCTCGGCGATCGCGCTCTATCGGCGGATCTCCTCGCCGGAACTCCGCGTCATCAGCCAGTCCGATGACTACCTCGTCCATGTGTTCCTGATCACACTCGTGGGTATCGCTCTCTATCAGGTCATCATCCATCGGATCTTCGGCGTCGCGTTCACCGCGGGGTCCTGGGCGGCGAGCCTGTGGACACTGTCGCCCCAGCCCGAGCTGATGGGGTCGGTGAGCCTGCTCACCAAGATCCACATGTTCGTGGGGCTCACGTTCTTCGCGTACTTCCCGTTCACGAAGCTCGTGCACTTCTGGACGTTCCCCATCAACTATTTCGTCCGCCCGCAGCTGTCCATGCGGACCCAACGCTATCGCTTCCAGCGCCGCTGGGAGTTCGCGTGGCGCAGCGACAAGTCATGGCTGGTCTACGGGCTCTCCAGCGTCGCGGTGATCTTCCTGATCTCCGCCGCGCTGCTGGGACGGGCCCGCCCGCCCGAGGGTTCCGGCGTTGTGTCCGAGCTGTCTCTCGTCAAGACCAAGACAGGAACATGGTTGACCGGATACCCGCTGTATGTGAGCCAGTGCGCTCGCTGCCACGGCGTCTCGGGGCGCGGCGATGGGCTGGGCGCCAAATCGCCCACGTTCGACGCGCTGCCGCGGGACTTCGTGTACAAGGGCGACCATTTCGGTGCGCGATACCACTTCGTCTCGACCGACAACAGCATCGCCTCGGATGACGATCTGTATCGAGTGATCGCGGGGGGCCTGGAGAACTCGGGGATGCCCGGATTCCCCGACCTGACCAACGATCAGATCCTGTCGCTGATCGACGTGCTGAACGGCTTCCGCTCCGACGGTCCCGAGCCCGGAAGGCCGATCGAGGTCGGCATACCGCCTCCGGCGACCGCCGCGAGCATCGCACGCGGGGCGCAGCTGTTTGTCGACAAGTGTGTGAGCTGCCACGGCGAGGATGGTTCGGGCGGAACCCAGCAGGTCTTCAACTGGCGTGAGCTCTCTCCCGGCGTCCCCCAGGAGATCAAGCCCGCCAACTTGAAGCTGGGCCTCAAGAAGCTCAGCATCGAGCCGGAGGACATCTTCCGGAGGATCACCATTGGAATCCCCGGCGCCTTCGGCGACGCGAATCTCATGCTCAAGTTCGATGATCTGTCTGTGGAGGATCGCTGGGCGATCGTGCACTTTGTGACCGAGGAGATCCTGCCGTGATACCCGCTTGGTGGGCGGTGCGCCCTGGAGGACGCCTCGCCCGCCGGCTGACGGCGCATTGTTGATTGTCGCAGGACGTTTGCTGAAGAGGAGTACGGAACGTGGAGGTTCGCAACAAAGCAACCAGCATCCAGCTCTTCAGCCTGAAGACGCGTCAGATGCGGGCGTTCCACATGTCGTGGTTCGCCTTCTTTCTATGTTTCTTCGCCTGGTTCGGCATCGCGCCGCTCATGGCGGTCGTCCGCGAAGAACTCGGCCTCACCAAGACGCAGATCGGCAATACGATCATCGCATCGGTGGCCATCACGATCGTGGCGCGCCTGATCATCGGATGGCTCTGCGATCGCATCGGGCCGCGGCTGACCTATACGTTCCTGCTCATATTCGCTTCGATTCCGGTCATGGGCATCGGGCTCTCGACCAACTACATGACCTTCCTGCTGTTCCGTCTGGGTATTGGAACAATCGGCGCCTCATTCGTCATCACGCAGTATCACACGTCGGTCATGTTCGCTCCCAACTGCGTGGGAACGGCCAACGCGACCTCCGCCGGATGGGGAAATCTCGGCGGCGGCGTGACGCAGATGATTATGCCGCTGGTCTTCGCGGCATTCCTCGCCTTCGGCCTAAGCGACGCGGCGAGCTGGCGATTGGCCATGGTCGCGGCAGGGGCGGTGTGCTTTGTCACCGGCGTGGCCTACTTCTTCTTCACCACCGACCTGCCGGAGGGCAACTTCAAGGAGTTGCGCGCCAAGGGCGAGCTGCCATCTGTCGAGAAGCGAGGATCGTTCAAGCTCGCCGCGAGGGACAAGAGGGTCTGGGCGCTGTTCGTGGTCTACGCGGCGTGCTTTGGCATCGAGCTGACGATCAACAACATCGCCGCGCTCTATTACATTGATTACTTCGATCTCGGGATCAAGACCGCCGGCCTGGTGGCGGGCCTGTTCGGGCTCATGAATA
>CBDVAM010000184.1:0-5318 GCA_965371965.1 uncultured Phycisphaerales bacterium
CCAGGTACCCGGCGCAGATGTCATAGCCGACCGTCACGACGCCGGCGGGATACGGCACGTCCTTCTGTGAGCGGATGAAGATGGCGTTGGCGAAGCCCGTGCCCCCCACGAAGACGTCTCCGCCGTTGGGATTCTGTGGGAATCCCAGGGCGTTGCCCGCGTAGGTCATCACCAGCGCAGAATCACTCCCGTCCACGGGCTGGTAGTACCCGTTCTGCCCGTTGAGCATCTCCCCGGCCCCCGATGAGGAATAGCCGGCCTCGAAGTCGTCGGAATGCTGGGCGCTCGCCGCCCCCGCTGCCAAAGCCACGGTCGATACCCACACGAACTTTCTCATGATACTGCTCCCAAGAGACTGACCGCCCACGGTACCCAGAACAACCCCGGGCGCGTGAATGGCGACCGAACGTCCGATCATGTTGAACGAAACGGGCCTGCTTGTCAAGAAGAAACTAGGGATTATCACGACGCCCGGCCCCCTGTGGGGCAACCCCAGTCAGGCCAGGATGTCGTGGACGACCTTGCCGTGGACGTCGGTGAGGCGGAAGTCTCGCCCTTGATGTCTGTAGGTCAGGCGTTCGTGGTTGATGCCGAGGCAGTGGAGGATGGTGGCATTGAGGTCGTGGACGTGGACGGGGTTCTCGGTGATGTTGTATCCGAAGTCGTCGGTTGCGCCGTGGGTGATGCCGCCCTTGATGCCGCCGCCGGCCATCCAGATGCTGAAGCAGCGCGGGTGGTGGTCTCGTCCGTAGTTTTCTTTGGAGAGATCGCCCTGGCAATAGATGGTGCGGCCGAACTCGCCGCCCCAGATGACGAGGGTGTCGTCGAGCATGCCGCGCCGTTTGAGGTCTGTGACGAGAGCGGCCGAGGCGCGATCAACATCCCCGCATTGCAGCGGCAGGTCGCGGGGCAAGTCGCCGTGCTGGTCCCAGCCTCGGTGGTAGAGCTGGATGAAGCGTGTGCCGCGTTCAGCGAGGCGGCGGGCAAGGAGGCAGTTGGCGGCGAACGTGCCGGGCTTCCTGGCGTCTTGGCCATAGAGATTGAAGGTCTCGTCGGGCTCATCGTTGAGGTCTGTGAGTTCGGGGACGGACATCTGCATGCGGTAGGCGAGTTCTGCGGCGGCGATGCGGGCGTTGACCTCGGGGTCGCCGGTGCGCTGGAGTTGCTGGGCGTTGAGGCGGGCCATGGCGTCGAGCATTTGTCTGCGCGAGGCACGGTCGACGCCGGCGGGGTTGGAGAGATAGAGGACCGGGTCGCCAACGTCGCGGAAGGCGACTCCCTGGTGCTCGCTGGGCAGGAAGCCTGTGCCCCAGAGGCGGCTGAAGAGCGCTTGGCTGGGGCGTTGGGAGCTTCCCTGGCTGATGAGCACGACGAAACCGGGCAGGTCGCGGTTCTCGCTCCCCAGGCCGTAGGTAATCCACGAGCCCATGCTGGGGCGCCCGGGTTGTTGGTGGCCTGTCTGGATGAAGGTGATGCCGGGGTCGTGGTTGATGGCCTCGGTGTGCATGCTGCGGACAATGCAGATGTCGTCTGCGATGTTTGCGATGTTGGGCAGGAGTTCAGAGATTTCTTGGCCGGAGTTTCCGTGGCGGGCGAACTTGTACCTGGATGGGGCGACGGGGAAGCGTGCCTGGCCGGAGGTCATGGTGGTGAGGCGCTGGCCCATGCGGATGGATTCGGGCAGGTCCTCGTCGAAGCGGTCGAGCATGAGGGGCTTGTTGTCGAAGAGGTCGTGCTGGGCGGGTGCGCCGGATTGGAAGAGGTAGATGACGCGCTTTGCTTTGGGAGCGAAGTGGGGTTTGAGGGGGCGCGATGGGGCGCCGGCGCGCAGCATCGAGGCGTTCGCGGGATTCGAGAGAAGGTTTGAGAGCGCGGCGACGCCGATGCCCGCGGTGGCTTTGGAAAAGAACTGGCGGCGGGTCTGTTGGATTCTAGATTGCCAGAGGGGGTCCATTGGTGCGGTCTCGTGTTCGGTGGCGTGGATGCGTTCGCGGTTTGCTCTATTTCTACGCCCTCCCTGACGGTCGGGCCTGTGATTTTCGCGTGCTTACGCACGCGGTCTTGTTAGTTCTTGGTCACTGCTTCGTCGAGGCTCATGATGGTTGCGCAGATGTTGGTCATGGCGGCGTGTTCGATCGGGTCGAGAGATTGGTCGCGCATCGACGTGCCGACGCCGATGAGGCTTTGTGCCGCCTGGGGGTCACTCTGGAACGTATCGAGCTGCGCGGAATAGAGATCCCGCATGAGACCGAGCTCTTGTTCGCTGGGGCTGCGCACGAGGATGAGGCGAAAGGCACGGGCGAGGCGGGCGTCGGTGCTCTGGGATTCGAGGATTGCTCGCTGGGCGGTGGCGCGGGCGTACTCGACGAACTGGGGGTCGTTGAGCAGCACGAGCGCCTGGAGGGGCGTGGTGGTGCGGGCTCGCCGGACGGTGCAGGTCTCGCGGTTGGGCGCATCGAACGCGGACATGTTGGGCGGCGGGCTGGTGCGTTTCCAATAGGTGTACATGCTGCGCCGGTAGTGCTCGTCGCCCTCGCCCGCCATGAAGATGCGGGTGTTGCTGTCGGGGTAGGCGACGGCCTTCCAGAGGCCCTCGGGCTGGTAGGGATGGACGCTGGGGCCGCCCAGGTGTTCGACGAGCAGGGCGGAGGCGGCGAGGGCCTGGTCGCGGATGATCTCGGCGTCGAGGCGGTGGCGCGGGCCGCGGGCGAGCAGGCGGTTCTCGGGGTCGCGTTCGAGCAAGTCGGGCGTGACGCGCGAGGTCTGGCGGTAGGTGTCGCTGGTGAGCATGAGGCGCATGATGTGTTTCACGTCCCAGGCGCTGGCGACGAACTCGGTCGCGAGGAAGTCGAGCAGTTCGGGGTGGATGGGGCGCTCGCCCTGGGTGCCGAGGTTCTCTGCGGTCTTGACCAGGCCGGTGGCGAAGAGCTGCTGCCAGAGGCGGTTGACGGTGACGCGCGCGGTGAGCGGGTGGTCGGACTCGGTGAGCCAGAGGGCCAGGCCCAGGCGGTTTTTCGGATAGGAGCTGTGCATCGCGGGCAGGCACTCGGGTACCTGCGGGGAGACCTGCTCGCGGGGCTGGTCGTACTCGCCGCGGAACAGGACGCTGGTCATCCGCGGCTCGTCGAGCTCTTTCATGACCAGTGTGGTGGGGAGTTGGGATTCGGTCTCGGTGATCTGGGCGCCGGTGTCTGCGAGTTCATCGGTGAACTCGCGCATGCGCGGGGAGTGGTTGGCCCGGAAATAGCGCCGCAGGCGGGTCTGTTGATCGCTCTCGAGGTTTTCGTCTGCGGCGAGGATGAGGTCGATGTGGCGGAGGAGTTCCGGGCCGGCGGTGTCGCCGAGGGCGCGGAACGCGAAGCCGTAGCCGCCGGAGAAGTTGACGATCTTCATGACCAGGACGTTCTCGCCCTGCCTGAGGTCGATTTCGACGGTGTCCTGGTCGAGTTCGGCACCACGGGCGACGTAGTTCTCGTGGACGAGGCGGCCGTTCAGCCAGACTTTGATGGCGTCGTCGCTGCCCAAGCTGAGGGTGATGTGGCGGGGCGTCGGGGCGTGGATTGTGCGGGCGAGGTAGGTGGCGGTGTTCTCGCCTTCGAGGGTGTTGACGACGCCGTCGGCGAGGTCCGGGCGCTTGATCCAGGCGATCGCGTCGTCGGCGAAGCGGGCGTCGGGGTCGATGGTGGTGAGGTTGGACTCGGGACCGAAGGCGGTGTCGAAGGCGGCCTTGCCGCTTTCTGCTGTGAACGGAGCGGCGAGGTGCCAGGGGGTAAAGCCGCTAGGCGCGATGGTCTCGAGGAGTGTCGGATCAGCGGAGACGGCGAGGCGGGTGCGCCCGATGGTGTGGCTTGGGAACTGGGTCTCGAAGCGCAGGCGGATGGTGATGGTGCTGCCGCCGTCATAGCCGAAAGGTCCGGCGCTAATGAATACCGCTGTGCGGTTTTCGCGTCGGTCGAAACCCTCGACGGCCCAGCCGTTGGAGTCGTTGATGATGGCGTCGATCGCGGCGCTGGCGGGGAAGGGGCCGTTGAGCTGCTCGTGGTCGGCGGCGGCGGATATGAAGTGGATGGTCTTGGATTTGGCGGGATCGGCGAGCGATGTGACTTCGCATTCGATCTCGCTGAGAACGAAGTTGGCGTTTTCGGCGCGCCCCGGGCCGGTGAACGGCAGGTCGTCGTGGATAAGAGCTTCGAGGCGGAGCATGCGGAGGGCGGTCTGGTCGGTCGTCGCGGTGATCTCGTAGGTGTCGCGCTGCGGGTTATCGCCCTCAGAGAGGATCGAGGCGTCGTCGAGTTGGGTGAGCGTTGCGCCGGCGGTCGAGAGGAGCGATGTGGGTTCGAGGATTTCCCAGCCTGAGACCCAGGCCTCGCGGGTGCTCAATCTCCACTCGCGTTGGGCGGAGTCGACGGCGGGATCGGGCGCGTCCAGCGCGGACTCTATCTTCTTGAGGCGTGTGCGGAGCTCTGCGAGCAGGAGCTTGTCGTCGTCACTAGGCACGCGCAGGATGGGCGGATGGTCGCTGGCGTTGCCGTCCATCGCGGGGCTGTCGACGCTGTTGAAGAAGGCGAAGAGCTCGTAGTACTCGCGCTGCGATATGGGATCGAACTTGTGGTCGTGGCATTGGGCGCAGGCGACGGTGAGGCCCATGAAGACCGTCGCGGTCGTCTCGACGCGATCGGCGGCGTACTTCATGAGGTACTCGGCGTCGATCGCGCCGCCCTCGCTGGTTGTCACATGGTTGCGGTTGAAGCCGGTGGCGATGAGTTGGTCGGTCGTGGGCTCTGGCAGGAGGTCACCGGCGAGTTGCTCGATCGTGAACTCGTCGAAGGGTTTGTTGTCGTTGAAGGCGTTGATGACCCAATCGCGGTAGGGCCATATCTCGCGGTGGTTGTCGAGGTGGAGGCCGTGGGTGTCGGCGTAGCGGGCGGCGTCGAGCCAGTAGCGGGCCATGTGCTCGCCGTAGCGGGGCGAGGCGAGGAGGCGATCGATGAGGTGCTCGTAGGCGTCGGGCGATGGGTCATTGACGAAGGCGTCGGTCTCATCGGGTGTCGGCGGGAGGCCGGTGATGTCGAGGCTTGCACGCCGAATGAGCGTTGGGCGATCGGCGGGCGGGCTGGGCTCGAGGCCCTCGGCGATGAGTCGGGTGCGGATGAACGCGTCGATCGGGTTGATGTCGGGGTCGGTGGTCTGGAGTTTCGGTACAGCGACGGGTTTCAGAGGGATAAACGACCAGTGTTGTTCCCATTGGGCGCCCTGTGCGATCCAGGTTGTGAGCAGCTCGATCTCGTCGGCGGTGAGGGTCTTGGCGGTTTCTTCGG
>CBDVAM010000185.1:0-5229 GCA_965371965.1 uncultured Phycisphaerales bacterium
CAGTCCCAGTTGGTGGGCCTGGTGTACAAACGGGGGCTGGACAAGGGGCTGAGCGGAAGCGTCGAGAATGGAACAGATAACCCGGCGCGCCAGGACGACCGCTTGTTTCGGGCACTGGCGGGGATAGAGGCCCGGGTATACCGGGCGGCCGAGGGGCGGTTTCTCGGCGAGCTGGTGGCGGGTCTCGCCGAGGCGGTCGGCGTCGATATGGCGGGCGTGTGCGAGTATGACGAGGTCAAAAACGAGCTGGTGATTATCGTGGGGGTGGACCGGGGCAAGCCCAGCGATCAGCAGGTCTGTCCCGTCGGTTCGCGGTGCATGGACGTCTTTGAATCCGGAGAGCAGGTGCGCGAGCGCATCGAGGCATCCGGGTGCGCGACCGGCGAGTTCTTCGCGGCCAGCGGGGTTCGCGGGTACGTCGGGATTCGTCTGGAGCGGCGTTCGATGGGGCCGGTCGGGAGCTTGTGGATTGCCGATCACAAGCCGCTGAAGGACCCGGAGTTTGCGATGGACGTGCTGCGGAGTCTGCGCTGGCGAGTCGGCACGGAGGTGGCGCTCCAGATGGCGGTGGACAGGATGGACGAGCTGGGATTGCCGCTCACGGGCGAGGGCGGGGCCTGAGCCTCTTCGCGGTTGGCGGCGGGCGGTTCAGTCCAGAGGTCTCGCCCTTGGGATGGCGGGGACAGCGCACGCATGCAACCGGTCTCTCAGATCGAGGCGCATGGACTCGATGCGATCGCGCAGGCTGTTGAGCAGATCGTCGGCGCTTTGGGCGGCGATCGTGTCGGGCGCGATGGGCGTGTCGAAGCGGGCCATGATCCTACAGCCGAGGAGTCTGGGGAGTTTGCGTTCTTTGGGCCAGGTGTCGTAGGCGCCCTCGATGGCCGCGGGCACGACCGGGCACTTGGCGCGTCGGACGAGCAGGGCGGTGCCTCGCTTGAACGGCTGGACGGTGCCGTCGGGGGTGCGCGAGCCCTCGGCGAAGATGAGCACGGCGCGTCCCATCTGGATTCGACGGAGTGTGTCGCGGATCGCGCTGGCATCGGGCTCGTCCTGGCGGATGGGGATGGTGTTCAGCGTCTTGAGGTAGGCCGAGATCATCGGGTGGTTGAACAGGCCCGTGCGTGCGATGTAGTCGAGGTGTCGGCGTGCGCAGAGGGGGCCGCCGACGATGAGCGGATCGAGGAAGGACTGATGGTTTGCGACGATGAGCACGGGGCCGCGTTTGGGGACGTTGTGGATTCCGAAGGTGCGCTGGCGGTAGAGCGCGAGCATGGCGAGCATGGCGATGAACGCCTGGGCGTCGTGGTAGAACATCGCGGGGATTGATGAGCCGGGATGCTTGGCGCGGTAGCGGGCGAAGAGCATTGGCCTTGGGGCGCTCGATTCAGGCTCGGGCATGGGCGTTCACATGTTGCACCAGCGCGTCGACGACGCCGTCGAAGTCCATGTCGGTCGTGTCGATGACGGTTGCGCCGTCGGGACACACCAGCGGGCCGTCGGCGCGGGTGGAATCGAGGTGGTCGCGTTTGAGGATTCGGCGGAGCATCTCGTCTGCGTGGACGACGATGCCGGTCAGCGCGATCTGGTCGACGCGGCGCTGGGCGCGGACCTTCGGATCGGCGTCGAGATAGAACTTGACGGTGGCGTCGGGGAAGACGACCGAGCCCTGGTCGCGTCCCTCGGAGACCAGGCGGGTGTGCTGTTGGGCGATGAGGCGCTGCTTGCGGACCATGTGGGCTCGCAGCGGGCCGATGGCGCTGATGCGTGAGACGACCGCCGAGACGTCCTCGTTGCGGATGCGATCGTTGAGCGGGCGGAGCCAGGCGAGGATGGCCGGGGGATCGCGGTTCCAGTCGAAGTGCAGGTCTGCGTCGGCGACCTTGGCAACGATGGCGTCGATATCGTCGAGGTCGATGTTGTGGTCGAGGACAATCGCGGTTGCGGCGCGGTACATCGCGCCGGTGTCGAGCACATCGAGGCCCAGGCGCTTGGCGACGGCGTTGGCGACGGTGCTCTTGCCGGTGCCCGCCGGGCCGTCGATGGTCACGATGATGGGGTGGCCCTTGGGGATCACATCGGCTGTCCGGTTCTCGGCTTGGGCGGTATGGGCCATGGGGATCGCATCCGTTAGTTCGCGGCGGTCTCGATGGCGGCCTCCAGGGCTTCGCGGCTGAGCATCGCGCCCATTGTAACGTCTCCCTCGCCTCGATAATCGACGGCCAAGGGTCCGTCGTAGCCGACGCTGAGGACCGTCTGGACCATCTCGTCCAGGTCGAACCCGACGTGGGTTGCCCCGGTGGTGAGTTCGGGCTCATCGTCGTCGTCGGCGGGCATCTCCTTGAACCCGACGGTGGAGGCGACGACGGCGCCCGCGTAGGGCGTGAGGCGGCGGAGGTGGGCGATCGGATCGGGGGCCTTGCTCGCGGTCTCGAAGTCCGGATAGGTCATCACGCGGAAGCGCCCGATCTTCTTGATCATGTCCGTGACGCGCTCGGCGTCCTCGGTCAGACCCTCGGTCGGCGCGATCAGGAGGTTTATTTCCAGGCGTTCGGCGGTCTCGACGGCCTCGCGGATGCGATCGACCGCACGCTCGAAGTGGGCGTCGTCGTCCTTGCCGGAGATGCTAATCACCGCGGCGTTGCATCCGAGCACATGGGCGGCCTCGATGACCCGCTGGACCCGGTTGATCGCGCGGTCGCCGACGTCGCTGCGAGCATCGGCGAGGCTCTGGGGCGAGAGCTCCTGGAGGACGAGGCAGGCGCAGGCGGCCTTGTCTGCCCGATCGCGGAGCTGTTCGAGCTTGGTCCTGGTGAAGCCGCTGAGGCGTTCGGTGGTGAGGTGCAGGCCGTTGAGGCCGAGGGTCTCCTTGACAAACGCGGGGACGTCCAGGAGTTGGAGCTTGGACGAGCCGCGTGCGATGAGCAGGGGGCGAAGGGTGGAGATGGAGAGTGTGAGGATCATGAGGGGTGGACTGTACCGGCATCGGGGCGGGTCCGCCACCGGGAGGGATGGGCAGTCTGTGGGAGTGGTGGGGCGTATCATCGGCGGGCGCGGGCGATTGACCGCCCCAGATCGACGCCAGAGCGGAGAAGATTGCCCATGAGCGTGCCCGATGATCGCAGGTATTCTGAGACCCACGAGTGGCACAAGCTCGATGGCGAGATCGTCACGGTGGGCCTGACCCAGCACGCGGCGGATCAGCTCACCGACGTGACCTATGTCGAGATGCGCGAGGCCGGCTCGAGCCTGGAGGCCGGCGACTCGGTCGGTGAGGTCGAGAGCGTGAAGACCACGAGCGACGTGTACTGCGTGACCGGGGGAGAGATCACACAGGTGAACGAGGCTCTGGGAGACAATCCCGGGCTCGTGAACGAGGATCCCTTTGGCGGCGGGTGGCTCGTGAAGATCCGCGTGAGCGACACATCGGGGCTCGATGATCTGATGGATGCGTCGGCGTATGAGAGCCTGATTGAGGGCTCCTGACTTTCTTCGACTGGACGCTACGAGTGGACGAGCGGGCAGTGGCGCGGGGAGTTGTGAATCAATCCCCCGGCGTTTTCCGAAGAATGCCCCGGAGGCCTCGCTGCCCATGGAGTTGATCCGATGTTCAGGTGTCACGAAGAGCTACCCCCTGGGTGGTCGGACCGTGGAGGCGCTGCGGGGCGTTGATCTCGAGATCACCGAGGCGGGGTTCTACGCGATCATGGGCCAATCCGGCAGTGGCAAGAGCACACTGCTGCACCTGCTGGCGGGGCTGGATAAGCCCGACAGCGGCGAGATATTTGTCGCCGGTGAGGCCGTCCATGAGATGGATGAGCGCCGGGCGACGGAGTTTCGGCGGTCCAAGGTCGGCGTGGTCTTTCAGGCGTTCAACCTGATCCCGACGCTGACGGCTCGTGAGAATGTCGAGTTGCCGGGCGTGCTGGCGCGGGCGAAGCCCGCCTGGCTGCGTGAGCGCAGCGACGAGCTGCTGGGGGACCTGGGGCTGAGGAATCGTTCGGAGCATCGCCCCGAGGCGATGAGCGGGGGCGAGCAGCAGCGGGTGGCGGTCGCGCGGGCGCTGCTCTTTGAGCCGCCGGTGATTCTGGCCGATGAGCCGACGGGGAATCTGGACGCCGACAGTGCCGAGCGCCTGTGGGGCGTGCTCGCGCATGTCGCCGGCGCGCGCGGGACGACGATGCTGATGGTGACCCACGAGCCTGCTGCTGCGGCGCACTGCAAGAGCGCAATCGTGATTCGCGACGGGCAGGTGTGCGGGTCGATCGAAACGGAGGGACTGGATGCTGCCAGCGTTGCGGCTCGCTATCAGCAATGTCTCGGGCAGGCGTAGCCACCACCTTCTGCTGGTGGGCGCTGTCGCGATGTCTGCTGCGCTGATCACGGCGGTGGCGGCTGCGCTCAACTCGCTCAACGCGTCGATCAATCATCGCACGCAGGTGACCCTGGGCGTGGCGGATCTGCGGATCCGCCCGACAGGCTCGGGCCAGACGTTCGACGAGTCGCTGCTCGAGACGGTGCGCGGCTGGGAGGAGGTCGCGCTGGCGGCACCCAAGCTCGAGATTCCGTTGCCGTCGGTGGTGATCCGCAAGCCGGTGTTCGAGCTCGAGGGCGGCGTGTGGGTGCGGCGCGAGGCGACCTTTCAGACCGCCGCGATGGGCAATGGCGTTGATCCTGCGCTGGAGCCAAAGGTGCGCCCGCTGCGATTGCTCGCCGGGCGCACGGCGAGGGACGCCGGGGAGATCGTCGTAGACGGGTTGTTGATCGAGCGGCTGGGCTGGGCGTGGCAGGCCGAGCCGGATCGTCAGTACGGCTTCGGCATCGCGACGTCCAGAGTGGTGCGAGAGCGTCTGAAGCCCTTCACGCTGACGGAATCGGTTGATGGCGAGCGCGAGGCGATGCGGGCGAATGCGCGCCAGGGCGCGAGGCTCGCCGATGAGGTGCTGCTGTTGCCGCGGTTTGTCGCGGTGAGCGGGCCGTTTCACTTGTTGCAGGCGGTCACGGGACCGCATCGGGCGATGTCGTTGTTTCGGTTCTTCGGCGGGACCGAGGGGATGTTGAACACGGCGCGGTTCCTGGTTGATCGCGAGAGTCGGCGGGCGCAGATCGGGTTCTTTCGCAACCCGGCTCACCTGACGATTGTCGGGGTTGCCGAGCAACCGCCGCTGGGTGGTCGCCCGCAGTGCTACTTGTCGCTGGAGACGCTGCAGGACCTGACGGACCAGCAGG
>CBDVAM010000186.1:0-5160 GCA_965371965.1 uncultured Phycisphaerales bacterium
AACTCGTCGGATGCCTCGTTCGCGCCGCCCGCCATCTGCTGATGCTTCTTCCAGAGTGCCCGGGCATCGATATCTTCGGGCGATCCATCGAGCCGCACCACAAAGAGGCAAGGACCGACGCCCAAAACATCGCCCGCCGAGAGCTGGGTCTCGGTCACCCGCTCGCCGTTGACGAACGAGCCGTTGGAGGAACCAAGGTCTCGCAGCGCAACCCGGTCGCCCCCGACCAGCAACTCACAATGCCGCCGGGAAACGTCGGCAACGGGAATGCGGATCTGGCAGTCGTTATCCCGCCCGACGACCAGACGCGCGGAGGTGATTGGGACCTCCCTCGTCGATCCATCGGACTTGACCACGACCAGACTCGCGCGCACGCTCAAGGAACTTCTCCGTACTCGGCATCCCCGGGGGCCGAAGTCCCCGCTCGCCTCATGAGACACCATATCGCCATTTCGATCGCAGGGCAATCGTTGGGGGCAGAACGCCTCACAAACACCCACCCATTGGGCACAATTTCCCCTCGAAACCCTCCCAGGTCCCTGTATATCCACATTCCGTTCTGCTTCCACAAGTGCCACTACTGCGATTTCTACAGCATTGTGGACGCCCGAGACCGTCAAGAGGCGTTCACGCACCGCCTCATCGCAGACCTTGCCGCATTTTCCCCCCTTGGCGGGCCTCTGGAGACCATCTTCGTCGGCGGCGGCACTCCGACGCTGCTCCGACCCGAACTCTGGCGAGACCTGCTTACGGCTCTGGACCGCCATTTCGACCTGGCGCCCATCCGTGCCGGAGCCGGCGAGTTCACCGTCGAGTGCAATCCCGAGACGGCCTCGAGCGAGCTGTTCGGCGTGCTCCGCGAGGGCGGCGTCGGACGCATCTCGATCGGAGCCCAGAGCTTCGACCCCGCGCACCTCAAGGCCCTCGAACGCTGGCACGAGCCCGCCAGTGTCGCGCGAGCCGTCGAGCTCGCCCGAGGAGCGGGCATCGACCGCCAGAGCCTCGACCTGATCTTCGCCATCCCGGGCCAGACCCTCGACGACCTCGGACGCGACCTGAGCAGCGCGCTCGACCTGGGCGTCCGCCACCTCTCGTGCTACAACCTGACGTACGAATCCAACACGCCCATGACCCGCAGGCTCCAGCGGGGAGAGTTCACGCCCGCCGACGAGGACCTGGAAATCGCGATGCAGGATCTCGTCATCGAGCGATGTGCTGAGGCGGGGCTGGAGCGATACGAGATCAGCAACTTCGCCGCGCCCGGCCACGAATGTGCGCACAATCTCGTCTATTGGCGTCAGCAGCAGTGGCTCGCCGGCGGGCCGTCCGCGAGCGGGCACGTCGCGGGCTGGCGCTGGAAGAATGTCCCGAGGCTGGGTGAGTATCTTAAGGGCGAGGGCCTGCCTCCGGTCGTTGACATCGAAGCGCCCGATCCCGCGCGAGCCATCGGCGAGCGCCTGATGACCGGCGTACGCCTGCGCGAGGGCGTGCCTTGGAGTGAGATCGAGCGGGACGCTGCGGCGATCAGCGCACGCGTCATGGAAGCCGTCAACTCCAAGCGAGCGTCGCTCGTGGCTCGGGGCCTGCTCACGCTGCAAGGAGATCGAACGGTCGCCACCGCTTCAGGATTCCGATTCGCAGATCTCATCGCCCGCGAGTTCCTCGGCGTGCTGATCTGAGGAACCAGTCTCGCGAAGATCCGGGCGGGTGAGCTTGAGCGCCGAGAGGGTTTTGCGGAGATCTCGCGGGAAGGCCGCCGAGGCGTCGATCTTTTCGCCGGAAATCGGGTGCGTGAATCGCAGGCGGTGTGCGTGGAGCGCCAGCCGGGGAGAGAGCTGTCGCGATTCCCTGGGGCCGTACTTGGGATCGCCCAGGATCGCACAGCCGATCCCGTCGAGGTGGACACGGATCTGGTGCAGACGCCCGGTGATCGGCCTGGCCTCGATCAGCGAGGCATGGATCGACGTCTCCAGCACGCGATAGGCGGTCATGGCGGGCTTGGCGTTCCGATCGATCCGCGCGATGCGCTCGGAGCGATACTTGCTCAGCGAGTTGACCTGCTCGCGGATGCCCAGGCGGATGATTCCCGAATCCTGCTTGGGCGTTTTGCGCGTCAGCGCCCAGTAGAACTTGGCGATCTCGCGCGCACGAATCGCCTCGGCGAGCGCGTCGTACGCGGGGACACTCAGCGCGACGATGAGCAGGCCGCTGGTGTCCTTGTCGAGGCGGTGGATGAGCCCGAAGTCTCGCTTGTCGCCCAGATTCTGCAGTCGGATGCCGTATCGGGCAAACAGGCCGTTGAGCAGGGTGTCGCGCTCGTGCCCGACGCCCGGGTGGGTGACCAAGCCGCAGTGCTTCTCGACGACGAGCAGGTCGTCGTCCTCGTAGCGCACGCCGAAGGTGACACGCTCGTTCGGGTGGATGCTGAGAGTGGCCATCAGGCGTCCGCCCGGTCCAGGCAGGACGCGTGATCGAGATACCAGTGCAGCACGCCGCCGACCGGTTCGATGCTCCGCCACGAGCAGTCCGGATCGTTCACGATCCGACAGATGCGATCTCGACACTCCTCGCCGGCGGCGAAGATGCCGATCAAACGCGAGGCGTTGATGAGCCTGGGTGTCATCGCGACACGCTCGCCATCAACAGCAATCAGCGGCTGGGCATCGACCCGCGTGCGTGTCATCGAGAGCACCGGATCGTCGGCGCTGAGGCACAGCAGCGAAGCATCGAGGCGATCGTGCCCCTTCTCACGCCACTCCAGCACCTCGCAAAGGTTGCCCTGATAGGCCTCGGCGGGGTCGTCGCCCTCGAGCGAGATCGTGTGGATCTGTTTGCTGGGAATTCCCGAGTGGGCCGCGAAGAGATCGTGGATCATCTCCGACCGTTGTGCGGACGAGCATTCGTCGATCAGCCACAGATGCGTCTTCCTCCAGGGGAAGTTGCGCAGCGGGGGGTCGTACATGAGACGCCGATAGACCGGTTCGAGCATCTTCTCGCCGCAGAGCGCCAGATGAAAATCCCCGAACTGTGAGACGCACGCCCGCGCCTGCTGGAAGAGGTTCGCTGCGACCGCCCCGACGGCCTCATCCAGGGATCGGGCAACCAGGGCCTTGCCCCATAGCTCGGGCGGATCGGGCGCTGGCTCGATGTCGTAAAGCTCGCTCACGGCGTGCTATTGTGACGCCGAGGGCGACCGATTGCCACTCTCGCGACGCAATCGCTTGGCTTCTGTGGGTTCACGGGCGGAGAAAGTCGCATGGAACGGGGCCTGATTCGCCTGATCGACGCCAACGCCAATCGCGCCAG
Source organism: uncultured Phycisphaerales bacterium (assembly GCA_965371965.1). Taxonomy (GTDB): domain Bacteria; phylum Planctomycetota; class Phycisphaerae; order Phycisphaerales; family UBA1924; genus S146-42. Next base: position 3,307 of record CBDVAM010000186.1, read on the forward strand.
CGAGGGCCTGCGGGTCATGGAGGACCTCGCCCGATTCGAGCTCAACGACGCCCAGCTTGCCGCAGAGCTGAAATCACTTCGCCACGAGCTAGGCGAGAGCGTTGGGGCGATTCTGGGCGATCGCCTGGCACGCCTGGCCTCGCGTGACACGCCGGGAGATGTTGGGACGGGGCTCACGTCGTCGGGCGAATCCAAGCGCCCCGACGCGGGATCGGTCGCATCCGCCGCCGCCGGTCGTGCTTGCGAGGCCCTGCGGGTGCTCGAAGAGGTGACCAAGATCGGCGCTAAAGAGATCAACGCTGGATGTTCGTTCGAGGCGTTGCGTTATCGGGTCTACGAGGCGAGCCGACGCCTGGAACTCGCGCTGCGCGGTCGCCGGGCTCGCCAATGGAGGCTCTGCGTGCTCATCACGCGGTCGCTGTGCCGGGTTCATCCCTGGCAGCGGGTCGTAGAAAGCGCGATCGAGGGCGGGGCGGATTGCATCCAGTTGCGAGAAAAGGACCTCGGCTCTCGCGAGGTAGGTGATGCCGCACGAGAGCTCATCGCGATCGCACGCCCTCATGGCGTCTCGGTCATCATCAACGATCGGGCGGATGTCGCGCTGGCGGCTGGGGCCGACGGCGTGCATCTCGGGCAGACCGACCTGACCGTCCGCGACGTTCGCGCGATCGCGGGCTCCACGCTGCTTGTTGGCATCTCGTGCTCGACCCTTGCCCAGGCCCAGGCCGGTGCCCGCGAGGGGGCGGATTACCTCGGCTTGGGTCCGGTGTTCCCAAGCTCGACCAAGCCCAAGGACGCGCTGGCCGGGACGGATCTCGTGCGTGAGGTCCTCGCGGACCCGCTCACGGCGGGTATTTCGCATCTGGCCATCAGCGGGATTCACAGCGGCAATGTCGGCGAACTGGCGAGTGTGGGCTGCCGGGGCGTCGCCGTGAGTTCGGCGGTCTGCGCGAGCGAGGATCCGGCCCAAGCATGCCGAGCGATCCTCGACGGGCTGGGCTCGTAACATCCGCCGTGGATTTTCTCCTGCGAACAGTTGAAGCGCTCTGGATGATCCTCACCGAGGCGGGGGTGTGGCTCCTGGCGGGATTTGTCGCCGCGGGGCTGTTGCACGCGCTGGTGAAGCGGACCTGGATCGAGCGCCAGCTCACCGGGCGTGCGGGCGTGTGGAAGGCGTCGCTGTTTGGTGCGCCCATCCCGCTGTGCTCGTGCTCGGTGATCCCGTTCGCCGCTGGGGTTCGCAGGCAGGGCGCGAGCAAGGGGTCGAGCGCGTCGTTCGCGATATCGAGCCCCGAGATCGACCTGCCGGCGATCGGACTGACCTGGGCGCTGCTGGGACCAGCTATGGCGATCGTCCGCCCGGTGGCGGCCCTGGCGAGTGCCCTCACCGCGGGATTGCTCATTGATCGGTTCGACGCGAAGGAGACTCAGCCGACACTCGGTGACGCCCCGGGCGCGGACGATTCGGGGTGCTGCTCATCCAAGGAGGCATCGCCGGATTGCTGCGATGGCAAGCCCGTCGCGGTCAGTGCATGCTGTTCCTCGGAGCCGGCTCCCGCCTCGGCGTGCTGCGGCTCAAGCCCGAAACCCGAGGCATGGTGGGTGCGATCGGTGCGGTTCTCGTTTCTCACCTTGCCCAAGGATCTGGGTATCTGGATGGGGATCGGGCTGGTCATCTCGGCGCTGATCCTGGCTGCGATCCCCGATGGGTGGATCGAGGCCAACTTGACCGGGGGCCAGTTCGGCCAGTGGGCGAGCCGGGGGATCATGCTGCTGATCGGCATCCCGCTGTATGTGTGCGCGACCTCATCGACGCCCTTGGTGGCGGCGTTGCTGGCCGCGGGGCTCAGCCCC
>CBDVAM010000187.1:0-5130 GCA_965371965.1 uncultured Phycisphaerales bacterium
GGGCGCGGCGGGGGGGGGGGGGGCGCCCCCCCGTGGGGGGGCGGTTGGGCCCACCCCCGCCGCGGGGGGGGGCCCCCGCCCCCCCCCCCCGGGGCTGGGTATGACCTTAGCTCGTGACGAGCGGCTGTCGCCACTCGCCATGTTCGCGGCGCTGCTCCGCAGCGAAGAACGTGGCAGCATTCGTTCCAACGCTACGCCATTCTTGAAGCCGCTCTAGCGAAGCACCGACCATGCAATGCCATGGTCTGCGGCACACGCGCCGACATCTCTCAAATCATCCACCCTGAAGTTTCTTCAAAGCCTCGATCCGCTTCGCATGAATCTCTCGATCCGGCTCGATCATCGCCAGCGCCTCCAGATGACGCAGCGCGTTGGTGTAGTCCTTCAGCATGATCGCCGCTCTCGCCGCTGCCTCCCGAGCCGCGGCGTCGAACGGCGCGATATGCGTCACGCGCTCGGCCTTCTCCTGAGTCCTCTCAAGCTCGCCCATCGCCTCATACCGCCTGGCAAGTTCCGCCGCGTACGCCGCCGAGTGCTCCTCGCGCACATCCAACCACTCGAGATGGCGGATCGCTCGCGCTGAATCATCGGTCATCATGGCGTGTCGCACCAGCAGCCGCCTCGGCGTGGGGTCCGCCGGGCGCGCCGCCGCGAGGCGTTCGAGCAACTCCACCTCGCGATTCGTAAGCTCCATCTCCCCGCCGCCCTCGCCCTCGCCGGTACGCAGCACCTCCTGCAGCGCAAGCATCAGCACTTCCGGATGATCCGGATACTGCGCAAGCCACGACTCAATCACTTCGGGCGTCACGCTCCCGGGCTCATCGGGCGAATCAAAGTACGCCCGGCGCAGCTCGTGAATGCTCGCCAACCCCTCGGGCGTCATCAACCCCCATCGCCGGATATCCGCCTCGGCGTACACCAGGAACTCAGCCATGAACTCCTCGGGCTCGATCGCCAGAACGTCGCGCATCGCCTGGGCCTCCGTCCTGCCCAGGGCGTACTCATCCATCAGCCGCAGCGGCGCATCCGCACCCCAGCGATCGATGATGAACGAGTACATCCAGTGCCCCTGTGCGTACGCCTGCGTCCGATCCGTCGGCTCCTCGGGACGAGTAAACCGCACATTGATCTCTTCGAGCGCGAACAGCCCGTCCGACTTGTATTTCTCGCTCAGCAACCGGCACCAGTCCCAGCTCCTCGGCGAATCCTCCAGATACACCGCCGCCGCCTCGGTAAACCAGTGCGGAATCCGGTTGTTGGTCCTGCTCAGGGTCACCGTGTGCGTGTACTCGTGCTGGATGACCCTCGCCCAGTCGTACTCGCCGACAAGGTGATTCGCCCCCTCGCGCGGGCTCTCCATCGCGATCACCGGCCCCGTCGCCGCCGCCATCGTGTGCACGCCCGTCATCCCCGTGATCCGCACGCTGAACCAGCGATGATCCGGCATGAGCTCGATCACCGTCTTCTGCGCCGGCTCGTGGTCGATGCCGCCCGCCTCGGTCCCGCACACCCGCGCGTGCACCCGCTCCAGGATCGGCCCCATCTCGCGCGCCAGCAGCTCGTCGATCCCCGGCTTATAGCGGATCTCAAAGTGCTCGGTCTCGATCCTCGCATACGTCAACAGCTCTTCGATCAGGCGCAGGCTGTTATCCGCCCGCGCGTGGAACGGATCAAGCCGCATCGCCTGAGTCAGCGCCGCGCGTGCCCGGATATCCCGCCCCGATTGCATCTCCAGCAATCCCAGCTCGATCAGCGGCTCTGGCCATGTCTCCAATCGCTCGTGCGCCGCTTCCAGGTACCCCGCCGCCCGCGCATACTGGCGATCCTCGCTCAGCTGCTTGCCGACCGCAAACAGCGCCTCGGGCGCGCCCGGGCTCAGCTCGTCGTAGCGATCGAGCCATCGGCGCGTCTGGTCCTCGTCGAATCTCGCCGCCGCCGTCGCCGCCCGCAGCGCGATCGCCCGGCGCATCGTCGGATACCGCTCGAGCAACCCGTCGAGAATCTCCGCAGCCCGCTCCCCGTCATTCTGGCGCAGCCTCTCTCGCGCCCGGATCAGTTCGCCGTACACCGATCGCACGTCATCCTCGCCCACCACGCTCCATCGCAGCTCATCGAGCTTCTGCGCGACATGCACCGCCCGCACGAAGCTGAAGGTATCCACAAAGTGATTCCCCAGAAGGAACCAGGCCTCGCTGAGTCCCTGATTCAGCGACAGCGCCTCGACCGTCGCCTCGATCCCCGCCGCCCGATTGTCCTTCTCAAACAGCAACACCGCCTCGACGAGCCGCGCCTGCCAGCTCATCCGATCCAGCTCATCGCGCGCCCGTGCCAGCAGCCCGCTCATCGTCTGAAAATCGGCCTGCACCGCCGCCCGCGCCTGCTCATCGCCCTCGACCGCTCGGCGCGTCCCGCCCAGCCGCTCGCGCAGCATCAACCCCCGCACGCCCTCGCTCAGCACGTCGGCGTCCTCGACCCGCGCCCGCCCCAACTGCGTCACCAGCGCATCCAGCGCCCGATCCGCCGCCTCATGCCGACCAAGTCCGCTCAGCGCCTCCGCCCGCAGGCGAATCCCCGCGATCGACTCCTCTCCCTCCAGCACCGTCGCGGCGTGCTCCAACTCCCCCCGCGCCAACATCCCCGCCGCCCGCAACACCACCCCCACGCTCTCATCAAACAAAGACAGGTCATCGAACGCGCCGCGCTGCAACGCCGCCCGCGCCCGATCCGCGGTCTCGCTCAGATCCGATTCTCGCCAGACCCCGTGGCGCAACCGTGCCGCCCGGCGCTCGTCCTCGGTCAGATGCTTTGCCTCGATCAGGCGCAGCACGCCCGCCGAGAGCTCGATCTCCGGCAGCCCATCGCCGCCCTCCCGCCCCGGCTGCGCGCGAGCAGCTGGCGCGATCAATGCCCCGCACAGCGCGATCAACGCCCAGCGCGCCCCCATCACGGCGTGCCCCCCAGACTCCCACGCCACTCGGTCGTCTCCACGTCCCACCCCGTCCGCGGCACGCTCGTATCCATCATCTCTGCCGCAACCTCCCCGTTCTTGATCTGTCCCAGAAGCTGAATCGTGGACTCGTTCCCGTTCACCGCACGCGTCCACGCCGCCCGCGGCAACAGATCCCTCTTGAGATACCAGATCCGAATCTCCGCCAGATCCAGCTCGTCGGCGAACTCCGCCCTCGGCGTCAGCCGAAGCTGATACGTCGGATAATGCTCGCTCGTCAGCCAATCCGCGACATCGGAATCAAGCATCTCGATCCCCGCATCGGTCGCGAGCAGCTCCGCCTCGAATCGCTCGAGGATCTGCTCGCGCTTCTGCCCAATCGGAATCGGAAACGGCCCCTCGCCCAGACGCAGCGGATCGAACCGCTCGCCGGGCGGCACCACCTGCCGCCGGAACATCTGCCGCTCCTTGTGCAGCTTCTCCACCAGCCATTGCCCATCGAACACAAAGCTGCGATCCTCGCCCCGCTCGATCCGATCATCGAACCGCAACGTGTCAAAGTGGACCGCGAACGTCCGCCGCGGCTCCTGACCCGCCTCGTCGCCTCCGTCACTGTCCGCATCAAGAGCTGCCTGCTCAACGACGTAGTACAGCCTGCCCGTGCGCTCCTGCTCGTCGCCCTCGAACGGAAACAGCTTCGTGTAGATGATCTTCGCTTGAAAAGTCCGCAGATCCTCGCCCGATCGCTCCAGCGCGAGCAGCAGCTCATCGGTCGTCTCGATCGCCGCGTTTTGGCGAAGCTCTGCGACGTCCTGTGCCTGCGCAGGAGTCAGGATCAAAGCCGGGCGGATGATCTCATCCTCGCCGCCCGCCTCAGGCGGTTCTGCCGCAAACGCCACCAGCACCGTCCCAACCACGAACTGCATCAACGCAACCGCCATGGCCGCCCCCTTCCTTGGAGCCCAACAGGGTGCCCTTGCTCACAGGCTAAACGCCTCACACCCTTGTATTGTTCACACCCAACCGGGTTCGTCAAACGCTCGCACCATCCCGACATCGCTCGGTTGCCTCGTGAACGAGTCGAGTTGAACCACAAGAGTTCACAGAGGGCACAGAGAAAACACCCGGAAAAACCACACGGAAGGAACCAGCCCGACCGTGCAGCTGCGCCCAGCCCCCATCCTCTCCCCCCTCTGCGCCCTCTGTGATCTCTGTGGTGAAGTCTTCTGAGAAGACATCAGAGTCAGAGGCTCACGGGAAGGTCCAATGCGAGGGCACGCCAGGCGCGGCATGCAGGCCCATGATTCGCCAGGCATGTCTCGCCAAGACGAGACCTGGGTGATGGAGGTTCCTCGGCACAGATGGTTGATATATGGCAACTGTCCCCGTTTGCCCGTTTATCTGCCTTTGCACCAAGTTCACGATGCCAATGTAGAGCGTTAGTATCTCAAGTTACACGCAGGCGATTGCACTCGCGGAACCGTTTCCACCACCCCTCCTCATTGTACCATTCGGCTCCAGATAGTTCAGGTGTGCCGATTTGTATCGCAAATCCCGCTCCCGCGCCAGCACACCTTTGTAGCCATACAAGTTGCTCATAGTAGAGTGAACGCCTTGTGTTTACTAGATCCTCGAACATGTCTATTTCCGCACTCGAGAATGACCCCGGTATGTAGCGAGCGATCTCGACTCCATCGGGGCCGGTGACACGTTCGCCTGCTCCCAGTGAGTAGCTTCCGTCCCAATCCCGTTGGGGGTCGGATTCAGGTGGCGGCTCAGTTCCTGCAGGCTTCCACCCTGCTGATTGTAAGCGGTTCAGAAGGTCCGACCATTGTGGCTGAGTAAACCACGCAGGCGCCCCATTGGCCGGGTGAATCCGCACGACCGATTCCCCATGGTTCAGCGAGTCGTTAATCCAGATACTCTCAAATCCTGGATAATTAGGAACAGTCATCAGTTTCCTGCTTTCTCCGAAAGCCACACAATCCCGATGCCGCGATTTACCCGAATCGTCATTCCCGGTCTCGCCCATCATATCACCCAGCGCCCCCAGCAACCGCCCGAACGTGTTCTTGACACTCCTGGAGCAGAACCGCCCCAAGTCCCCTCTCTGTGCTCTCTGTGCCCTCTTGTATGTTCCTGGTAAGAATAGGAGATGTTCGTCTTGGAGTGCTGGTTGGGGC
>CBDVAM010000188.1:0-5072 GCA_965371965.1 uncultured Phycisphaerales bacterium
CCCCACGCCCGGCGTGTGGTCGCCTGGCTGGATGAACACAAGATGGAGATTGTGCACGCGCACTCGCTGGAGGGCCATGGCCTCGATGTGGTCGCGGCTATCCGGGCCAGCGGGCGGGAGATAGTGATCACGCCGCACAACTACTGGTTCTGCTGCCCGCAGGTGGACCTCTTGTTTCAAGAGCGAGAGGTCTGCGGGGATTACCGGGGCGGCGAGCAGTGCGAGAGCTGCTTGAGCCCGGCACGGGCGGGCAGGACGCGGGTGCGTCGTCGTCTCGAGCAGACCGTGCAGCGATGCCTCGGCACGCCCGCGGGCGATCTGGTCAAGAAGCTGACCGGCACCAACGCGAAGCGCAAGGCGGCACGCCGGGCAAAGCGGGGGTCGCGCGCGACGCTGCCGATCGAGAACACCATCGACCCGGAGCTGGGTCTCGGCTTCGGCGCATCGCCCGGGCACGACGGGCTGATTCACAATCCGAATCCGATCAGCGAGGATGATGAGATCGTCGAGTTGGGTCGATCGCCGTTGGATCAGAACGAGCGGTTCCTGCGGGCGGACCATCACCTGAGGGTCGTCAACGCGTACGGTCGGCGGCGGGTCGCGGGGATCGAGGCCCTGCGCAGCGCGTCGTTGGTGACCCCGCCCAGCCGGTTCATGGGGCAGGTGTACGAGTCGATGGGGCTCGAGCACGAGCGGATCCATCACCTGCGCTTGGGCATGAGCCACTTCGATCGCCTGAATCGGCGGGTCCGGCGCTCGCCCTATTACGAACAACGTCCGTGGTCGCCCGACGATTCACGCCCGCTCCGGCTCGCGTTCTTCGGGACCGTTCGCCACAACAAGGGGCTCGATATTCTCGTGCGGGCGATCCCGCTGCTCGACCCCGGCGTGCGCCAGCGGTGCCAGTTTCTCATCCGGGCGGCGGGCGGCGATTGGCTGCATCGCAGGAGGCTGGGCGAGTATCCCGAGGTGTCGTTCCTGGGCGGCTACGACGTCCGCCAGCTCGTGACCGCGGTGGGGGAATATGACGTTGGGATCATGACGCATGTGTGGTTTGAGAACTCGCCGCTGGTGCTGCTGGAACTGCTGCACGCCGGCAAGTTCGTGATCACGTCGCGCCTCGGGGGCGTGCCCGAGTGGTTGATCGACCCGGGGACGCCCGAGTCGGCGGGCAACGGCGGGCTCGGCAACGGGCTGCAGTATCCGGGCGGATCGCCCGAGGCGCTCGCCAAGTGCATCACGCGGGTCGTCGAGGGCGAGGTAGAGTTGCCCAGTGCTCGTGAGGTGCATGCGATCAGCACGCTCAGAAGCTATCCGGACCATGTCCGCGAGGCGTCGGGGCTGTACGAGCGATTGCTCGGAGGCGCGATGGAGGAGCGCTCGGCGGAGGCGCAGCCGGTTCGCAAGGGCGAGGTCGTGGAGCACTCGCTCGGTTGATCGCTATTCTCTTTGGTCGTGGGGGGGGCTCGGCTGCCCCCGGGATGGGTTGAGGACGCTGAGCCGAATATGGGAAGACCTGCAACCAAACTGCCCGAACACCTCCAGGCGATCGTGATCGATGATCGTTGGAGCGACTCCCCGCTGCGGGTGTGCGTCGTCGTGAGCCGCGAGGGCGATCCGATCGGCGGGCGGCTGATCCCGCTGCGAGCGAGCGGGTTTGCGAGGGCGTTCCTTGGCGCGGTGGTTGATGCGGGCGACGGCATCGTCGATTGGCTGGAACTGTGGGTGCAGTCGCCGCAGTTATTGAAGGAGGCGCCCGAGACCGCGCGCACCTCTGCGTGCAACGCGCTGCTGGATCGGTCGTGGCTGAGTTGGGTCGATGCGGTCGAGGCGAGCGATCCGGGGTCACTGATCCGGACCGGCTGCGAGCGAGCGAACCCGAGGCCGTTGCTGCTGGATCTTGCCGGCGGACGCGCCGTGCATCCCGATGGCGACGGCGCTGCGCTCGAACTGTGCACGGACGAGGCGGCGCTCGCGTCGGCGGGTCTGGGCGGGTATGCCACGACGCTTGGGCGTCACTTGTGGAATCCGGGCGCAGACGGGAAGCAGAAGTTTGTGCGGGTCTCGCCGTTTTGCGAGCAATCGGACAGCTCCGATGACCTGGAGGCGCTCAAGGCCTCCGAGCTGGTCGATTTCAACAGCACCTGCGGCATGATCCTCGCCAGGCGGCTCGCGCCGATGAGCCTGGACGAGTACATCGATTGCCTGGGAGGCAAGGCGTTCGAGGGCGTCACCCAAGGCCCGGCTCAGGCGGTCTTGAGCGATGCACGCGCCGCATCGCGGGGGTACACGCGCCACGAGGAGGTCTTCCTGTATCGCCACGGGCGCTCGGGGCGGCTGGTCGAGGGCCTGTATCTCAAGCTGCGCCTCTTGCTCCTGGCGGTGCGGGATGTTCGCACGCTTATCGAGACCGGGCGTCGTCCGTTGCTCGATCTGAGCGCCGAGAGCTTTGCTGTCACGCTCGCGCCCTCGGCGGAGGGATTGCCCGAGTTGTGGACCGCGCGCCCGGCCCTGCGTGAGCCGGGCAGTGCCGTCGAACTGGCGGTCCGGTTCAGCGATGCGGTGTACTACGAGCCGGCCCGGGAGGCAACCGTTGGGGCGTATTCACCCCCGGTCGGGCGGGCCCAGCAGGGGCAGGCGTCCCTGCGGATTCGATCGGTCTCGGTTGTCGGGGTCGATGGCGGGAGCGAGGCGGGCAAGACCAAGTTCGAGGCGACCCTCTCGACCCAGGAGCATCTGCGCCTGGGGCCGGGCGATCTGGTTCGCCTCGCGGTCACCCTGCGCGACCGGCGGGTGGAACTGTTCGCGACGCCGCTGGTGGAGCGAGAGCTCACGTCGGGCGAGGTTCGCCTGCGCGGGGTGCCGACCGAGCTCGAGGAGGAGGTTTCCCAGGCTCTGATTGAGGCCGAGGGTCGCCCCATGACGGGGGTCGGATATAGCGCGATGACGCTGCAGGGCAGCCCGTGTGATCTGTATTCGCTGGGCGTGCTGGGCGTGCGGACGCTGCTGGTCGATGGGCAGACCAAGCTCGCGGTGGCGCTGGATGAGGCGCTCAGCCTGGCTCGCGAGGTGGCCCAGGCTCATGATCCGCAGGTGCCACTGGGCGAGCGGATCGGTCGGGTCATGGCGTCCGACGAGCGTTGGATGGACCAGCTCGGGCCCCAGCGGGTGGTTCTCGAGGAGCTCTCCAGTGGCGAGGCGCTCGATGCGATCCCCGCGTCGCTCTGGTTCGAGGCCCTCGGGGTGCTGGTGCGGATGTTCCCGGGAGTGGGCAAGGATTCGATCGCGCAGGACTACGGCGATGCCCCGGCGAGCTCTCCAGAATCGGTCTTCCTGCCGATAGAGCGGGACCTGGAACTGCTGTTAGAGCGGGCCCGGAGCCTGATGCTGGTCGATTGGGCGTTCAATCGCGAGGTGAGCGGGCTGGTGAGACGGTATATTGCACGGGAGACGGGCCAGGACGAGGCCCAGAATGGGAGCAAGGCATGAAGTTGGTTGCAATAGCAGGAGCGATTCTGGCGTGTGGTTCGATGCTGGCGGGGGGGTGCCAATCGACGGGCGGGCCCAGCTATGACATCCATATCGCGGTGGGCGGCGACGTCGGCGAGAGCACGCAGGTGCTGGTCTACATGAAGGGGTACGCGGATTCTGAGTATGAGTCGATGGAAGCGGCGGGCGAGTTTCGAGGCGCAAAGCTCGAAGATCTGATGAGCGAGATGGGCTCGAAGGCCGATTGGTCATTCGTCTCTGGGGACGAGGGGCAGAGCAAGACGCTCTACCGAACGGACGACGTGTGGACCGACTGGCGGTTGAGCGCGAACTGGGTCGTTGTCTTTGCGCGGGCCGGGGTCGCGATCCACGATCCTCAGGCGTTACCATTGGCCAAGGATAAGTGGGAGGGTCGCGAGATCTTGATCGAAGTGGAATCGGGCGGCCTTGATCTGAAGACCAAGCAGGTGGTCAACTAGACTCTTCGAGCCCAACGTCGGGCGTAGTGTGCGAGGACGATGCTGAGCGGCTCGATGGATTATCTCGGCGGCGGTGTCGTGCGCGAGGAAATCTCGTCGAGCGCGGGGCGTGGGCTGCGGTATCGGTTCGACGCTGAGCGGCTGGAGGAGGGCGAGGACGCCGACGAATCTCGGGCGCTCTTTGAGCGCCGGATCGAGTTGTACGCCGCGCTGGCGTCGGCCAAGGGCAAGGTCCGCGTGTGGGCGGAAATCCAGGCGTATGAGCCCGGTCGCCAGCTCGATATCGCGATCAACGGCAGGCCCCTGTTCGAGGACAACGAACCGACGCACGCCAAGCTCGAGCGGGTGCTCGGGTTTGTGTATTGGGCGATGCGGGAGGCCGGCGCGACCTGGGGCGAGGGGTTCGGCCCGCTGAGCGCAAAGCAGGTCTTTGGCGATGACCGCAAGCTGGCCAAGCGGGCGTATTGCCTGGAGCCCGGCTTCGGCTGGGTTCGTGCCGGTGACAGCGGGCACATCCGTCGGGCAACCGAAGAGGACGACGTCCGCTCGCTGGGCGAGTTCTGCTTTGAGGTGGCGGCGAATCGCTACGGCTTAGCCGGCACCGACAAGATGCTGCGGGTGCCGTTCCCGCGTGGGCATCGCGTGTGGCAGTTCCTGTCTGACGGCGACGAGGAACTCGAACGCCTCTGGCGCCAGCAGCGGTGCGAGGAGTTGGTGACCTGGGTCGGCGGGCGCGCGACGCTCATTGCGATCGAGGATCGGATGCCGCCCAGGCCCAAGGGGCTCGGCACGCCCTCGGCGGTGCAAGCGGCTCGGCCATCGGCGGGCCCGGCTGAGGCTGAGGTCGAGGTATCGAGTCCATCGGCGGGCAAGGGCGAGGATCAGGCTGTTGCGCCGCCAGAGCGCACTGCGAAGAAAGCGCCCAAGGCCAAGCCCGAGCCGAAACCGAAGCCGGCACCCAAGCCAAAGCCCGAGCCGAAACCGAAACGCGAGCCCAAGCCAAAGAAAGAGAAACCTGCCAAGCCGGCGCGCGATCCGTTGCCCTGGGGCAAGATCGGCGGGGCTGCGGGGGTGCTGCTCGCGGTTGTGGCGCTGGCCTGGGGT
>CBDVAM010000189.1:0-5069 GCA_965371965.1 uncultured Phycisphaerales bacterium
TTCTCTGTGCCCTCTGTGCCTCTGTGGTGAATCAGCGGTTTAGGGATAGCCTCTACACTTCGCTTTCTGTGCTCGTGCCGGGGCCTGGCAGATGGATCTTCGTTGACGTTCCCCGGCGGGGCGGCATTGACTTCCAAGCCGTGCCACCGACCGATCTTCGGGTCGGTGCGATCACAGCATCAACACCCAAAGATTCACTGGCGATCCGCAAGACCAAGCACTGACCACCACAACGAACCAGCCCGACGCCGCCTCAACGCCCGCCGACTGCCAGAAGCTCGAACTCACTGGCGACGAACCGCCCGTCCACGACTTCGCCGGTGACCCGCGCCTGGCGGACCGAGTTGCAGAACCCGTCGTCGCCGTGCGCGTCGCCGTGGTCGTCGATCCCCGTCCCATCGACGAAATACGCCTGCCCATCAATCCGCACGGCGAGGTCGCAGCTCTCACCCTCCAAGGCGAACTGACACTCCCCGCACGCGGCGTCAACCACCTGGCTCCGGTTCGTGTTGCTCGCACAGCCTGCCATCGCGCCGATGGCGCAGATCAGTGCAACGGATGTCGCGTGGGCGGATCGCATGGCCAACTCCTTGCGGGTCCATCCCGCAACAGGCGAGAGACTCGTGGGCTAGTGGACCCGCTCGAATCGTACGCCGCGGGTCCGCCCGTTGGAGACCGTGAAGGCGCTCAGGTGCCCGTTCTCGTCGGGCAAGAAGGTGAGTTCGGCGACGGGGAATCCGCCGCGGAAGAGGTGCTCTTCGCCTGCGTCGAGCGTGACCTCGAAGCGCCGATGGTGGATCACGAGCTTGTCGTCCTCGATGATGAGTTCATAGAACGTCTCCAACTCCTCGCTGAAGTACCGCCCGGCGTAGCTCGCGAGTTGGTCCTCGGAGGGAGCCCAGGGCTCCTCCTCGACGCGATTGGCCTTGTGCTCGCCGTTCTGGTGCAGCGTGAGGCTGGAGCAGGTCCCGTCGTCGTCGACATGGAACTGAATGCTGGCCTCGACGACCGTGAACTTGAAGCTCGTCTTGGAGGTCGGCGTGACCTCGAACTTCGGCTGCCCGGTCGCCTGGGCGTAGATCTTGTCGTCCTCTCGCGTGAATGTGATGATGAAACCGGCGACCTCTTCGAGCTCGTACCGACCTGCCAGAGCGTCGAACGATTCGGGGTCATAGCTGGCGAGATCGAACTCGTCGGTCACTTCGCCCTCGGGTTCTTCTTTCACGGGCTCCATCTCATCGGCGAAGAAGGCCTCGGCGACCTTGTTGGCGATCGTGCCGTCGAACGAGGCGTTGTTGCTCTGGGTGATGACCCCGGCGTTGATGGTGGGGAAGTACATGATCATGGAGCGGTGGGCGGTGTCGGCACCGCCGTGCTGGATCCGCTCGAGCCCGCGCTGTTCATCCAGGAACAGGCCGAGGCCATAGCCCGTCGGGTCGCCGCTATTGAGGACGAACCGGGTCGTCATCTGATCGATCGCCGAGGTGCCGCCGAGCTCTTGGGTGTGGAGATTGTCGATCCAGAGCGCGAGATCTCCGACGGTTGTGTAGATCCCGCCTGCGCCCATGGCCCCGCCCAGATCGGTCCCCTCGCGATAGCCGGCGTCTTCGGCGGGCACATATCCGCGAGCCTTGCGGTCGATGACGTTCGAGCGGTGGGCCTGGACGAACGTGTCGTCCATGCCCAGCGGCGTGAAGACGTTCTCGTCCATCCACTCGCCGAACGGCTTGCCGCCGACGTTCTCGATCACGATCGTGGCGAGGACGTAGCCCGAGTTGTTGTAGTTCCACTCCCCGCCGGGCTCATTCTGGAGTTCGGGCTGGCGCTTGAGCATCTCGACGATCTCGTCGCGGGCGATGAAGTCGCCCTCGCCCAGTTGGCGCCCACTGAGCGCAAAGAAGTTGAGAAACTCGCGATAGCCGCTGGTGGGGGTGAGCAGGTTGCGGATCGTGACGATCTTGCCGTGGTCGGGCAGTTCGGGGATGTGGATGCGGATGTCGTCGTCGAGCGAGAGCTCGGCGCGCTCGGCGAGCAGGCAGATTCCAAATGCCGTGAACTGCTTGGTGGTCGAGCCGATATTGGTGCGGGTGTCGATCTCGAAGGGGATGTGGTGGCTGAGGTCGGCCATGCCGTAGGCGCGGGCGAAGATGACGTCTCCGTCGCGCACGACCGCGACGACACCGCCGGGGGTGTCCAGATTGTCGTAGGCGGCCATGAGCTGATCGACGCGCGCCGGCCCCTCGCTCGCGATCGGTTCGGCGCGGGTGATTCCGAGGGTGTAGTCGCCGGTCTGGTCTTCGAATGGGAGTATCTCGATGCGGTACGCGCCCGGTTCGCTCGTGTCGAACTGGAAGCGTTCGGGCCCGCGGGCCGGGCCGTCGATCTGCGCGATCTGGCGATCGTCGGGGGAGTAGATCTTGACGATGACGTCGAGGGTGAGCTGGTCGGCGGCGCCCATGACGAACGAGTCTTCTTCCAGGTCGATCGTGTACGAGTGGGTCTCGTTCTCGCCCAGCGTCTCGGTTACCGTGGTGCCGGGTTTGATGGTCCTGGATTCCTGGGCCTGGGCGACTCCCGAAGAAAGCGAGACGAGCAGCGCACAAGTGAAACACCTATTCAAAGTGGATTTCGACATTTCTTCTGTCCTCCAGTAATCGATCATGGCGGTAGAGAATATGGAACTGGATCAGCCTTTGGTTTGGGGAATCGCCTATCTGGATTTCTCCCAACGGCTGCGCACTGAGAGTCGCGGGCTCACGGTTCGTCTGTCACTCCATGGTAGGTGCGACAGGTGGGAGCGCCGCTGTCCGGCGTCGCTCGCGCTCCATGCGGAGGCGCGGCCCATTCAAGAACAACCCGATCCAGGTGTACCGCACGAAGAGCTGGTAGCTCCCGAGCATGACGACCGCCGCGATGACGCATACCAGCGAGAACTTAGCGAATGGCGATACCTGCAGCGGCAGCAGCGCGATATTCAGCGCGATGACCAGCGGCAGGTGGATGATGTACAGCCAGTACGTCGAGTCCGAGATGTATCGCATGACCCGGCTGGGGCGATTGAACAGCTGCAGGAACATGCCGCTGAATCCGACGACGAGCAATCCGGTCGCGAGGGCCGCGACGACGCGCGTCTGGAGCAGGACATCCTCGCCGGCGGCGAACTGTCTTCTCAGCCGGTAGTAGATCAGGCCCAGGACGATCCCCAGTGCGAGCTGGGTGTGCCAGAATCGGGCAAGGCCCATCAGCTCGTGGCGTCGTCGGTAGAGCAGCCAGCCGCCGGCGAAGAAGGGTGTGTAATAGAGGAGGACCTGCCACAGCAGGAGGCCCGTCTTCTGGGTATCGACGCCTGGACTGTTCTGGAGCAGAAGGATGGGGAATGCGAGTGCGGCGAAGGCGACCGCCGCGAGGCCGTGGCGGATCACCCACGCCCAGGCGTCGGCGAGTTTCTCGGCGAGGCTTGCGAGCACGCCGAAGCGTTTGGCGAGCATGTGGACCAGGGCTGCGGCGAGGCAGAGGATGAACAGGTGTCCGAGGAACCAGAGGTGGGCGGGATAAAAATACTCGTCGACGTTGCGATGCGTGAACTCCCTGTGGACCATCGCCCAGTACGACGAGCGCTCCCCTTGGGGCGACTTGGCGAATGCACCCCAGACCCAGACCATGCCGACCAGGGGCATGATGGTGACCATGGCCAGGACCAGCGGCCCGGCGATCCGCCCGGCGCGATTCTTGAGGTAGCCCTTCATGCCGTAGCGGGCGAGAAGGAGGCAGGCGAAGAAGCCGGCCATCACGAAGAAGACCTCCATGCGGAAGAGGTGGATGAGCCAGAAGGCGATGTTGAAGGCGGGGCTGGATGCCTCGTCGTCGACGGGCCAGATCTTCCAGACGCGCTCCATGTAGGGCATCATGGCGTGCAGGGCGATGCCCAGGAGCATGGCGACGGCCCGCAGGGCGTCCATGGCGTGGAGGCGTTCGTGGTGTATCTGATCTGGCATGGTCCCCCGGCAGAGGCTGAGAGAATAGCAGGGGGCGGGATCGCATACGCTTGGGGATGCCCGAACGCCGACTCGCGCTGCGCATCGTGACCATGCCCCGGGACACCAACCAGTATGGGACGATCTTTGGTGGGGTGATTCTGAGCTATATCGACCAGGCGGGGTTTGTCGAGTGCCGACGGCACGGGCGGCACCGGTGGGTGACGGCGTCGATGGACCGTGTGGACTTTCGCTCGCCGGTGCAGCTTGGTGATATCGTGAGTTTCTATTCGACCGCCGAGCGGTTGGGGACCAAGAGCGTGACGGTGCGTGTGGAGGTCGAGGCGGAGCGGTATACGACCCAGGAGTGTGTGCGTGTGACCGAGGCGGTGATGACCTTGGTGAGCGTGGATGGGGAGGGTCGGCCGATCGCGTTTGCGGGGGCGGCGACGGTTGAAGAATAGGAAGAGTTCACCACAGAGGCACAGAGAGCACAGAGGAAGGCAGAGGAATGGGTTGTGGAACGAGGCAATCGAGTTGGATGTGATCTTAGTGAATCCCAGCGTTGTGTCTTCATCTCTGTGTCCACTGCGGCTCTGTGGTGAGTTCTCTTGGTGCGGCTATGAGCGGATTTAGTTCTCGGGAGTTGCGGGCGGCGGTGGATGGGGCGGCGCGGTTGTGTGTGATGATTTCGGGCGGTGGGCGGACGCTCCAGCACATCCATGAGCTGATCGAGTCTGGCGGATTGGACGCGCGGATCGAGTTGGTCATCGCGTCGCGCGCGTGCAAGGGGGTTGAGCGGGCGTCGGCGCTGGGGTATCAGGCGGTGCTCGAGGCGGGGCGGATCAGGCGCGAGCGGCTTGGGGCGATGCTGGAGGAGCGGGGGATCGACTGGGTCGTGCTCGCGGGGTATTTGAAACTCCTTGAGATACCGGCGGGATATGAGGGGCGGGTGGTGAATATCCATCCGGCGTTGCTGCCGAGGTTTGGGGGGACGGGGATGTATGGGGACCGGGTCCACGCGGCGGTGCTGGCAAGCGGCGCGCGGGTGAGTGGGTGTACGGTGCATCTGTGCGACAGCGAGTTCGACCGGGG
>CBDVAM010000190.1:0-5020 GCA_965371965.1 uncultured Phycisphaerales bacterium
CACCAATCGCCGCCCCCTGTTCGCCGCTTCCTGCGTCGCTCTGATCGTCACGGCCATGAGCTTCGCGATCCGCGCCGGCATCATTCGCGATCTTCGGGACGAGTTCTCTCTAGACAATGCGGAGATCGGGTGGATCAACGGGACGGCGTTCTGGGGGTTCACACTCGCGATGATCTTTGGCGGGCCGCTGTGCGACGTCCTGGGCATGAAGCGGCTTGTCGCATTGGCCTTCATCGGACACCTCGCGGGCATCCTTGTCACCATCTTCGCCAATGGCTTTGGGATGCTCTACGCCGGGACTCTGCTCATCGGAATCGCCAACGGCTGCGTCGAGGCGGCGTGCAACCCACTTATTGCAACCGTCTATCCCGACCAGAAGATCAAGAAGCTCAACCAGTTCCACGTCTGGTTTCCCGGCGGCATCGTCATCGGAGCGCTCGCGGCGTATGGACTGACACAGTTGGAGATGGGCTGGCAGGCAAAGATGGGACTCATGCTCCTGCCCCTCATCGTCTACGGCGTGCTCTTCTTTCCGCAGAAGTTTCCCGTGACAGAACGTGTCGCCAGCGGCGTTTCCACCAAGTCCATGTTCCGCGAGTGTCTCAGGCCGCTGTTCATCATCATGGTCCTGGCCATGCTGCTGACCGCATCGACCGAGCTTGGGCCGAACCAGTGGATCCCCGACATCGTCAGTGTCACAGCCGGGGTAGCCGGGCTCTTGGTGCTCGCGTGGATCAACGGACTCATGGCTATCGGGAGGCAGTTCGCCGGGTCAATCATCCATCGCGTCCCCCCACTTGGCGTGCTGCTCGCCTCGGCCATCGTCTCGTCGATCGGCCTCTTCCTCTTGAGCCAGGCGACTTCACCGGTCGGCGCGTTCGGTGCCGCGACGGTCTTTGCGGCCGGTGTGTGTTACTTCTGGCCCACAATGCTCGGCTTTGTCGCCGAGCGCCTTCCCAAGACCGGCGCACTGGGCCTCTCGGTCATGGGTGGCGCCGGAATGCTCTCGGTCGCGCTCATCCTGCCGATCATGGGCGAGGTTTACGACGATGGAACCGCCGAGGCCGTGCCTCAGGGTTTCACCCTTAAGGAACTTAAGGACGCAGATCCGGGCACCGATGTGAACAAACTTTGGCTGGAGGCGCAGGCAGAGGGCGGCGCGCCGACACTCAGATTCGTCGCGTTCCTCCCTGCCGCTCTCATCCTCGTGTTCGCCGGACTGTTCATCCGCGACCGCATGTCAGCCAAGGGTCCGCGCGATCCGCTGGCGTCGGACGAGGGCGGAGATGCAAGCCCACCACCGGACTGATTCGGAGCACCCTCGTAAGGCAACCAGATCGTCGTCGGTGTCGAACTGGCAATCGCGCTCCCAGGCCGCTTGCGCCCCGAATCAGCTATCCTCCATTGCCAGCATCAAGGAGGCGACATGTCCGACGCGATTGAGTCGATCCTGAGAGAGTCCCGCGTGTTCGAGCCGCCCAGTGCCGAGGGTGTCGGCGCTCCGCGATGGCTGATCTCGTCCATGGACGAGTATCGCGCCATGCACAAACGCTCGCTCGATGATCCCGAGGGCTTCTGGGGCGAGTTCGCCCACGAGCTGCACTGGTTCGAGCCGTTCGACAAGGTCGTCGAGTTCAACCCGCCCGACGCCAAGTGGTTCCTTGGCGGCAAGACCAACCTCTGCTACAACTGCTGCGACCGCCAGGTCGACGCCGGGCATGGCGACGACCCTGCGATCCTCTGGGAGGGTGAGCCGAGTAGATCGGCTCTCCGAGCCGATGATCCCGGTGGCACGGGTACCCCGCCCGCGCGCACCTTGCCCGAGACCCGCACCCTCACCTACCGCGATCTCCAACAAGAGACCGCCCGCTTCGCCAACGCTCTAAAAAACCTCGGCGTCAACAAGGGCGACGTCGTCACCATCTACATGGGCATGGTCCCCGAACTCGCTATCGCATGCCTCGCGTGCGCACGCATTGGTGCCCCCCACTCGGTCATCTTCGGCGGCTTCAGCGCCCAGGCCATCGTCGATCGCGTCATCGACGCGAATAGCAAGGTCATCATCACCTGCGACGGCGGCTGGCGACGCGGCTCGATCGTGGCGCTCAAGGACAACGTGGACGCGGCGTGCGCACAACTCACCAAGGACGGTCACACGGTGGAATCGGTTGTCACTGTCAAACGATGCGACAACAACGTCGCGTGGATCGACGGGCGCGATCACTGGTGGTCGGATCTGGTCCAGGCCGCCAGCGACGACTGCCCATGCGAGCCCATGGACTCTGAGGACATGCTCTTCTTGCTCTATACCTCGGGCTCCACCGGCAAGCCCAAGGGCATCCGCCACACCACCGGCGGCTACATGGTCTACACCTATCTCACCAGCAAGTACGTCTTCAACCTCATCCCCGGCGAGAACCAGGTCTTCTGGTGTACCGCCGACGTCGGCTGGGTCACCGGCCATTCCTACATCATCTACGGCATCCTGCCCAACCGCGTCCCCACGCTCATGTACGAGGGCGCACCCAACCACCCAGACCCTGCCCGCTTCTGGGATATCGTCGAGCGCCACATGGTCACCCAGTTCTACACCGCCCCGACCGCCATCCGCGCGTTCATGAAGTGGGGCGATGAGCACCCCGCCAAGCACGACCTCTCGAGTCTCCAGGTCCTCGGCTCCGTCGGCGAACCGATCAACCCCGAGGCCTGGATGTGGTACCGCAAGCACATCGGACGCGAGAAATGCCCGATCGTCGATACCTGGTGGCAGACCGAGACCGGCGGGCACATGCTCACACCCCTGCCCGGCGTCACGCCCACCAAACCCGGCTCGTGCACGCTGCCATTCTTCGGCGTCGACGCCGCCATCCTCGACGATCAGGGCAACGAGCAGCCCCACGGCACCGGCGGCCTGCTCGCTCTCAAGAGCCCCTGGCCCGCCATGCTCCGAGGCATTCACGGCGATCGTCAACGCTACATCGACACCTACTGGTCGCGCTTTGACGCCAACGATCCACGCTATCCCAACCCCACGTCCCCCTCACCCTACTACCTCGCCGGCGACAGCGCCAAGCGCGACGACGACGGCTACTTCTGGATCATGGGTCGCATCGACGACGTCATCAACGTCTCGGGCCATCGCCTGGGCACCATGGAGGTCGAGAGCGCCCTGGTCAGCCACGAGTCGGTCGTCGAGGCCGCCGTCGTCGGCATGCCCCACGAGATCAAGGGCACGGGCATCGCGGCGTTCTGCACGCTCGCGCCGGGCTTCGCGCCGACCGACCACGATGCGGTCGAGGCGCTGAAGAAGACATTGCGCACCCACGTCGGGAGCGAAATCGGCGCGATCGCCAAGCCCGATCAGATCCGCTTCACCGACGCCCTGCCCAAGACCCGCAGCGGCAAGATCATGCGTCGATTGCTGCGCTCGGTCGCCGCGGGCGAGGCCGACGTGAACCAGGATACGACGACGCTCGAGGATTATTCGGTTTTGGCGAAGCTGAGGGAGAGTGAAGAAGGGTAGAGAAACGGTTGACCATGGTTGATCAAGTGACGAAGACCCAACTCGATACCAACACATGGGGCACGGCGATGTTCATCGAGCGCTGCCGCTCGCTCTCAGCCGCGGACCTGGATAAGCCCCAGCCCATCGGCCCGGGCCCGCTGCGGGAGACAATCTGGCACATCATCGACGCCATGTTCTACTTCGCCGACGGCTTTGCGGGGCGCGCCTACACCGACCGCGACGAGGGGCGCACGCGTGCATCGCTCGATGCCCTGGCCGCCCTGCTCGATGGCGCGGACAGTGAGCTGCGAGCCGCGATAGATAAGTTCTTCGAAATCCACTCGCTCACCGACCCGGTCCGATTCCCGGTCGCCGACAGCGACATCCCCGCCCACGTCGCGCTCGCCCAGATCTTCGACCACGGCAGCTATCATCGTGCCCAGTGCGTCCACATGCTCAAGAGGCTTGGGGCGCTGGATGAGCCGCTGGAGTTCTCGCCGCTGGACATGGAGATGAACGGTCCCGCCTGAGCCCTTTCGATCACAGACCTAGCCTTGCGCCATGCGTTTCACCTTCCTCGGCACCGGCACCAGCGCGGGCGTCCCCGCCCTGGCCTGCCCCTGCGCCGTCTGCACCAGCGACGATTCGCACGACAACCGCCTTCGCACGAGCGCCTGCTTTCGTTTCACCGATAAGACTGGCCAGGATCGCACCATCCTCATCGACTGCGGCCCGGACTTCCGCCAGCAGGCCCTGCGCGCCAAACTCGACCGCCTCGACGCGATCCTGTTTACCCACAACCACGTCGACCACACCTGGGGCCTCGACGAGGTCCGCAGGCTGAACATCGCGATGGGCACGCCGATCGACGTCTACGCCGACGACCACACGCGCCGGAGCCTGGAGACCGTCTACTCGCACATCTTCCATCGCGCTCGCAACAAGAACGACAGCTTCGTCGCCGACCTGATCGCCCACACGATCGAGGTCGCCCGCCCGCTCGATCTCTTCGGCCTGCGGTTCGAGCCGATCAGGCTCCTGCACGGCCGTCTGCCCGTGCTCGGCTACCGCATCGACGCGATCGACCCTGCGCTCCAGCGTCAGAGCGAGGGCCTGCTGCCGATGGCCTACTGCACGGACGTCTCGGCCATCCCGCCCGAGACATTCAAGCGTCTGGAGGGGCTCAAGACCCTCGTGCTCGACGCCCTGCGGACCCGCCGCCACCCGACCCACTTCACGCTCGACCAGGCCGTCGAGACCGCCCGCCGCCTGGGGGCGAATCAGACCTGGTTTGTCCACATGTCCCACAACCTCGCTCACGCCCACACCAACGCATCCCTGCCCCAGGGGATCCGCCTGGCCCACGATGGGTTGGAGTTGAAGGGGGCCGAAGGCAATAGGCAATAGGCAATAGGCAATGGGCAATGGGCCGAAGGCAATGGGCAGGTGGACAATCCGACCCCATACCCCCCACCCCACAACCCACACCCCACAACCAAGAACCCCACCCCCAAC
>CBDVAM010000191.1:0-4932 GCA_965371965.1 uncultured Phycisphaerales bacterium
CCATCCAACGGCACCCCCGCCTTGCGGAAGTACTTGCTGACCATGATGTCAGTCGCAAGCTGGCTCCAGCTCTTGGGCACCTCGGCATCGTCCATCTCAAAGACCACCGACCCATCAGGGTTCATGATCTTGCTCGACCGCGTCGTCCAGGCGACAGTGTCGAACGGGTGCGTGCCGGCGGTTGTGAATCTGCGCGTGATTTTCATCTGATGTCCCTGAAACGAACTATCCCGACTTGCCCCGCCGCGTCCCTGCGGCACTGTGCTGTGGCCTCTCGGCTACCCCCGCAGCGTGCTAACGCACCCGCTCCGACACGATCCTTTCGTAATGCGCCGAGCGATCGTCGAACCGCTTGAGCACCCGACGCGCCCGCTCGGGCACATGCGCGACCTCGTGGTCATCGCCCACAAACCCCTTCACGTGATCCAGGGTTTCGAAATACATGAGCGTGACGAACTCGACCTCTTCGTTCCCATCGGGCCCCGTGACACCCTCGCGCCGCAAGCCGTCGAACCCCAAGTATCCCGGAATCTCCCGCGAGCCAATCTCCGCCATGACCTCACCCAGCAGGATCGCCTGATACGCGTCTGCGTTCTGAGGAGTCGTGTAGCCGTGCCAGAGTCGGGTGATCATCAAAATTCTCTATTCAGAGGCTCCAACGGAAAGCGATCCAATCGTGTCTGCTGTCTCGTAACCTTTCAAAGTGACCGCCCATACCTCTCGCTTATGAGAAGTTGGCTCAACAAATCTCAACCCATGTAGCTCTTCCATAGCGCTTTTTACTTCCGCAAGACCGCGACCAAATCCAACATCACGCGACAGATTCCCAGCTTGAAGTGTCGCGCCGCCGCATGTCAGTATGAGCAAAATGCGGCCTTCACACTCTGCAGCCGAGACCAGAATCTCCTGCGCCAACGCAGAGAGACCAAATCCAATCGCAGCTTCTGATATATTCGCATCAAGCGCGACAGGCTTCACGTAGGTCTCTTCGGAGGGAAGATGCCCGGATTTGACCGCTAGATATAGCGAGTCCCGATGCGAAACAAGCTCCTCTCGCGAGAACCGACGGGTGAATGGGACTTTGCTGTGAACGTCGATATGACAATTCACGCAGAGTGGAATAGCGTTTTCTTCGTCGTTGGTGCCACCCTGCGATTCTTCATCGATGTGATGGACTTGAAGCAGCGTTGGCTTAAAACGACGGCAAACGCAGCATCGACGTCCGCACTTTACCATCACACGATCAGATATGTCTTTGGAAAATGGCATGTCTAGTCCACCTTCGGAAGTGTCAGGCCCGCCTGATCCTGATACTTCCCCGCCTTATCCGCATAGCTCTTCTCACACACCTCATCAGCCCTGAAGAACAGAAGCTGCGCGAGACCCTCGTTCGCGTACACCCGCGCCGGCAGCGGCGTCGTGTTCGAAATCTCCAGCGTCACCTTGCCGCGCCATTCCGGCTCCAGCGGCGTCACGTTCACGATCAGCCCGCATCGCGCGTACGTGCTCTTGCCCACGCACACCACCAGCACGTCGCGCGGCACGTCGATGTACTCAACAGTCTCACACAACGCGAACGAGTTCGGCGGGATGATCACGAAGTCCTTGCCCGTCTGGGCGACATCCACCTCGACCATGAACTCGTCGCTGAATCGCTTGGGATCGACCACGGCGATGTCGCCGGTACGCGGCGTCGGCGTGAAGATCTTGAAACGCGTCCCGACGCGGACGTCGTAGCCATAGCTGGAGACGCCGTAGGAGATCTTGCCGGGGCGCTTGATCGCGTCCTCGAAGGGCTCGATGCGAACCTGCTCTCTGATCTGTCTATCGCAAAGGACGCCCACGGATCTCATCTCCAAACCAGACACCACGTCAGCCCGACAACTCTGGGCCATCCGTGGCCCGACACCGACCGCCCGCCGGGAAGAGCCTCATCCCGGCGTCGCCGACGCTTCATGCGTACTTTCCTACCGTCCCGCCCCGGCTCCGCCGAGATCAAGACCCGAACAAATCCACCCCGATCGACCCGGCAATCCACGAGTCCAACCCGCCGGGCCCACCGATCAAGGTGCGGTCGGGATCATACACAATCTATCGTGCCTGTGGGCTTGTGCGAACACAAAATATTGGCCAGACCCCAACATCTTGGGCCACCCCTATCACCCGACCCGCCACCACGCCCCAGCAGGGCCGACTTTGCCTCGAACACACCATATCTTGGGTCCAGAAGATTTCTTCCAGCGCAAACACCCGACATGCGGTAGTCATCTTGGCCGCATGTGGAGAACTTGCCTCTCGGTGTCATCTAGTAGGCAGTTGATCGTGTTTTATTCGGTTTACTAAACCCGGTTTCGCGATCGAGTCTCGCAATCCCCGAGATCCCCTTGGCCCCGAGCGTCGTAAAGTAATGCTCCGGCACCTCATACTCCCTTTGCGGACAGGTCCTGCACCATGAAGACTCGATTCCTGTCGCTTGCGCTCGCGTTCCTCGCTCTTGGCGCGATCGGCGCCTGCGCTGGCAATAAGAAGCCCGAACGCGCCCGCGCTGTCATGCCGACGGTCCGCGATATCCCCTCGCCCCTGCGCGGCACGATCGCGTCAGAGGCCATCTTCGAGGGCATCAACGCCACGCTGGTCACGGGGTACGGCTTCGTCGTCGGGCTCAACGGCACCGGCGGTGGGCCGCTCACAGAAGCGGTCGCCGGGACTGTCGAACGCATGATGGCCCTGCGAGGGATCAGCCGGGGCGGTCGCGTCAGCCGCACGGTTCTGGAGTTGCCCGACGGTCGCGGCGTGACGCCTCGCGAACTGCTCCGCAATAAGGACACCGCCGTCGTCGTCGTCTATGCGCAGATCCCTCCCGGTGCACCCAAGGGCATGACCTTCGACGTGTTCGTGCAGGCGCTCAACGCGACCAGCCTCGAGAGCGGGCGTCTGTGGACCACCGAGATGCAGATCGGGCGCAGCGAGCCCTACAAGGGGCCGCAAAAGAGGATCATCGCCGAGAGTCGCGGCGACATCCTCGTCAACCCCTTCGACGACCCCGCCGACCCGCGCGAGGATCTCAACCTGGACATCGGGCGTGTGCTCGCGGGCGGCGTGCTCACCCAGCCTCTGGATATCGCCATCAACCTCGATAATCCCTCGCACTCGCGTGCGCGGGCCATGGCGACGGCGATCAACTCGCGATTCCCCGCCGGTCCCGGCGACCGCACCGACACCGCCCGAGGCAGGAACGACTCGGTCGTCACGCTGACCATCCCCACCCGATTCCGCAACAACCCGGGCGACTTCGTCAAGATGGTCCAGCACATGCCCATCGATATCCGGATCCCCCCGGAGATCCACGCCCAGCGCCTGCTGCAATCGCTCGAAGGCTACCCGAACCTCTTCCAGGAGCTGATGTGGTCGCTGCGAGCCTTGGGCACCCAGGCGATCCCCGAGATCCGCAACGCCTACGACGCCAGCACCGAGATCGTGCGACTGACCGCCCTGCGGGCCGGGGCCTATCTGGGCGACCCACGTGCCGCCGACGCTCTGATCGAGCTGGTCCAGCGGAATCCGAACCTCGACGTGCGTCTGAAGTCCGCCGAGATGCTCAGGCACGTCGATGGCGGCCCGCGCGTGGACGCTGCGCTGCGCCGGTTGCTCGATGATCCCGAGCCGCTGGTGCGGATCGAGGCCTACGAGTCGCTCGCCCAGCGCGCAGAGCGCGCCCAGCTCTCACGGATGCGGAACATCCAGGGACGCCAGCTCGCGAGCATGAGCGCCTCGATGAGCGAGGCGGAGCTCCATGCCTTCAGCCGCCTGTGGCTGCCGGGCGACGGGATGTACGGCATCCGCCGACGCCTCATCGACGACAAGTTCCTGCTCGACTCTGTCGACGCCGGCACGCCGATGATCTACTTCCGCCTCCAGGATGAGCCGCGGATCGTGGTCATGGGCGACGCCCGTCTGCGCAAGCCGATGATTGCCAGCGCGTGGGACGACCGCCTGCTCATCGTCGCCGACAGCCCCGGCGAGCCCGCCCGCCTTCTGTACCGCGACTACCGATCCGACCGGGTGACCACGAGCGACATCTCCGACTCACTCACAGAGCTGATCGAGTTCCTCGGACACACACCGACACCCGAGAGCCCCGAGCCCGGCCTGGGCCTGAGCTACTCCGAGATCATCGGCGTGCTGCACGCGCTGGTCGAGGGCGGCGCGACCGACACCCTGATCCTCTCTGAGCAGGACCGCCTGCTGCGCGAGCTGCTCGAGGCCGGCCGATCACGCGTCGTCGAGGATCGCCCCGAGCGCGAGGGCGACGACCCCTCGCCGTATCGCCTGCCCATGCCCGACCTGCCCGGGCAGGAGTCGGCCCCCGCGAGAGACGGCCCGCGGATCGTGCCGCTGCGCCCGAGCGACGGTCTCGGCGAAGGCACGTGAAACCCGTTCACGACAGACGGGCGGATCAACCGATGAGCGAATGTGCGCCACTGCGCGCCCCGGCGGGAGCTGCCGGGCCGATTCGTGACACGGAGGTCCGCCCAACTATGCGCCTCAAGCGCCTCACCGTCCAAGGATTCAAGTCCTTCGCCGACCGCACCGAGTTCTCCTTCGACGATGCCATCACCGGCATCGTCGGGCCCAACGGCTGCGGCAAGTCCAACGTCGTCGATGCCATCAAGTGGGTGCTGGGCGAACGCTCGAGCAAGAGCCTGCGCGGCAAGGAGATGATCGACGTCATCTTCGCCGGCTCCGCAGGACGCAAGCCCGCCGGCATGGCGTCCGTCTCGCTCGCATTCGAGAATCCGGAAAGAAGCGACGGAGCGACGGAGCGACGAAGCGACGAAGTTGAGGAAAGCAACCCCGCATCCTCGATCACCGATTCTTCAACCCCTGACCCAAGAACCCATACCCAAGACCCAGAGGACGCAGTCCTCTTAG
>CBDVAM010000192.1:0-4912 GCA_965371965.1 uncultured Phycisphaerales bacterium
TGGACTATCTCATCATCGACCTGCCGCCCGGCACGGGCGACGTGCCGCTGACAATGGCCCAGACAATGAAACTGACGGGTGCGGTGATCGTGTGCACGCCGCAGAAGGTTGCTATTGACGACGCGACCAGGGCCGTGCGCATGTTCCAGCAGCTCAAGGTCGATGTTCTGGGCGTCGTCGAGAACATGAGCTACTTTGTGGGCGACGACCAGAAGGTGTACGACATATTCGGTCGCGGCGGGGCGCAGCAGATGGCCCAGCGGATGAACCTGCCGTTCTTGGGGCAGATCCCGATCACGACGAGCCTGCGGGAGAACTCCGACGCGGGAGATCCGAGCGCGAACTTTGGGGCAGATTCCTCGGAACGCTCTTCGGATGAGTCCGGGCGTCCGGATTCGGGCACCGCATTGGCCCGGTCGCTTGTCGAGATGGTCGACAACATCGAGAAGCAGGTGGCGCTCGCGGGGATCCGCCAGGGTCAGCATCGCCCAACGCTGAATATCAGCTAGCGCGATCTACATTCTCTCGGCGGACGGGTTCTCGATTGGGCGAGCGCGCGTAGTACCAGCTCGTCTACGCCAGGCGACCCGACGATCTGATCATCCGCATGGATACCGGGCAGGTCATCTCCGTCAGCGTCCCCGAGCTGACCGAGATCCGCGACCGCCTGTGTGGCGAGCGGGGGCTCAAGGCCAAGGGGCACAGGTTCCAGGTGTTCGCGGTGGGGGAGCAATAGCGGAAGGATCACTCGGGGCAATCGACTTGCATTCTTCCACCTCGCAGGCCAGCTGGCGGTCGCGCAGTGAAAAGCCGCGACCGGCAAGGGTCGCGGCTTCTGGTTTGGCGGCTGCTAACGTGCGATTACGGCGAACCGGCGCAATCAATGCCTTGTGAGATAGCTGCGGCCTTCAGGAGTTGTGGATATCCGAAGCACTGTCCAGAAAAAATGTTCGATGTGCTCAGGTCTACGCAATCATCTCCCTCAACAAGAGCCTGGAACGCGAACTCGCCGGAGTCGGCGTAGGCGATCTCTCCACAGCCGAGACGGGTGTATACGCCCTTCGTATGCACGGTGGCACCATCGAACAGGAATGAACCGCCGTTGCCATTAGTGACGCCGACGTCGTCAAAGTCGCCCTCAAGGCATCCACCCGATCTGAAGACCATCTGAGCCATGCAGTTGGTGACCCAACTCGCATCGGACGTGTCTTCCATGATACCGACATCGATGATGACATAGTCGACATCACCCGCATCGCCGGTATCGTCTTGTACGGCCTCGACCAGGCCGTCGTTGATGAATCGCCCGGCACCGCTGATGGTCAAGGCCCCGCGGATGCCCGTGTGCGCGTCGGTCTTGCCGTTTTTGAAGAACTTGCCGGATGCGATCGTGATCTGGCCGCCGCCGGATGTCGCGGTGTTGTCGACCGGCGCGAGGATTGCGCCGTCGCCGCTGATGGTGTGGTTTCCGGTCTCGATGGCAAGCGTGGCTTCGCTCTCGAGCTCGATCACACCGTCGAGGATGGAGTTGAAGCTGGCGCACGTCGGCACCAGCCCGCAGACGTGGTTCGTGAGCGTCAGCGTGCCATTGTCGTCGCCGTCCGCCTCGATGAGGATCGTGCCGAGGTCCCCAACCTCGACAGTCTCCACGGTGATCGAGTCCATACCGCGAATTATCACGGTCTTCGCGCTGCCTGGGTCGATAACGGCCCGGTCACCCGCTCCGGGGACACCCGGGTCGTTGTCCTCGTCCTCCCAGGCGTCTTCATCTGTCCAAAAGTCATTGTCCTCGCCGACGAACGTAAACGTCTCGGCGAATCCTGTGCTTGCGATCAGGGCGGCTCCAGCGATACATGCCAGCTTTTTCATTCCGTTTCCCTTTCAGTTTTCGGCCCGCCATCGGGTATTTCGAGCTATACTCACTCGATTGTTCCTTGCCATGAGCCGCAAAGTACAGTATTCTGGGACGTTGTCAAGCCTCGGGAATAGAAATACCTAGGTATTTGTGGATTGAGCAATGAGAGCGATTCAAATAGCAGTTGCGATCCTGGCCCTCCAATCCGGGGGGATTGCGGACGCCCAGACCTGCCCGCCGGACCAGGATTGGAACGTCCACCCTGTGTTTCGAGGGCTCATCAGCACACCCGCCGACTTCACGGCCGGTGGACACCGGAAGGCAACTAGTCTTCGGTTTGCAGATCTGAACGGCGACGGTCTCGAAGATGCGATCAATGCGATTTCAATTGGAGAGTCCTATGTCTCGATTCTGCTCAGCCGTGGCGACGGTCTCTTTGAGCGCCGCATCGCCGTAAGAACGAGCGATGGAGACTCCATAGAGACGGCCGATGCCTATCCGGTGGATCTGGATGGCGACGGCGATCTCGATATCGCAACCGCGAACGCTCGCACCGACGATACGACGATGCTGTTCAACGACGGCAACGCGAACTTCACACGCGGGCCTCGCTATTCCTTGGGCGACGAGCCGCGTTCCTTGGTCGCGGGCGACCTCGATGGCGACGGCGACCAGGACCTCGCCTTCATGAACGTCTTGAGCCAGGACGTTTCCATATTGCTCAATCGCGGCGATGGCACCTTTGATCCAGAGATCCGCATCCCGGTCGGAGGCACCACGCCGCGCGGCAATCCCAATCGGACGTTCCCCTATCCAGGCCCGTTCCTGGCGATCGGGGATCTCGATGGCGATGCGGACCTCGATATCGTCGTGCCGGGGGGCTTCCATGCGGAGATCCTCATCAACGACGGGAGCGCGGGCTTCACGCTCGCCGACGACCCGCTGCCCGCGCCCAGAACACTCCATGTCTACGACATCGAGCTGCGCGATCTGGACGGCGATGGAGATCTGGATATCGGCGCAGCGCTCCACGGCGGGAGTTCTTACCTCGCCGTCTGGCTGAATAACGGCGACGCTACGTTCGGCGAGGGCTCGGCCTACGACACTCGGGCCATCGGAGAGGGGTTCCTCTATAACAGCGCGAGCGTTGCGCTGGGCGATCTCGATAACGACGGCGACCTGGACGCCGCCGTGGGCAACGAGTACTGGGGTGCGTACGCGCTGTTGCGCAACAACGGCGACGGGACGTTCGCGCCGCTCGAATCGCAGATCATCGGCGAGGACCCGTGGCTGCTTGAGATCCTGGATATCAACGGCGACGGCTGGGCGGACCTTGTCGCGATCCGTACCGGGTTGTCGTTGTTGGTCACGCACCTCAATGACGCCGAGGGAACGCCGCGGGGATCCAAGAACGCCGAGATCGGGGATCCGGACATCGACTACTCCGCGAGCGACAGCGCGGATCTGGACGGCGATGGCGATTTGGATCTCGCTCTTGGGATTCTCGGCAACCACCCCGCGACTATCCGCGTGATGGAGAACGACGGCTCGGGCACGTTCAGTGAAACATGGCGTACGTTTGTTGGCGTGCTGGGGTTCTCAGATGTTGAGGATGTCCGGTTCGCCCACATGAACGGAGATAAGTGGATCGATCTTGTATTTTCCTTCGACGAGGAGTTCTCCTCGGGCGAGGATCCCGGTTCGATCTGGGTGGCGTTCGGACTCCCAGGGCTTCAGTTTGATCCGCCGACACGATTTGGATTCGACGAGGTGAGCCCAACTGGGATCGCTATCGCCGACATCGATGGCGACGGCGACAACGACGTGATTGCCCACGTCAAGGGGCTCTTCTTCCGCGACGATCCGCAGACGATCGACCGGCGCATCGCCGTGTTGCTCAACGACGGCGCGGGCGGCTTGACGGTCGCCCAGCAGGTCGTAACCGACAACCGGCGGGCGAGCTGGGCGTTCGGCACCGTCGCGGTGGAGGATCTGGACGGCGACGGGGATCTCGACGTGCTGGGCGTCTCGGGATCACGCCTCGACCCCGGCCTCCTGGTCGTATTGCTCAACGACGGCACAGGACATCTGGAACTGGACCACACCATGGTCACCACGCCAAATGGGTTCGATCTGGTCGCCGGCGATTTCGATGGCGACGGCGACCCCGACGCCGCGCTCATGCACAGGGGTCTGGAAGAGGAACTGCCCTACCTGACGGTCTACGAGAACGACGGCGACGCCGGGTTCACCGTCTCCCAGACGTTCGTCGAGTGGGAGATCGAGGTCTCCAAGAGCCTGGCGGTCGAGGATATCGATGGCGACGGCTGGCTCGACCTCATCTGCGCCAGCGTGCGCAGCGGCCCGGTCATCCATCTCAACGACGGCACCGGCGACTTCTCCAACAAGGCCTGGTACGCCGCCAACTCGCCCACCAAGGGCTTTGCCTTCGGCGACTTCGACCTCGACGGCGACACCGACATCATCAGCCCCAGACGCGCCGGCTCGGATATCGCCCCGATCGTGATGCTCGAGAACGTCATGTGCCGCTGCGCCGCCGACCTCGACCGCGACGGCGTGCTTACCGTGGACGATTTCTTCCTGTTCCTCGACCGCTACAGCCTGGGCACTCTGGCGTTCTGCGACGTGGACCGCGACGGGGATTGTGACGCCGAGGACTTCTTCGCCTACCTCGACCTGTTCGCGGCGGGGTGTTGAAGAAATGGCCAAAGGGCCAGATCGCTAAATGGCCAGATGACCTGATGGCCAAAGGCCGGATCGCAGGCCCGACTGTGACCGAGGGCGTCTCCCGCTTCTCCCAATGCTCATGGCGCGACTCGCTCTCAGATTGCATTGTGAGTTTCTCAGGTCGGACGGCGGGGTCCTGGGCAATGAGGCGAGGTAGAGGGGTGAGCACATGGAGACGCCCTCCCTCACGGTCAGGCCTGTGATGGTCTCCGTCGCGCTCCAAACGCTAGAATCTATCCCAGAACCCCGATAAGCCAGCTCACCACAGAGTCACCCAGAGCACAGAGCCTGAAATCCAAGAGTTTTTTC
>CBDVAM010000193.1:0-4830 GCA_965371965.1 uncultured Phycisphaerales bacterium
GGGCGTCACGGTCCGAGAATGTCGCCAGTTCGCTATGGACCAGGCCAAGCAGGCTCCAGGCATTGGCGAGTTCCGGCTGGTCACCCGCGAATCGCTCGGCTCGATCCAGGGCTCGTCCTAGCAACGCCTCGCTCGTCTGGGCATCATCGCCCTCGTTCGCCAGGCGCCGAAGCAGCTTGGTCTGGGCCCGCAGCGTGGGCGGATGCACTCCGCCAAGCGCGTCATGCGACCCATCCAGGATGAGTTCGGCTTGCTCGCCTCGGGTCTGGGCGAGCGTGTCCAGGGCGGCGCTGATTGCCGAGGGGGTCGGAGAAACGGGATCACCCGCTTCTGCCGCAACGCGCTCGCCGAGGGCGGTCATCGCGGGCCCACGCAGCGCGGGATTGACCCGCACGAGCATGCGGAGTTCCGTGCGGGCGTCGCCGACGGGAGCCGCGATGCGGGCGGCTTGAACCAGGCGTGATTCCCAGGTTGCGATATTTGGCAGGATTGTGCCTGATATCAGCAGGGCGAACAGGATGGGCGTCGCGCAAAGCACGCGGTCGTGCGCCAAGCTGGCTCGGTGCGCAGTCTTTGGATTGGTCTCACCTGCGTGATCGGCCCGCCCGTGTGGCCCATGAGAAGTGGATACCGCCGCGACTGCGAGCCAGGCCCAGAACAACGCCGCTGATGAAGGCTGGATCGGTGTCATCTCGATCTGCGCGTGGATGGCGATTGCGAGCCCACCGGTCGAAAGCGCGATGAACGTCGAGGGGATCGACTCGAACATGGCCCAGCAACGCTCGGCGAGCACGATCCAACCCGCAACCAAGGCGAGCGTGAGCACGAGCCCGGCGAGGACGGCGGGCATCGGCACGGGCTCGATCAGAGAGAACGCCGACGCGAGCACCAGCGGCATCGACGCCCCTCGCTCGAGCCACAGGGCCATGAAGAACGCGCTGCCCGCGATCGACGCGACGATGTACAAACGGAAGCGCGTGATCAACGGGCGTTCGGTGGCGGGCGTCGCCTTTGGGTCGGAGTCTGATCCGAGGCCCACGCCGATGCGCCAGATGGCGAGGATGGCGAGCACGCTGAGGGCGACGCCGAAGACGCCGAGGTCCGCAATGAGATCAATGAATATCGAGTGCGGGCTGGTGACGTCCTCGGGGCTGATCGCGGGTTTGTGCATGGCGTAGGCGGATTGAAAGCCCGCGGGTCCGACGCCGAGCACCGGCTCTTCGGCGATGATGCTGGTTGCGCCCCTCATGTAGAACCAGCGGAAGAGCATGCTGCGTTCGCCCAGGGCTTCGCCGAGGAGGCCACGCATCACGACCGCGCCGAGGGTGAGCAGGATCGCACCGATGGCGGCGAAACCCATGAGCCTCGGCGTGGGCTTGAACGCCGCGAATCGAGCGGGGAGATAGCGCACAAGGGCGAACGCAAGGAACCCGCCGACCGCCGCGGCACCAATGCCGCCCTTGGACTTTGTCAGCGCGAGTGTCACGAGCGCCGCCCCACCCAGGACGAGCACCGGGACAACGCTCTTTGTCCTTCTGAGCGACGCAGGAACTGTCGCCATGAGCATCGCGAGGACGACCACGCTTGCGCCCGCAAAGCTCGCGAGCACATTGGACAGGCCGAACCAGCCCGTTGCCTCGATCTGGTTGAGGCGTCGCTCGTAGGCCCGCGCGTTCGCGGACTCGGGCGCCCAGCCCTTGCTCTCAAAGAACGCCCGCTTGTCTATATCGAACGACGCGATGGTGCGCGGGTGTTCGATCAGCACCTGCATCAGACCCTTGGCAGCCAGGACCAGGATGAACGCAACGAGAACCCCGCCGAACAGAGCACGAGCCCGCCGATCCGCACAGACACACCAAAGAGCGATTCCGCCCCAGATCGCGCCGAGCCAGGCGATGCCGATGCGAGCGTGCTCAAGGCTCATGCCGCCATGGCCAAGCGCGTGGATGGAGATGCCGAACGATCCGACGATTGCGAGCAGGCACGCGGTCGTGCGCGCCCGAGGATCGATGGTCGGTGCGCCCAGCAGCGCAATCCCCGCGGCGAGCAGCGTGAGCACGTCCAGCAGGATCGACCACGTCGGGCCCAGCCCCATGAGCGATGCGCTCAGCACGTCGAGTATTCCGCTGCTGCCCGAGCCGCCCATCGGCGTGTACACCGTCAGCGGGTCGGTATCCCAGAAGGGCAACGGCGACTGGACCGCCATCGCGCGGACAAGCGCAAGGGCGAGGATAACCCCACCCGCGCCGATCGCGACCCACGAGCGTTCGTCCTCAGAGGTCTCGGCGCCGGTCTCACCCATCGGCACTCTCCGCCGGCGTAACCAGCTTCGCGGCGCTCGCGCGCTCGAGCACCGCCAGGACCAGCAGGAGGATGAGAGTCTGGATCGCCAGCAGGATCGCGCCCCACCCCGGGAGCCAGGGCAGGACAACGCCCGCGAGGCCGGTGGCGGCGGTGAGGGCCGCGATGACCGCCGCGGTCTGGCGAACGCTCAGCCCACGGCGCGCCAAGCGATGCGAAAAGTGCTGGAGATCACCCTTGAACGGGCTCTTGCCCTGGCTGATGCGCACAAGGGTGACGCTGGTGAAGTCGTAGAGCGGGACGGCAAGGATGAGCAGGGGCATGAACACCGCGTGCGCACCCGCCGCGTGGGTGTTGAACGCGTGATCCGGGGCGTAGTACGTCGCGCGGGCTGTCAGGAAGGCCAGGAGGAAACCGATGACGAGCGATCCGCCATCGCCCATGAAGACCCGGGCCGGGTGGATGTTGAAGACGAGAAACCCGAGGATCGCGCCCAGCAGCAGCGCCAGGGCCGCGGCGACGAACCAGTGCCCGGTCAAGAGCATCGCCGCGAGCAGGCAGGCGCTGGCGATGGCCCCCGCGCCGCCTGCGACGCCGTCCATGTTGTCCATGAAGTTCATGGCGTTGGTGACGACGCCGAACCAGAGGACCGTCACCAGGACCGACGCCCAGATTCCGCCCATGGGCTCATCGAGCAGTTCGAGCAGGCGGGTGTCGGTGAGCACAACCACGCCCGCGCTGACACCCAGGATGACCGCGAGTTTCACGAACGGGCCTAGTGGACGGCGGTCGTCGAGCAACCCGAGGACATGGATAACCGCGACGCCGAGCAGGAGCCAGAGGGCGCTGGGAATCTCGCCTCGCAGGCCGTCCAGAAGCTCGTCATCGAGCGCCGGGATCCGATCTGAGATAGAGTCTCCCAGGAGCACGAAGGCGACAAGCCCGATCAGAATCGGCAGACAGAATGCCAGAGCAATCGCGACCCCCCCCGTATTGGGGATCGACCGACGCGCCATCTTGGTCTGACCCTCGATCGACTCGGTGTCCAGCGCGCCCATGCGATGGCTCAGGCGGATCACGCCCCATGTCGCGGGCAATGCGACGGCGAACGCAGCGGGGATGAGCAGCAGGCACAACCAGACCATGGGCGCAGAGTGTACGAGCACGCCCAGCAGCGGTGTGCCCGCCGATAAACGCCAGGTGGTGATTCCTGGCCACGCGCATCGGGCCTGGTGCAGCGAGGGGATGCGAATGGACGGCGAGTCCGGGCAAAAAAGAACCGGCCGCCGGCGCACCAGGGGCGAGTGTTACCTCCAGACACTCGCCACGCTAGCACAGGCCGGCGGGCCGGTGGATTCTCCACTCCAAAGCCTCAGGGCTCAGGGGTGGTCACAAATCGGGAGCATCGTGCGATTTCAGCCGACGCCGCGGATTCCCTGCGGCGACGGGTTGGGTTCCCATTCTCCCCGTCCGGTCGCGGAACGATTGTCCCACGATACACCAGAAGCTATCAGGTGAACGGGGGGCGTGCAACAGGAATCGC
The DNA here is from genome assembly GCA_965371965.1 of uncultured Phycisphaerales bacterium. GTDB lineage: Bacteria > Planctomycetota > Phycisphaerae > Phycisphaerales > UBA1924 > S146-42. The sequence continues at coordinate 3,845 of CBDVAM010000193.1, forward strand.
ACCCAATTTATGGACTTTGTTGAGCCCTTGACACCGGAGCCTTCGTGATAGCGAATTAGCGGTAGAGATGACGCCAGCTCAGACCAGCCAGCTCTCGGCTTCCAGTTTCTGCGGGACATACGTCTCGGTGACGTAGCTGATGTCCTTGGTGATCAGAGACTCGACCTCCATCTTGAAACCGTTGTCAAGCAGGCGCTTGATCTCCCTCTGCCAGCCCTTGTGGTCCTTGAACCAGGGGTAGTTCATGATCTGTTTGGCCCGCGCGATGTCGCGCTCGTTCAGGTCGATCTGGACATCATCCGACAGGTCGTGCTCGTCGTAGTCGCCCGCCCGCAGGCCGATGTACCTCGCATCGGGGATGGCCAGGCGCTCAGACTCGAACGCCAGGCTGATCGAGCCCTGCTTGATGACGCTGTAGATGTAGTGCCCCCAGGGATCGCAATCGAGCAGGCAGTAGACCGGCAGGCCCAGCTCGTTGTGCATGCGGTGGAGCAGTCGGCGGACGCCACGCGGCGGTTGCCCGCCGCCCTCGGTCAGGATGCAGTTGTGGGTCTTCCAGAACTTGTCCTCGTTGAAGCGGCTCCAGACGGTGTTCTTCTCGACGTGGAGGATGAAGTCGGCCTCGCACTTCTCGAACTCGACCACGCCGGGCTCGACGATGCTGGGGATGGCGAACCCGCCCGAGCCCATGTGGCGGCAGTCGATCGAATCGCCCGAGTCGTTGATGGTGATGTTGCCGACGATGGTGCCGGCCTTCTTGGCGAAGATGTGCAGCTCTTCGCGGAGGCTCGACAGCGAGACTTCCAGATCCTCAAGGATCGTGTCCGATTCGGACTGCTCGTCGAACGTCTTCTCGCCCTTAGTGCCCTGGATGGTGTGCAGGCCCTTGTAGAACATGCCGCGCAGGCTGAGGGTCTTGTCGGCCTCGAGCAGGTCCTTGACGCTCGCCGAGTGCAGCATGGTCTGCATGAACTTCTTGGCCTGGT
>CBDVAM010000194.1:0-4689 GCA_965371965.1 uncultured Phycisphaerales bacterium
CCGACGTTCCCAACCCCCGTCTTCGACAGATCCAGGCGCTGCAAACGCTCGAACCGCCCAAGCTGGCTCACGCCCGCGTCCCCAACCCCCGTCGCCCCAAGATCCAGATCGACCAGCACACCCTCAAGCCCATCGAGCATTTCCAGAGTCTCATCGCTCGCATTCGAACCCAACATCGACAGATTCACGACAACCGAATCGTCCCCCAGCGACACCCGACTCGCATACCCCGCGCCGTCACGAATCCGCCCCATCGCTAGTTCCACCAGCCCCCGCTCCTCTTCGCCAATCTCGATCGGCTCCCCGCCTTGCCCCTCTTCATCCTCACCGCTCGACCCGACGACCCCTGGCTCCAGCGACAAGATCCAACCGCGGATCGCCGCGATCTCCTCCTCGCTCAGCCGCCCGCTGTCATCGCCCGGCATCAGATCCTCGTCCCCCTCCCCCAGCGATATCCGCCGCACCATCTCGCTCCGCTCAGGAAACCCCGAAACGAACACCCCCCCCCCCCCATCGATCAGCGACTCGATCTCGCCCCATGTGTGCAGCCGCAACCGCCCGGACGCCTCCTCCGTGCCATGGCACTCGATGCAGCGCGCATCGAGAATCGCCCTCACATCCCGCTCAAACGACGCGCGAATCATCTCGGCGCTGACGCCCTCCGCCTCATGGCTGTGCTCGCCGTCCGACTCCCCCTGGGTCAGCCCCCCGTCCCCCGCATCGCCCTCGTCTTCAGCGCCAAAGATCGCCTCGCGCAGCGGCTCGGTCAGATAGCTCTCTCCCCACACGATCGACCCGCCGAAGTGCCCCGTCACCCCCACCAGCCCCGCGCTGACGAGCAGCAACGTGCGATACAGCCCAACCGCCTTGCGCCCCCCGCGCCGCCCGAACAGCCCGAAGATCACCGCCGCGCCCCCGGTCCCCGCCGTTGCGATGCCCAGCCAACGGTGCAGATAGATGAGATCCTGAACGCTGCTGCCGTGCGACTCATGCTCGGCGTTCTCCCACCCCGACCACGCGCTCAGCCCCGCAGATGCCGCCCCGAGTGCAAGCAGCATCAGCGCCGAGCCGCAGATCGCTCGCTGATCTTCCGTACCCCGCCCCCGCCGAAACACCACATGCCCCGCCTCAAAGAGCAGCGCCACCAGAATCAGCGCGATGGGAAAGTGCACCAGCACCGGATGCGACCGCAGGAACAGCTCCGCCCACGCCCCGACCTCGCCCGCCGCCGCCACCCCGCTCGCCATACCCAGAACAAACACACAACCAATCATCCGCACCATGCGTCCGCCTCCTGTCGCCCGCCCCATCATCAGCCCTCATCGCCCCCCGCATGCCCAGGTTAGGATATCGTCACACCGACCAACCACCCCAACCGCTTTCCGATTCCCCAACGTCCGATCACACGGAGAAACGCCATGCTCACCCGACGCGACGCCATCCGAACCATGGGCGCCGTCGGCGTCGCATCCCTCCTCCCCGCCGCACACGCCTCCCCCCTCATCCAACCCGCGGCCCCCGCCCCATCACCCAACTCCGACCCCCTCCACATCAACCTCAGCCTCAAAGTCGGCATGGTCGCCGGCGACGCCTCCATCAGCGACAAGTTCCGCCTCATCCGCGACCTCGGCTACGACGCCATCGAACTCAACAGCCCCTCAAACCTCGCACGCCCGGAAGTCCTCAAGGCCCGCGACGAAACCGGCCTCCGCATCCACGGCGTCGTCGATTCCGTCCACTGGAACCAGCGCCTCAGCTCGCCCGACCCCGACACCAGAGCCAACGGCCTGCGCGCACTCCTCGGCGCGATCCGCGACAGCCACGCCTTTGGCGGCTCCAGCGTCCTCCTTGTCCCAGGCCGTGTCGCCGGCGAAAACGAAACCCAAGATCACGTCTGGCATCGCTCGATCGAAGAGATCAACAAGGCCCTGCCCCTCGCCGCAGACCTCGGCGTCCACATCCTCATCGAGAACGTCTGGAACGGATTCTGCTACACCCACGACGGCGCGCCCGACCAGACCGCCGACCAGCTCGCCGCCTACATCGACGCCATCGACAGCCCCTGGGTCGGCTCCTACTTCGACATCGGCAACCACCGCAAGTATGGCGACCCCGCGCAATGGATCCGCACCCTCGGCTCCCGCATCGTCAAGCTCGATGTCAAGGACTGGTCCTTCACCAAGGGCTGGACCAAGATCGGCGAGGGCGACGTCAACTGGCCCGACGTCCGCCAAGCCCTCCGCGACATCAACTTCACCGGCTGGGCCACCGCCGAGGTAGGTGGCGGCGACAAATCACGCCTCCAGGAAGTCCTCAACAACATGCGCAAAGTCTTCGACCTCTAACAAGAGGCCCTGGCGCAAGCCTGGGCTCCCGCAGCACCCAACCGAATCGCGTGCCATGGCCACTGCTTTGAGTGGCTATGCCTCCCCCCGCCTACAACCCTCGCCGCGTGCCATGGCCACTGCCCTGAGTGGCTATGCCTCCCTCACCTACCTCCAACTCCCCATAGACACGAAGACGTGGCCATGCCACCAGCCGTCCACGCGACCCCAAACTCCTATACTGTGCCTTCGCCGGAGCATTTGCACCCCGCGAGAAGCGTACCGAGAAGATGAGCGACCCCATACCGGAGGACTCTCATGGACCCGTTCTATTGGGCGATACTTGGCGGCTTGGTCGGTACTGTCATGATGGATGTCACCGATAAGGCTGCCGCCAAGCTGAAGATACGTTGGGGCGGCTGAGGAGGAAGCGCGGCCATCGGTCGATGGCTCTTGGGCCTGCTCCGCGGACGATTCGTACACACGAACATCATCGAGTCCAAGTCCGTGAAGAATGAGACGCCCCTTGGGTGGTTCTTCCACTACTTCACCGGAGCCACAGTTGCCCTCACCTACCCCGCCATTCTCATCGGGTTCACTGGCGCAGTGCCGAACAACAATCTAGTTCCCGGTCTCATCTGGGGACTGGCGACTGCGATCCTTCCGTGGTTCGTTCTGTTCCCTTGCTTTGGCTGGGGCTTCTTCGGTATCCGATCGCCACGGAATGTCCGACCCCTGCTCTCTCCTTCGATCGAGCACTCGATCTACGGGCTCGGCGTAGGCATGGTCTTGACCTTCACCTCACACCTCTGGTAGCTGGGCTCGATGCCGCGTGCCATGGCCACTGCTCTGAGTGGCTATGCCTCCCCCCCCAACTCCGCATAGCCACGAAGACGTGGCCATGCCACCCGCCACTTGCCATGGAACCGGACTACCTGGCTCAGAAATGAGCCCGCAATTAGGGGAAATTTTCTCACCTACCAAGCCCGAGCCGCCACCTAAATTCGGTGCATACGGCTGGGTGTCTCTCCGCGGACCTTTGGCAGTCAGACTCTGAACAATAAAGGGAGTTGGATATGAGGATCAAGCTACCGATGATATTCGCATTGATAGCCGCACTTGCGCCGGCCGCGCTCGGGCAGGTCACGTTGAGGGACCGCAACTTCGCGTACGTCATCGATCCGGCGAACAGCGGGATGGTGGATCTTCTCTATAGAGGAGATCTCGACTCTCTGGATCAGCATTGGTGGTGGATCCGTGGCATCCAGGGCGCCGAGACGGCCCTTCCTGCGCCCAACAGCATTAGCCAACCCGATGATACACACGCGACGCTCGCGTGGGCCAACCTGCTGGACGGCGCGCTCGACGCGACGCTTTCGCTCGAACTTGTCGTGACCGGTGGCGGGCAAGGTCACACGGCGAAAGTGGTGCATGCGCTGGAACTCGTCAACGTATCTTCGAACGACGTCGATGTCTCGGTGTTCCAATATGTGGACACCCTCCCCTTTTCATTCGGCGACGAGTTCGCCTGGGGCGGGCTGTCCGGTATCGACATTGATACTGGAATTATTGGTGCCCCTCCGGCCGAGTTTCGTGCCGTGAATGCCGAGGCGTTCCAGGTCGCTGCGGCTCCGACGATCCTCGAACTGCTGGAGGATGCCAACGCAGACAACTTGGACAACTCCGGGCTGCCATTCGGACCGGGTGACTTTAGCGGGGCATTCCAATGGAGCAGGACGATCCCTCCCGGCGGAAGCGCTCTGCTGGTCGGCTCGTATCAGTGGACCATACCATCGCCGGCCGGGACGTCACTGCTCGCGCTGGGCATCTGGCGACTCTTCGGCACCCGCCGACGCGGTGTACCGGCTCGATACTGAGTCGCTCGCCCAGATCCGTTCCGAAGAACATGCCACGAGGCTGGCCGCATTGGCAACACATGCGCAACTCGATGCCAGTCCGGCACCCGATCCTCGTCCGCTTTTCTCACGCCCTTGGCGAGTCGCGCTCCTCGTACACAGCCCTGATTGAGGATCTAGGGCGCGGCCGATGCGAGCTTCATCCTGGAACGGCCCCAGGAGCACGCGCCCGCTGTCATTAAGAGCGCCCCCGCCCCATGCGCGTCATGCATAGGCACTCGCAGGGTCCACCATCCATGACAAGCATGGCGCACATGGCCCCGAATCTCGCCCTGCCAATCTCGCCTATGAATCGCGATATGTTGTCCTGCTGGAGTCCCGACCATGGCCATCGACCGGCGCAGTTTCCTCGCATCCTCGACCGCCGGCCTCGGCGGGTGGCATGGCCACTGCTTTGAGTGACACTATGTAGCAGGCCTCCAATCGTGTTCTTGTGCGAGATCGGCTCG
>CBDVAM010000195.1:0-4669 GCA_965371965.1 uncultured Phycisphaerales bacterium
CCGCGATGTCGGGCATGGCATCGCCATCGAAGTCGGCGATCGTCAGCCCGATGTTCAAGTAGAACGGCCCCTCTCCATCCCACGACGAGTCGTACTCGTCGGCCTCGGGGAACGAGCCCTCGCCCCGATTGAGCCAGACGACCATGCGCGAGACGCCGACGGTGGCAATTGACGCGCCGATGTCGAGCAGGGCGTCCCCATTCAGGTCCGCAAGCTTGACGTTATACACTGCGCGGATCGGCGACACCGCGTGCTCGGGCGCATCGACGAATCCGCCATTGCCGTCGCCAAACAGCAGATGGACACGCTGGATCGCCGGGATCGCGAGGTCCATGTGCCCATCGCCATTGAGATCGCCCGCGGCGATGAATGGGCCGGGGATGGGGAAGTTGCGGTTGGAATCGCCGCGGGGCGTGACGCCCGCGACCGGAATCCGCACCTGCTCTGCGAGCGTCCCGTCGCCGTTATTCATCAGGATCGAGATATCCGAGCTGAGGGTGTTGAGCACCGCGACGTCGATGTCGCCGTCGCGGTCGAAGTCTCGGGCGACCAGCGAGCGCGGCTCATCCCCGGCGGCGTACTCAACGTGCTCCTCCAGCGTGCCGTCGGCGAGACCCCGCAGGATGCTGATGGTGTCGCCCGAGGCGTTGCAGACCAGCACGTCGAGATTTGTGTCGCCGTCCATGTCGGCCAGCGCGACGAAGGCCTCCTCGGGACCCGCGTCGTAGCGCACGGGCAAGTCGAACACGCCCCCGCCCCGCCCCAGCAGCACCGTGATGTAGCTTCGCGGGGGTGAGTCCGCGCCCGAGTTCTCGCTGACCAACGCGTCGAGTACGCCGTCGTTGTTGAGATCGCCGAACGCCACGCTCGTGGGATGTGCGACCGAGACCTCACCGCCGGTGAACTCCAGATCCGGGCGGATCGAGAGAGCGCCGAACAGCGGATGACGCCCGTCCTCAGAGGGCGGGAGGCACGCAGGCTGGGCCGACGCGATGGGCGCGAACACGGCCTGGGCGAATACCGCGATCCAAATGGAGTGTCGAACCCTCAGTGACTTCATCGAAATACTCATTCTGACTCTCCGGTCGATTCCATGATACCACACTTCCGACATTTCGCACGAACAAACTCGGTGATGCTAACGAAGCAGCTTGGCGACCCATACCACCGTGGCGCTCTCTAGAGACGATTGGGGATAAGAATTGTGGGTTTATTCTTCAATTTTCGAGATTCATGTCATGCTTAGGCAGGGTGCAAAGACAAGCAAATCGCATGAACGATCACTCAATGGCGCACTCCCTTCCATATGCTGGGCCTGTACAACACAACTCGGACTCTTCGTGGCGTGCGGCTGAGTCGGCCAATCGTCGGGTCCGGCGGGTGCCAGGCGGGTGCCAGACGGGTGCCAGCGGGGTTGTGGAACTCATGGTGAAAGGAATGGAGATGTCAAACAAACGGATTGCAGCTCTCGTGATCTTGGGCCTCGCCGTCGGTGCGCAGGCGGACACCATAACGATTGACGGGAATGGAAGCTCAACAGGCAACTTCAACGTTGCCGTGAACTGGAATCCAGACGTGGTGCCCGACGCGGGCGACCGCATCGTCATCCCCGACGACAAAACCTGCAATGTCAATGTGGACTCCGAAGCGGACACCGTGGAGATCGAGGGTAACGGCATCCTTGTCATCAAGAACGGCGTGACGCTGACGCTGGACAATGACGATCACAACTTCCACACCTGCCCATTCCCGGCCCCAACGTGCAGTTTCGTCGACAACTCGATCATCGACGGTGAGCTCATCATCACCGGCGATACGGGTGGCGGCGACGCAGTTCTCAAACTCATCAACGCCACACATGTGTTTTCCGGGAACGGACGAATAGTGGGCAACAAGGGTCAAGACCTCTCCCATATCGAGATCGCTACCGACATCAAGCTCGTGAACAGGCTCGCCGGGAATGGGGATGGAATTATCGGCGGCATGACAATTACAGGATTGACAGGGGGCACCAATCGGGGCATCTTGCGCAAAGAGGGCAACGTGCATGCCGCCGCCTACGTGGTCTTCGGCGATGACGACGAGATTGTGATCGATGCGGACATTGAGGACACGTCCGACGCGGTCTGGAGCACTGACTGTGAAGCCATCATGGAGTTCAAGTACGGTTCCACGGCGCTCCAGGGGCTGTTCTCGGATAAGCGAGTCAGCCAACCCGGCGGCATCTTCAAGTTCAACGCAGACGTCAGAACCTGCGGCGACTACGAACGAGGTGGTTGCGGCGGGATCGACGTCGAGAACTCCGCATCGTTCAAATATGCCGGCTTCACGGGGAGTTGCGACAATCCCGATACCGACGGCCCAAGCGAGGACACGCCGAACAACTGCAGCGAGACCGACGAGTTCTACGAGGTCGACTTCGACGTGTCTGAGGATTGCGAGTAAGAACCGGTCAAGTTCTATCTTCTGAGACGCTCAAGAGCCGCCCGATCCTCTTTCTCCTTCGAGAGGATCGGGCTGTCTCATAATCGCTTTGGTCAGGCGTGGATCACCCCCCCCTCGCTCGCTCTCGTGCATCGTCGTGGGAGGCCGGGCCACTCTCTCTCAACACCCCGCCGCGAACAGGTCCAGATACGCGAAGAAATCGTCCGCGTCGATATCTCCATCGCCATCGATGTCGGCGGCCGGGTCGCCGGACGCGAACAGGTCGAGATAGGTGAAGAAGTCGTCCGCGTCGGCGTCGCCGTCGCCATCCAGGTCCGCGGCACAGTCGTTCGGGCAGCGCCCGCCGCAGAAGAGCGTGAGTTCGATCGCGTCGGAGAACGCGATGCCGGCGTTACCCTCGGGATCGTCGATGCGCCATTGCATGTAATACACCTCGTCCTCGAGGCTCGCGTCTGGGGGAATCGGCCAGTGGTAGGTCGCGTAGCCCTCGCCGGGACCGGGGCCCTGGATATCGAACGGGCCATCGAGGATGTCGGGCGGGACGACGCCGTCGATCGGCGGGGATTGGGAGATCGCGACCCACGCCGTGGAACCGCCCAGAGCGCTATCCACGCCGATCTTGAAACCGGCGTTGCCGATGTTCGGCGGCTCGATCGCGATGATGCGGGGGATGAAGCCGGCGGTGCCGGCGGTTGCGCCACCGAGATTCTGCGGCGCATCTTCGGGGCGCTCGACGTAGAGCACGGGGCGATCGAACGGGAACAGCTCGTCGGCGACGCGCGGATCGGTCAGGGCACCGCCAAGAAAGTTCACAAGGTCCTGCGGGTCGAGCTGCGGCGGGAGCCTCAGCGGCAGGCCGAGGTTTCGGTTGTCGTTGCCGGGCGAACCGGGGCCTTGATAGAACGCGATGACGTCGCTGAGCTCGGTGAACTGGCCGGTGTGCATATACGAGGACTTGAGCCCGACGTTGCGCAAGGTGGCGACCTTGAACTTGCCGCGATCCTCTGGGTCGCCCGTGACCTCCTGCCTGCCGAGATCCTCTATGAGCGGGCGCAGGCCGATGTTCTCGTAACTATCTGAGGCGAACCACGGCGCGACGTGGCAGAACACGCAGCGCGAGTTGCTGAAGGTGAACCAGCCCTGCTTCTGGCTCTGGGTCATCGCGTCCTCGTCGCCAGCCATGAACAGATCCCACGGAGCCTGATCGGGCACGAGCGTTCGCTCATAGGTCGCGATCGCCATGCCGATGCGCGCGCCGGTGATGTTGCTATCCCCAAAGGCCTCTGCGAAAAGGGCCGGATAGCTCGGATTCGCCTCGATCGCACTCGCCATATCCGGCGGGATCTCGGTCGCAAGCGCCAATGGCACCGCCGACTCGAGCTTGGCGGTGACCTGGTCCCAGTCGCGATCGGCGTGGGCCATCTCGACATCGGAGAGCACCGGTTCGACGGCCTGGCTCTCGAGTGCGCCGCCGGTGGCGATGACCACCTCGCCGGTCTGCGGATCGCGGAACTCGCTCGGTGCGCGCCCTTCCCAGAACAGGTCGGTGTAGTACATCGCGGTGATGGCGGGATTGGTTGATCGCCCCGTGGTTTGCGTTTGCAAGCCGTAGGGCTCGAGGGGGCGATAGTCGTCGCTCGCGTCTGCGCCGATGACGCCGAAGGACGTGAACTCGTCGTCGTCGGTGCCGAAGATGTTGTCGTGCCCGGGGTTGAGCGCGACGACGGGGTCGGTGCCGCCGGCCTTGGATTGGTGGCATGTGCCGCACGAAATCGTGTTGTCGCTGGAGAGCTGCTCTTCCCAGAAGAGGACCTTGCCGAGGACGCGTTTCTGTTCGCTGAAGGGATTCTCCGGCGGGAAGACGACTTCGGGGAGCGACGCCGGGGCGAGATCGTCGTCGGCGCCGCCGATGGCGATAGCGACCGAGACGCTTGCGAGGGTACCCAGAATAACGAGTCCGATAGCGCGGTGCATGGGCGAAACCTCCCTCAGGAAAGAGGATACTCCCAACGCCGTCGGATGGCGGGTTTGTGGGGCGAATTTCGCTGAGAAAGCCCGGTGCGAAGGGCTATCGCACCCTGGGGATGGGGGAAAGCGACGGAGCGACGAAGGGCTCGGATCAAGACGGATCTGGCCCATTGGCGCTCTGGCCATTTGGCGCTCTCTCAGCACCCCGCCGCGAAGAGGTCGAGGTAGGCGAAGAAGTCCTCGGTGTCGCAGTCGG
>CBDVAM010000196.1:0-4368 GCA_965371965.1 uncultured Phycisphaerales bacterium
GGCTGTGGAGATTCGTGTAAAAGACCAGGTAGCCTCGCTCGTCGAGGTGCTTGCACAGCAGGATGCGGACCGAGGGCACGCCGCGCTTGTCGGCTGTCGCCAGGGCGAAGGCGTCGGGGTTGCGGGTCTTCTTGGCAGCGACGGCCTCGAGGAACCACTCGCGCGCCAACGCCATCGGGCTCTGGGGAAGCGTCTCGGGGAGACCATCACCCTCGAAAAGATCATTCGAGTTTTTCGGCGGCTCGCTCACGATCCAAGGCTATGCGTGGGCGGGCGGATGCGTACCGTCACCCAAGCGACAGGTGGACCTGAATAACTCGCACAGAGCCTGTCTCTTGGCAGGCTCGGGCACGCAGGGAGGCGATGCTATGGGCGTGAGCAACACCACAACATTCGACGGCGGCAACTCGGGGATGACAAGGAACGCCTCATCGGGCGGTTCGAGCGGGGGCGCGAGCCCATCGCTGGATCGCTTGTTCGACCGCTTGCCGCCGCATTCGATCGAATCGGAGATGGCCCTGCTGGGTTCGATGATCATCGACCCGACGGTCATCCCCGACACGATGGGCATCGTCCGTGGATCCGACCGGTTCTATCACGGACACCACGGCGCAATCTACGAGGCCATCGTCCAGCTCTACGACACCCGTCGATCGCTCGATCTGGTCCAGCTCGTCGAGGTGCTGCGCGATGCAGAGGTCCTCAAGGACGCCGGCGGCGAGGACTATCTCGTGCAGCTCGCCGATCAGGTTCCCAGTGCCGTTGCCGCGCCGCACTATGCCAAGATCGTTGCGGACAAGGCGCGCTTGCGCGACCTGATCCGGGTCTCCGGCGAGGTCTTGTACGACGCGTACCACGCCAACCCGATGGGCGAGGAGGGCGTGCGCGAGATCATGGACCGCGCCGAGATGAAGGTGTTCGAGGTCGCCAAGGAGGAGTCCACGTCCGATCCGCAGGAGTTGCGGGTGCTCGTCATGGAGGAGTACGACCGTATCGAGGCCCAGGACGGCACCGTCACCGGCATGCGCACCGGCTTTGGCGACCTCGACCAGAAGGTCCACGGTCTGCACCCGGGCGAGATGCTCGTGCTCGCGGCTCGACCTAGCATGGGCAAGACTGCGTTTGCGCTCAATCTCGCCGAGCAACTCGCGATGGGCGGCAGAACGCCGTGGAGCCCCGATCGGGGCGAGCCCTCAATTCCCGTGGCGTTTTTCAGCCTGGAGATGACCAAGCAGGCGTTGACGCATCGCCTGATCAGCGCGTACTCGGGGGTGAGCGCCCAGAAGTTCCGCGAGGGCAAGCGCCTGCACGAGAAGGAGCTTGAGAAGGTCTTCGACGCCTGCAACAAGCTGAGCCAGGCGCCAATTTTTATCGACGACACGCCGGCGTTGACCGTGATGCAGCTTCGCGCCCGCGCCCGGCGTCTGCACGCCCAGCACGGCGTGCGCGCCATCCTCATCGACTATATCCAACTACTGACGGCCCCCGGCTTTGGCAGAGAGAACCGCCAGGTCGAGGTCAGCGCCATCAGCCGCCAGATCAAGGCGTTGGCGCATGAGCTGGATGTGCCGATCGTGTGCCTCAGCCAGCTCAATCGCTCCAGCGAGGACCGGCGGGGCAACAAGCCCAGGATGAGCGACCTGCGCGAATCGGGCGCGATCGAGCAGGACGCCGACGTTGTCATGCTCCTGCACCGCGAGGAGTATTACCACATCGGCGATGACGCCTGGTTCGCCGCCAACCCCGACAAGGAGGGCGAGGCGGAGCTGATCATCGCCAAGCAGCGCAACGGCCCGACGGGCGTTGTCTATCTGCAATGGGACAACGACATCACGCGCTTCTTGAACCGCGCCCACGACTCGGGCTACGACCATGCCCACGACGCGCGGGGCTACGAGCCGAAGGCCTCGTTCCAGGTGGGGCAGGCGACCGGCCCGGTCGGTGACTTCCGCGACGGGGGCGGGCCGCCGTTCTGATTGAATCTCTGAATCACCACGGAGACACAGAGGCACTGAGGGGATCGAGGAGGGGTACCGATCCTATCTTCCTCCAACCACCTCTTGTCTCCGTGCCTCTGTGTCTCGGTGGTGGGTTCCTCTTCAGGGCTCCTACTGAACCCCCGCGCCCGCGCCGCCGTCGCGCGGGTCGTCGTGCATCCAGGTCTCGACGTACGCGCCCATCTCGCTCAGCTCGTTGAGCATCTGGCGGTGGAACAGCGCGCCCATCCCCGTGCGTCCAAAGCGGCCCACGTCGATGATGATTCCGCTGACGACCTCGGTCCGGCGCTCGATGCGCACGGTGATGTCCTGGCCCTGCCCGTCGCGGAAGATCAACCTGGCCCAATCGTCCTCGATGCGCTCGCGGCGCAAGTGGAGCTTGTGGATCTCGCCCGCTCGGCGTGCAGCCTTGATCGCGTCCTCGAAGAGCACCAACTCGTAGCTGGCCAGCTTGCCGCGTTGCATGATCAAGACGCCCGCGCTGGTCGCGGTCGCCCCGGCGGCGAACACCGGCGCGGCCGCCAGGCAGCCCGCCAGCGGCAGCGTAATTCCCACGAAGAGCAACAGCAGGCAGGTTCGCATCGAGGTATCCCGGACCAATCGCATAGGCGGCTAGTGTACGGCGGCGGGGCTCAATCGCCAAAGCAGGTATTCACGCTCTTTGCCGCGGCTACCAGGGTGTCGTCGGGCTGCACCAGGCGCTGCTTGCCCGCCGCTTCCAGCAGCGGCACGTCCGTGATCTTCCCATTCTGCCACGCGACCAGGCGGCTGTAGTTCTGATTCAGGATCAGTTCCATCGCGGCGTCTCCGAACAGGGTCGCGAGGATCCGATCGAAGGCGCACGGCGTGCCGCCTCGCTGGACGTGGCCCAGCACGACGTGCCTGCTCTCTACGCCGGTCTTATCTTCTATCTGTTCGCTGACCCACTTGGCGATTCCGCCCAGGCGGATGGGATCGGGGCTCATCGGAACGTTGCGTTCGACGATCTGCTCGCCGCCCTTGGGATATGCACCTTCGGCGCAGCACACGATCGTGAACCGCTTGCCCTTGGTCGAACGCAGGGCGACGTGCTCGCAGACGTGATCGATATCGAACGGGACTTCGGGGAGCAAGATCACGTCCGAGCCCGATGCGACGCCGGCGCCCAGCGCGATCCAGCCGGCGTTGCGCCCCATCACCTCGACGACCATCGCCCGATGATGGCTCGCGGCGGTCGTGTGGATCCGGTCCAGCGCCTCGGTGGCGATCTCGACTGCCGTCATGTGCCCGAACGTCATGTCCGTGCCCCACAGATCGTTGTCGATCGTCTTGGGCACGCCGACGGCACGGATCCCCCGCTCGACAAACGGCGCGGCGCATGTCATCGTGCCGTCGCCTCCGATCACGACCAGCGTGTCGATTCCGTGGCTCTTCAGCGTGGCGAGGCAGGCCTCGGTGAGGTCCATGTGGATGATGTTGCCGGCGTCGTCGGTCCCGACGGGCATCTTCGAGGGGTTGGCCTTGTTGGATGAGCCCAGGATCGTGCCGCCGGCGGTGAGGATGTTCGAGACGTCCCGCTCATCGAGCGGGCGGACGCGATCCTCGATGAGCCCGAGGAACCCGTCCTCGATGCCGAGGACCTCGATGCCGTGATGGATGGCGTCTTTGGTGACGGCGCGGATGACGGCGTTGAGCCCGGGGCAATCGCCCCCGCCGGTGAGCACCCCGATCCGCCTCGTGGGCATATCCATCGTCCATCCTAGTCGGAGCGGTCGGCAGCGCTTGGCATCGGGGCGGTTGGGGCTTCAAGCTCGACGGGGACCTCCGAGGTCTTCGGCGGCTCGGCCTTGCGCGTCGTGACCAAGCCCACCATCACAATCGCGAGCAGCGCGGTCCAGATCGCGATGAAGCCGACGATGACGCGAACGATCGGGGGCTTGGCGGCGAGCGGTGCCGAGAGCTTGGTGACCGCCTTGATCGCGATCGGCTTCGCCATCGAGAGGAGCGGGGCGATGGCGGTCTTGATCTTGGCTGCCGTGGGCGCTTTGGCAGCGGGCTTGGGCGTTTCGGTGGATACCGTCGCGGCTGCCGGTTCATCTATCGGTTCGGGCGCAGACTCGGTCTCGCTGTCAGGTGACACCTGCTCGGTGGCGGGCTGCGAGTCAGAGACCTTGGCGTCGTCTGGGTGGCTTTGTGCGGTCGAGTCTTCGGCGGGGGGCGATGGCGGGGATGCCGGCTCGGGGTCCGAAGCCTGCGTGTCCGCAGTGGCAGGCGGGGCCTCGGCTTTAGTCTCAGCTTGCACCTCAGCGGGAACTTCGGCTTCAACCTCCGTCTTAGCTTCGGTTTCGACGGAGGCGGGAACTTCGGCTTCTGCCTCGGTCTCAGCTTCGGT
>CBDVAM010000197.1:0-4319 GCA_965371965.1 uncultured Phycisphaerales bacterium
CGCGATCGGGGAACTCGCGAAGCAATAGGCGTGAGGTTGAGACAAACGAGCCCGAAGCGCGAGCGAGGTTTGGTCTTCGTTTCTCGGGGAAATCCTCGCTCGCGCATCGGGCTCGTCACCTAGACGTACTCACTCCGCTCCGTGCTCCACCCGTTGCTCTGCATCAACTCCATGACAAACGGGTCGCTCAGATACAGGTCAACCGCCTCAACGGGCAGCGCGTTCTTTTTTTCGCTCAGCGGCTTTGCCGGGTCACGCGTGCCGAGCTTTGCGCTCGATGCGTGGTAGTTGTTCTTGCAGTAATCCAGCGCCTTGCCCACGTCATCGTCGGTGTAGCTCCAGCCCCAGGCATCCCACACGCCGCGAAAGAACCCGGGTCCATCGCTGCGGAACTGCTCGAACGTGAACCGGTGCGGATGGTCGAGCCAGCGCCGGGCAACGAGCTTGAACCGATCGAGGTCGTGATTGGCGCTGATGCTCTTGAGCCAGCCCCGGACATACAGACTGTTCAGCCGCTTGAGAGGGTTGCGGAGCAGGAAGATGGACTTGTGCTCGGGCAGACGCTCGACAAACTCCCCGGGATCGATCATGTCGTGCGGGTGCTTGCTGACCACCCGTCCCGCATCGCCGGCGATCTTGTCGAAGAGACGCGTCGCCAGATCCGCAACCTTCGGCGTGATGTGCTCATCGACATCCCAATACAACTGGCGGAGCTGGGCCTGCTCGGGCGGATAGTTGTACGGCTCGCCCGTGCGATCCCACGGCCCGAAGGGCTCGTCGGCGACGGGGATATTCCAGGGAGCCGCCGCCGCGTACGCGACGACAGAGCATCCGCATCGCGCCAGCGAGAAGACCCAGCAGACTTCGGCGTGCCCGGCGCTGGTTTCTCGCGGCTGTCTCGACGACTGGGCGCTCAGGCCTGCCATGCGATCCCCCTGTCTCTTGCGAACTCGACGCCCCGTGTGCTCGCCCCATTTCTCAGGCGCGGGCGTTCGCTGGTGTTCCGCGGTAGTCCGCCGGGTCCGTGCTCCAGCCCATCTCGGTCATGAACTCGACGATGAACGCATCACCGAGATAGGTATCGAGTGCCTCGCTCGGCAGCACAAACTCCTGCTCGCTCAGAACGCCGCCACTCGGCTTCTTTGTCCTCTCCAAACTCGACGCGTGATAGTTGGAATCCATGTAGCCGATGGCCTGATCGATATGCGTCTGATCGAAATCAAACTCCCACGCACCGAACAGCTTGGCGAAGAACGAGCGAGGATCGGCTCGCAACTGGTCATAGGTCAGCCGGTGCGGCTGCTCGATCCACCATCTGGCGAACTGCTTGTACCGATGCAGGTCCTGGTTCGGCCCGAAGCTCTTCAGCCAGCCCCGCCGATGCAGGCTGTTGAGCCGGTGCAGCGGGTTGCGGATGAGATACACCCTTCGATCGCCGGCGAATGCTCGCTCGAACTCCTCGGGCTCGGGACACAGGTGGGGCCACTTGCTGATCACAACGCCCGATGGTCCGGCGATCTGCCCAAACAGATCGTTGGTGCTCGAAACGACCTCATCGGTGAACTTGTGGTCGCTCGCCTTGAACAGATCGACCAGCGCTGCCTGCGACGCCGGATAGTTGTACGGCTCGCCCGTGCGATCCCAGGGTCCGATCACCTCGTCAGCGACTTCGTGCGACCACGGCGCACCCGCCGCGTAGACGGTGATCGAAGAACCGGATCGCGCCAGGCTGTGCAGCCAGACGACCTTGGGTCGCGTTGCCATGGGTTCACTCTATCGCCCGGCTCTGCCCTCCGTGGACAGCGCCATGTCGCGCGCCCGCCTCGAACAAGGCCCACTCGTTCGAGGCGTCAAGGGTGACCGACGGGATTCGAACCCGCGACTTCCTGGACCACAACCAGGTGCTCTAACCAACTGAGCTACGGCCACCATCAAGCGGAGATTTCGCCGCTCGGACCATGAGGATACGGAACCCGCGCCCTGCGGGTCAACGAGCCGCGCCCCACGATCGGTTCCTGGGCCGCGAGCCACCTGCGGCTCGCACCATTGCGCCTAGGCTCCTTCCCTGGTTGCAGAGACCGCAATCTGACCGAATCAACCCCGGCTTGGAGGCCACTATGCCGAGCACCGTCGAATCGCTTGATCTTTCTTCTGACGCCACCCTTCGCAACCTCGCCCCGGCGGACCTCATCGAGCGGGCCATCAACGCGGGCGAGGGTCGCCTGGCATCCAACGGCACGCTCGTCTGCCTGACGGGCGACCGCACCGGCAGAAGTCCCAACGACAAGTATCTCGAGGACACCCCGGAGATCCACGACAAAATCTGGTGGGGAAAGGTCAATCGCCCTCTCACGCCCGACGCGTTCGACCTGGCCCAGCAGATCGCGATCGAGCATCTCAACAGCCAGGACCAGAGATTCGTCTTCGAGGGCTTCTGTGGCGCAGACCTCAAGCACCGCCTGGGCGTGCGCGTCGTCACCGAGCAGGCCTGGCACGCCCTGTTCGCCCAGACCCTGTTTATTCGCCCCGGTGGCGACGCCGACGCCGGCGACGGCTCCTGGAGCCACGACTGGACCGTCATCAACGCCGGGCGCAGGCGTCTGAGCGCCGATGAGCAGCAGAAGCTGGGCATCGACAGCCCCATGCTCATCGCCCAGAGCCTGACCAAGAAGACCGTCGTCATCCTCGGCACCGAGTACGCCGGCGAGATCAAGAAGAGCCTTTTTTACGCCATGAACTACGACATGCCCGACCAGGGCGTGTTCCCGATGCACTGCTCGTCCAACGTCGCCAACG
The DNA here is from genome assembly GCA_965371965.1 of uncultured Phycisphaerales bacterium. Classification (GTDB taxonomy): domain Bacteria; phylum Planctomycetota; class Phycisphaerae; order Phycisphaerales; family UBA1924; genus S146-42. Next base: position 2,797 of record CBDVAM010000197.1, read on the forward strand.
ACGACGACGACAACGTCGCCCTCTTCTTCGGCCTCAGCGGCACCGGCAAGACCACGCTCAGCGCCGACCCCGATAGGGCCCTGATCGGCGACGACGAGCACGGCTGGGGCCCCAACGGCGTCTTCAACTTCGAGGGGGGCTGCTACGCCAAGTGCATCCATCTCTCCGAGGAGAGCGAGCCGCAGATCTGGAACGCTATCCGCTTCGGCAGCGTTCTCGAGAACGTCGTCTTCGACGAGAAGACCCGCGAGCCGGATTACGACAACGTCTCCATCACCGAGAACACCCGCGTCACCTATCCCGTCACGTTTATCCCCGGTGCCGTCATCCCCTCGGTCGGCAAGCACCCCAGGAACGTGATCTTCCTGACCGCAGACGCCTTCGGGGTTCTCCCCCCTGTCAGCCGCCTGAGCCCCGAGCAGGCGATGTACTACTTCATCAATGGCTACACCTCGAAGCTCGCGGGCACCGAAGCCGGCGTGACCGAACCGATCCCGAACTTCAGCCCATGCTTCGGCGGGCCGTTCTTGCCCCGCCCGCCGGCGGAGTATGCCGGCATGCTCCGCGAACGCATCGCACAGCACGACGCCAAGGTTTGGCTGCTCAACACCGGATGGACCGGCGGCGGCTATGGCACCGGCAGCCGCTTCAAGCTCGCCTACACCCGCGCAATGGTCACGGCAATTCTCGACGGCTCGCTGGACAAGGGCGAGTTTTCGCCGGACCCCGTCTTCGGGCTGCCGGTTCCCGATGGCGTGGCGGGCGTGCCCAACGACGTTCTCCAGCCCCGCAACACCTGGAGCGACGGCTCGGCGTACGACACCCAGGCCAAGAAGCTGGCCGGCCTCTTCCGCGAGAACGATCAGAAGTTCGAGATGGATGAGGCGGTCAGGGCGGCCGGGCCGTGCTAATAATTCTGCGGCGGCCTGATAGCTCTCCGTGGGCCTGCGGGCGCTATCTACCCTGACAGAACGCTAGCAATCATGCCCAATAACGCCGCGCGATCGACCTGCCGAAGAATTTCTTGAGATTCGGTTGCCAAACCATTGACTCGTGTTCCGTAATCGTCCACAATGAGCCCACCTTCGCATCTGCGAGGGGGATGAGGGACTCCGAGGAGTGCTTGGAGAGAGAATCCCTAAGTCGAGGTGTGCCTGGCAAGGTCTGTTCTTGTCAGCCGAACGAGAGATGGTTCTTAGCGGGCAACCCTGTTTGTCGATGGGGCGTTCGCGAAACTTGGGTTTGAAGGAGTGAAAGAGATGAAGAAGACGATTGTGATTCTTGCCGCTGCCGGTCTCGCCAGTGCGGCCGCGGCCGACGTTACCGTTGACATTGCGGGTGCGACCAGCAACGACGGCCTGGGCGCAGGCGGCAACACTGTCCTCATCGTTGCCACGGGCGTGCCCAATGTTGAGATTACCAGCATCGAGTTTGACGGCTTTTACGTCCCCAACTCTCCCAGTTGGACGTCAGAGCCCCATTGGGACTTAGCCAATGGTGGACATACCTGGAACATGAGCGAC
>CBDVAM010000198.1:0-4156 GCA_965371965.1 uncultured Phycisphaerales bacterium
CCGCGCCGTCGTCGCCTGACGCGAACAGATCGAGATACGCGAAGAAGTCCTCGGCATCCAAATCGCCGTCGCCGTCGATGTCTGCCGCGCAACCACAGCCGAGATCGAAGACGTACGCGCTGCCGGACCAGGATCCGTTCAGATCGTCCCTCGCGGCCCCGAGGATCAAGGTGCCGCCATCGACCGAGACCGACCGCCCAACGTCGTCCCCACGCGTCCCGTCGGAGGCGAATATCTTGTGAGTCTCGACCCAGTCGCCGGCATCGTCGTGGAACACGTATGCCGCGCCGGCGCGCAACTCGTTTCCGTCCGCACCATCCGCCCCGACGATGATCGTGGCGTCATCGACAATCGCCACGCCGTCCGGTCCTGTGCCAAAGCCATCGTTGGATAGCGGATCGGACGGCACGACCTTGTCGATCTCGATCCAGTCCGCGCCGTTATCGCGAAAGATGTAGGCCGAGCCCGAGGGCTTCCCATCGGTCATCTCGCCCTCTTCGGCGCCCACAACTGCAAGGCCACCCAGAATGGCAACAGCGCTGCCGAAGAAATCTCCCTGTTCTCCATCCGACGCGAGCAGCCGGTCGATCTCGACCCAGTTGCCCGCGCCGTCATCGCGAAAGATGTAGGCCGAGCCGCGCGCAAAGCCGTTCTCCCAGTCCGCGCCGACAATGGCGGTGTCGCCCGAGACATCGACGACTTCCCCGAAGTGGTGGTTTGCCAGCACGGCCGAGCCGATGACCTTGTCGATCTCGACCCAGTTCCCGTCGTCGTTACGAAAGATGTACGCAGCGCCCGCTCTCTCGTCTCGATCATCGTCCCACTCGGCTCCGATGATCGCGATATCGCCGGATATAGCGATCGATCCACCAAACCGATGCAGGTCGCCACCGTCGGATGCCCATATCTTCTGGACTTCCACCCAGTTGCCGTTCCCATCTGGGCGAAAGACGTACGCCGCGCCGGACCTCGCCTCATTGCCATCGGCGACCCAGGCCCCGATGATGGCGGTCCCGTTCTCCATTGCGACCGAAACGCCGAATGACTCTGCGCCATCGGAAGGGACCAGTTTCTGAGTTTCGATCCAGTCGCCACCGCCATCCTTGCGAAAGACATAGGCCGAGTCCGTCGGATCATCGAAGAATGCCCCGATGATCGCTGTATCGCCCTCGACAGCACCGGCCCAGCCGAATCGGGCATACTCGCTCGGATCCGAGGGCAGCAGCCTCTGGGTCTGCTGCGGGTCACATTGCGCCATCGCCGTGCCAATCAGCAGCGCGTGTCCGATCGCTCCAAACAACAAGCTCCGGTGTCTCATTCTAACCGCTCCTTATCTCAACACCCCGCCGCAAACAGATCCAGATACCCAAAGAAATCCTCGGCGTCGATATCCCCATCGCCGTCGATATCCGCGCCGTCATCACCTGACGCGAACAGGTCGAGATATGCAAAGAAGTCATCGGCGTCGACATCTCCGTCGCCGTCGAGATCCGCCGGGCAGCACGTCGAGTTGTCCGGCGTGCTCGATTCATCCGCCGGGTCGGCGCACGCGTCCAACTCGTCGCGATCCAGGAACCCGTCCTGATCCCGATCGATCCCGATCCGCTGAGCAGTATTCGAGGCGACCACCATGAACGTCATCTCCGCGCCCGGCACGATCGCCCCGGTCAGCACGCCGTGATTGACGGTCTGATCCGCCCGATCGCTCTGATACAGCCCGCCGCCGGTGTAGAGGAACCCGCGTCGCTCGCCGGCGAAGATCCCCTTGGCCACCAGCCCGACGCGCTCGGTGTTCGCCTCGCCCAGCATCGCCGCGAGCCGATCCAGTTCGTCCTGGGTCGCATTAGCGAAATCGTCGAACGTAATCTGCGCGCCAACCGCGGCGAGCGCGTCCTTGCTCAACGGCCCGGTCGGCTCTCGCGGATTGTTGTCCGAGCCCTCGGGCAGCTCCGAGCCGCTGAACGAAAGCATGAACGCCGTCAGATCCGCGAGGTCCTGCACACTCCCCAGACCGAACACTTGCAAGCCAACGAAGCGCTCGATGGAATCAATGCTGCCGTCGTGCAGATAGCCGAACCCCGCCGTGTTGCGGAGTTGGGTGGTGTTGAAACCCGCTTTCTCGTGCATATTCCGGGTCTGCGGGATCTTGATCGAGATATTCGTAGACCCGTCCACCGACACCAGCCCGTGATGCTCCTCGCCGTTCGGTCCCGCCGGGATATCAACCAACTGGTTGCCGACAAACCTGCCATTGATCCCCATCCCCGTCGGCAGCGTGTGGCACGAGACGCACTCCACGCCATCCAGCCGCCCCGTGCGATACAGCAACAAACCCCGCTGCGCATCGCCGTTGGGCAAGGGATTCCCGGCCTGCACGAAACGCCCGATCGTGAAGTGCCCGTCCAGCTCCAGATCCGTCGGCAGCGAGTTGTCGAAGTTGCGGAATGGATCCGGCGGGAAGTGAATCGTCGCAAGGAAATCCTCGAACTCCTGCATCTCGTCCATCGTCAGCGTCTCGTCATCGCCCAGCAGGCCGATGAACGCCCCGCTGAACTCCTCGATCCCGTCGCGATCCCCTCGCCAATGGTGCGGCTCGTGCCCGATGATGTCCTGCAGCGTCTGGGTCGACATCGGCCCCTTCATCGGATGCCAATCCTCGCACCCGCCGTCGAGGCAGTTCTGGTTGAACGCCTTCATCTCGCCCGCCGGGTTGCCCAGATCCCACCCCAGCCGATCGAATCGTCCGTCGATGTGGCACGATGCGCACGACATGTGCCCCAGCCCCGACGTCTCAACCGTGTTGTAGAAGTGGGGGCGTCCCAGCTTGATCGACGTCGGCGTCGGATCAAAGAACGCGACGCGCTCGATCTCGCCCTCCGCCACGGTATCGACCACCGAGATCGACCCGTCGAACTTGTTCATCACGTACAACTGCCCGCGAGTTTCATCGAGCACAAGCCCCGTCGGACCCTCTCCAACGGGAATCACCGTGCCGCCCGGACCCGCGCCGACACGCACACCCGCCGCGTCCACGACGATCACGCTGTTCGAGCCCATGCCCGTGACATACCCGATCGCTCCGGTGCTATCGAACACCACTCCGCGCGGATCACCCAGCGACAGATCCCGCTCTTCCTGGGGGATCGGAACAAAGTCCGGCCCCGCCGGATAGCTCAGGTGCGGATTCAGGTCCACGATCGAGCTCACAAGCGTCTGCGGATCCACGATCGCCGCGTTCACGCGCAGGAACCTGCCGTTCACGTTCGGCTCATAGCGAATCTCATTGGTCGCGTCCGTGCCCACAACCACGATCTGGCCCGTCGCGGGATTGACCCCAACAGCCATGCACGCGTTCATCAGGCGAGTCACATATTGCACGCTCAAACCCGACGCGTCGATCACCGCAAGGTCCTGGTCCACCAGATCCCAACCGGATAGCCGACCCGATTCCGACGCCCGCGCTCCGCTGACAAAGTCCGTCCAGTCCCCCCCGTTGTCATCCATCCACAGGCCCTGATCGTCCTTCTTGACGATCAGCCCCACGCCCGGCGGGCTGGGCAAGTTCCCGTCAATCGGCGGGCTGAACGAGTTGCCGTCATTCGGCGGCGGATTCTCGCCACCCCACGGCCCGTTCGGGTTGTTCACGACGTTGGGCGGAAAGCCGAAGTTGGCTACCAGCCCGCCGCCCAGAGCCGTCGAGCCGTTGCCCGACTCGAAGATCGCCGCGTACACCCGCGAGCCGTCGGGGCTCACCGCCAGCGCCCGCGGGTCCTCGCCCTCGATCTCGATGGTCGCGACCGGCACGCTCGGATCTTCGGAATCGAACACCTGGATGAGGTTCACCTGCGAGCACGACACGAACGCCCGCTCCGGCGAGCCCGCGAACACCACGTCTGCCGGCTCGTCATCGGTCAGGATCGTCCGCACCACCCGCATCGTGCCCAGGTCCACGATGCTGATCGAATCTGAGACATGATTGACAACCCACGCCTCGCCGTTCGTCCGCGCACGAACACTCACCGGATCCAGTCCCACCGGCAGCGAATCCAAATGCACCGGCAGCCCCGACGCCAGACTGAAGACCTCCAGCGAGTTGTCCGCCGTATTCACCGCCAGCAGCAACTCCCCGTCATCCGTCATCGCAATCGGCGACACA
>CBDVAM010000199.1:0-4107 GCA_965371965.1 uncultured Phycisphaerales bacterium
TCGTCGACGGGCACCCCAGCCGGGTCCGCCTGCTGGCGATTCTCGAGCGCGAAGAGCTGAGCGTGGGCGAGGTGGCGAGCGTCGTGCAGATGCCGCAATCGACGGTGTCGAGGCACCTGAAGACCCTGCAAGATGGCGGGTGGCTGTCGCGGCGATCGGCGGGGCCTTCGGCGCTGTACAGGATGACGAGCGACGAGTTGGATCCCTCGGCACGGGCGGTGTGGCTCGCGGTGCGAGGGAGTGTGGAATCGGTCGAGGGGGTGGAGGAGGATCGGCGTCGCCTTGGGAGTGTGCTCAGCGAGCGTCGTGAGGACAGCGTGGCGTACTTCGGGAAGCTCGCGGGCGAGTGGGACGAGATTCGCCAGAGCCTCTTCGGCACGTCGTTCACGCCCGATGCGTTGTTGAGCCTGATTCCCGGCGATTGGGTGGTTGCGGATCTTGGGTGCGGGACGGGCAATGCCGCCGAGCATCTTGGGCCGTATGTCGAGCGGGTTGTTGCGATCGATCAGTCCGAGGAGATGCTTGAGGCTGCGAAGAAGCGTCTGATTGATGCGGGCAACATCGAGTATCGGGTGGGAACGCTTGAGGCGATTCCGCTGGCCGATGAGAGCGTGGACGCGGTGACGTGCCTGCTCGTGCTGCACCATATCGAGGAGCCCGGGCGGGTGATCCGCGAGATGGCGCGGGTGCTTCGCACGCTTCGGGGGGGCGGTTTGGCGGTGATCGTGGACATGCTCGAGCACGGGCGGAGCGAGTACAAGACGGATCTGGGGCATCGCCATCTGGGGTTTTCTGCGGGGACGATCGAGCGGCTGCTTTTGGAGAACGGGTTTCAGAAGACGAGGGTGCGCGAGCTGCCGGCTGATCCGAACGGGAAGGGGCCGGGGTTATTTGTGGCGATCGGGAGGGTCTGATCGCGATGTTGGAAGGACGCTGGGGGCGGGTGGAAGCCGGCTTGGCCAGGGATTTTGGAATGTCGACTGGCTGAGAGCCGGTGGCGTTCAAGAAGAAGAGAAGACCGACCGGCTGGAAGCCGGTGCTACTGAGGAAAGGATGCGAACGTGACAGCTGTAGCGACGACGCCGGAGAAAGTGAGCAACGGAACATTGGAGTACAAGGTCAAGGATCTGGCGCTGGCCGAGTGGGGTCGGCGGGAGATCGAGCTTGCCGAGCATGAGATGCCGGGGCTGATGGCGCTGCGCGAGCGGTATCGCCAGAGCAAGCCGCTGAGGGGCGCGCGGATCGCGGGCAGTCTGCATATGACGATCCAGACGGCTGTGCTGATCGAGACTTTGGTCGATATTGGCGCGGAGGTTCGCTGGGCGAGTTGCAATATTTTCAGCACGCAGGACCACGCCGCGGCGGCGGTGGTCGTGGGCAAGGACGGCACGCCTGAGAATCCCAAGGGTGAGCCGGTGTTCGCGTGGAAGGGCGAGACGTTGAGCGAGTTCTGGTGGTGCACCGACCAGCTCTTTCGCTGGGCGGATGGGCAGGGGCCGAACCTGATCCTTGATGATGGCGGCGACGCGACGCTGCTGGTCCACAAGGGCGTCGAGTTTGAGAAATCGGGCGTGCCGGCGTTCGATCCTGAGAACGACGCCGAGGAGTGGGGGGCGGTTCTCGAGCGGCTTCGCGAGAGCGTCGCGGACGACTCGGGCTTCTGGACTCGCATCGCGCCGAATATCAAGGGTGTGAGCGAGGAGACGACCACGGGCGTTCATCGCATGTACGACATGGCCAAGAAGGGCGAGCTGCTGTACCCGGTGGTCAACGTCAATGACAGCGTGACCAAGAGCAAGTTCGACAATATCTACGGCTGCCGCCATTCGCTGATCGACGGGATCAACCGGGCCAGCGACGTGATGATGGGCGGCAAGGTCGCGGTGGTGTGCGGGTATGGTGAGGTTGGCAAGGGCTGCTGCCAGAGCCTGCGCGGGCAGGGCTGCCGGGTGATCGTCAATGAGATCGACCCGATCTGCGCGTTGCAGGCGGCGATGGAGGGCTACGAGGTCAAGCCGCTGGAAGACGTGATCGACGAGGCCGACATCTTCATCACGACGACGGGCAACAAGGACATCATCACCGCGGCGCACATGCAGAAGATGAAGAACAAGGCGATCATCGGCAACATCGGGCACTTTGACAACGAGATCGACATGGCGGGATTGGCCAAGATTCCCGGCGTGGAGCGGCGCGAGATCAAGCCGCAGTATGACGAGTGGGTCTTCCCGGCCGGCAGCGATGGGAAGCGTAAGAGCGTGCTGGTGCTCGCCGAGGGGAGGCTGTTGAACCTGGGCTGCGCGACGGGGCACCCGAGCTTTGTGATGAGCGCGAGCTTTGCGAACCAGGTGCTTGCGCAGATCGACCTGCACGCGTTTGCGACGACGGGCAAGTCGCCCAGCGGCATGGCGTACGACAAGCGGGAGGTCACGGTGCTGCCCAAGACGCTGGACGAGGAGGTCGCGCGGTTGCACCTGGACCATCTGGGCGTGAAGCTGACCGTGCTGAGCAAGGAGCAGGCGGAGTACATCGGCGTGCCGGTGGAGGGGCCGTACAAGCCGGATCATTACCGGTACTAGTTTCGGCGGGAGGGGGCGTTTGCGGTACGGCTGGTAGGGCTATTCGCCGGGGATCCACGAGACGGTGTCGTGCATGGGGCTGGAGGCGCTGGCGTAGCGTTTCTTGGGGATTCGCCCTGCCAGGCGGCTCATGCGACCGGCCTCGATTGCGCGGCACATGGCGGCGGACATCAGGACGGGGTTTTCTGCGCTAGCGATGGCGGTATTGAGCAAGACGCCGTCGGCGCCGAGTTCCATGGCGATGGCGACGTCGCTGGCGTTGCCGACGCCGGCGTCGACGATGACGGGATAGTCGGGGTCGCCATCCTTGAGCATCTCGAGGCAGAGGCTGATGTTGAGCGGGTTGAGGACGCCTTGGCCCGAGCCGATGGGGCTGCCTGCGGGCATGACGCTCGCCGCGCCCAGGTCCTTGAGTCGGCGGGCCATGACGGGGTCGTCTGAGGTGTAGACGAGCACGTCGAAGCCGTCGGCGATGAGCGTTTTGGTGGCTTCGAGTGTGCCGATGGGATCGGGCAGGAGGGTCTTGGTGTCGCTGAGGACCTCGAGCTTGACCCAGCCGGCGCCGGCGTTGCCAAGTTGTTCGAGCAGTTCTTGTCCCAGGCGCGCGACGCGGACGGCGTCGTCGGCGGTGAAGCAGCCGGCGGTGTTGGGCAGGATTGTGTAGCGGTCGGTGTCGATGAACTCCAACAGGCTCTGGCCCTGGTCGTTGTAGAGGCGCTCGCGACGGACGGCGACGGTCACGACCTCGCAGCCGCTGGCGTCCAGGGCGTCGCGCATGAGATCGAAGGTGGCGTATTTTCCGGTGCCGACGAAGAGGCGGCTGGAGAACTCGCGATCGGCGACTCGGAGCGGGGCGTGTTGTGGTTGGGTCGCGGTGGTCATGGTTGCCTTATGGTTCCGTGCATGGGGCGTTGGGGGCAAGTTGAAGAGCGGGCTATCCGCCGCCGACCAGGGTGACGAGTTCGAGACGGTCGCCGTCGGCGAGGGTGGTGCTGGGGTGTTGGGCTTTGGGGATGACGCGCTGGTTGAGTTCGACGGCGCAGGGGCGGTCGGCGAGGCCCATTTCTGTGAGCAGCGAGGCGACCGAGAGTGGGGGTTGGATGTCGCGGGTCTCGCCGTTGACGATGATCTGCATAGTGGGAGTCTAGAGGCGCGGCATCGCCCTGCGAGTGAAATTGGGTGCGTGGGGATCCCAAGCGATCGATAGACTGATTGTGGAGGGCTCTGATGGTGGCTGAGAACGTGTCGGAGACATCCGGATCACACGGTGCGAGCAAGGCTGTCAAGTGGCTTGCCCTGGGATTGCCACTGATCGTGCTCGGCGTGGGGGTCGTGCTGGTGGTGCAGCGCCTGGAGGCCCGCAGGCCGGCATTTGAGTTTGAGCAGGACTCGCCCGAGGCGGTGTTTGCGGCGGCCAAGCGGATGGTCGTCGAGGGGCGGGCGGATCTGCTGACCGAGCTGGTCTACGCCAACAGCGAGGGCGAGAGGGAGATTCTGCGTGGGCGCGGGGGGAGTCGGGGGGGGCTTC
>CBDVAM010000200.1:0-4084 GCA_965371965.1 uncultured Phycisphaerales bacterium
AAGGCCCACCTGCTCTATGAGCAGGGGCGGTGGGACGATGCCGCTCGCGAGCTTCGCGAGGCGCTGGCGTCGGATCCATACCAGATCGAGTGGCTGTTCAATCTGGGACTGACCCTCGAGGCGGCGGCGAAGCACGGCGAGGCCTCCGAGACGTTCGGGCAGGTCTTCGAGCTGGCACCCGAAGACGCCCAGGCGGCGATCCTGGCCGGGGTGAACGCGTTGGACGCCGACGACCCGGCACGGGCGATCGCGTGGCTGGAGCGGGCCGAGCGGTTGACGCCCGAGGACGCGACGAGCTATGTGCATCGGATCGCGGCGTATGCGCGCCTGGGCGATCACGATCAGGGCGAGACGATGTTCTATCTCGCTCAGGCGCTGGAGCCCGAGCGGGCGGATTTGTACAGCGCGATGGCCGACGCGTTGCTGGATCGCAAGGTGTACGACCGGGCGGCGTGGTGCCTGCGGGAGTTGGCGAGGCTGGACCCGCGTCATCCGAAGTTGCACGCGCGCCTGGGCGAGGCGATGTCGGCGACGGGCAGGACCGAGCGGGCTCGCCAGCTCTATCTGCTCGCGCTGCGCGAGGATCCCGGGGATATCGACACGCTGCTGGATCTGGGCGATCTGCTGGCGTCGAGCGAGCGGACGCAGGAGAGCGAGGAGAAGTATCGCAGGGTGCTGGAAATGGAGCCCGACAACGTCGAGGCGCACTTTGCGCTTGGCGAGTTGGGCGAGCGGATCAAGGACCCCGCGCGGGCGCTCGAACACTACGAGATCGTGCTGCGGCTGGATCCGGGGTACGCCGAGGCCCGTCGGCGCGTCGCGAGCCTGATCCTCGATGGAGTGCATCGCGATGCGCAGCCGGCGCAACGGTTGCTGCGGATGGACCTTCGGGATTTCTCGGAACGGCCCGATACGTATCGTGACGAGGACATGCGCCAACTCGGTGAGCTGCTGATCGACGCGGGGATGGCGCGCGAGGCGCGGGACGTGTGCGCGGCGCTCGTCGAGCGTCAACGCGATGACGCGGCGAACTGGCATTTGCTCTCGGTCGCGCTGCTGGAATCAGACGATTTCGATGGGGGCATCGACGCGGCCCGGCGGGCTGTGGAACTGGATCCACGCCATCACTTGGCGATTCACAACCTGGCGCTGGTGCACTTGCGGCGCGGGCGCTGGGTCCGAGCACGCTATTGGGTTAGGCGGGGGTTGGCGATATCGCCCGAAGACAGCCGGCTGCGCCACCTGCGCACGAGGTTGCGGCTGGTGCTGGTGGGTGAGGCCTTGCGGTTCGTGCTGCGGCCATTCAGGCGGGGGAATTAGGCCGACCGGCTTGAAACGGCGCTGCCCTGACCGACCGGCTGGAAGCCGGTGCTACCCGGATCTTACTTGTCGAGCATGCCTTTGAGGCGGGCGACCTCTTCGACGTCCTTGTCGCCTCGACCGGAGAGGCAGATGATGAGATTCTGGTCGCGGTCCATGGTGGCGGCGAGGTCGATGGCCTCGGCGATGGCGTGGGCGGTCTCGAGCGCGGGGATGATGCCCTCGGACTGGCTCATGAGGCTGAAGGCGTCGAGGGCCTGGGCATCGGTGCGGACGGTGTAGCTGACGCGCCCGGTTTCTTTCCAGTGGGAGTGCTCGGGGCCAACGCCGGGGTAGTCGAGCCCGGCCGAGCAGGAGTGGACATCGGAGGTCTGGCCGAACTCGTCCTGGAGGACGTAGCTGTAGGTGCCATGGAGGATTCCCGGGGAGCCGACGGCGAGAGTGGCGGCGTGTTTGCCCGGCTCCGATGAGGTGCCGCCGGCCTCGACGCCGACGAGCTTGACGGACTCGTCATCGATGAATGTGGTGAAGATGCCTGCGGCGTTGGAGCCCCCGCCGACACAGGCGACGATGGCGTCGGGGAGCTTGGAAAATGTGTGGAGGCTCTGGCCCTTGGTCTCTCTGCCGATGATGGACTGGAGCTCGCGGACGATCGTGGGGAAGGGGTGCGGGCCGACGACCGAGCCGAGGATGTAGTGGGTGTTCTCGGAAGACTGCATCCAGTCACGCATGGCCTCGTTGGTCGCGTCCTTGAGCGTCATGGAGCCGGTCGTGACCTCGTGGACCTCCGCACCGAGTATGCGCATGCGGACGACGTTGAGGTGCTGGCGGCGGGCGTCTTCGGCACCCATGTAGACCTCGCAGGCGAGGCCGAAGCGTGCGGCGGCGGTGGCGGTGGCGACGCCGTGCTGGCCCGCGCCGGTCTCGGCGATGACGCGGGACTTATCCATGCGCTTGGCGAGCAGTGCCTGCCCGAGGGTGTTGTTGATCTTGTGCGCGCCGGTGTGGGCGAGGTCTTCGCGCTTGAGCCAGATGGTCGCACCCTTGCCCTGGCGGGCGCGCGAGCGGACAAAGTTGGTGAGGCGCTCGGCGGGGCAAAGGGGTGTGGGACGCCCGACGTAGGTGCGGAGCATGTCGCGGAGTTGGTCCCAAAAACGGTCGTCTCGATAGGCCTGCTGGAAGGCGCGGTCGAGCTGGTCGAGCGCGCCGACAAGGGTCTCGGGGACGAAGACGCCGCCGAAGTCGCCAAAGCGGGATGGATCTGCCTGCGGCGAGCTCTCCTCAGAAGGCTCAGCCGCGGCCGAAGCGCCGTTGTCGGTCATGGGTGACTGTACGCGGTCCGCCCGGTTGAGGGTTCATTGTGCGTGGGGGGTGTTGGCGAGGCGTTCTTCTCTTCTGGCGGTGCGGAGGCCGGCGGTCTCATTGACGCGCAGGAGCAGGAGCAGCCCGCCGATGAAGAAGCAGAGGAGGAGGACCAGCGAGGCGAGAGGGCCGAAGGCACGCGCCACACCGCCGAACGCGAGCACGCCGATAGCGCCAGCGAGCTTGTAGGTCATGCCCCAGAGGCCGAAGAACTCGGCCGAGCGGTGCCTGGGGGTGAAGCGTCCGACCATGGCGCGGCTGGAGGTGCCGATGCCGCCGAGGGCGAGGCCCAGGCCGTTGCCGATGATCCATAGGGGCCACTGGGGACCGTGGTGTGGCCAGATGAACTTGACGGCGACGAGGCCGGCGGCGCTGACAATCCAGACGCCGAGAAAGAACATGATCGTCGTGCGTGCGCCGATGCGGTCCTGGAATCGTGCGGTGAGTGCGGCGGCGAGGCCCGCGACGACCGTGATTTGGGCGACGAAGACGATGAGGTCGACCTTCTCGAATCCGAAGTCGGCGGCGATGATAGAGGCGAAGCCGATGATGACCTGCACGCCGAAGCCGTAGACCAGGAACGCGAGGAGGAAACGGACGAGCTGGCGATACTGCGCGGCGTGGGCGATGGTCTGGCGGAGGCGCTCGAGGCCGGATTGGACGCGGTCGTCGGGCGGGTCGTCTTTGAGCAATATGGCCGCGGGGATGAGCCCGAGCCCGAACCACAGGCCTGCGAAGACGAAGAGGGGACGCCAGGAGCTTGGCTCGCGGAGGCCGAAGACGAGCATGGCGATGGTCGTGAGGATGAGCAGCACGAGCGCGCCGAGGTAGCCGATGGTCCAGCCGACGGCGCTGATGCGCCCGATGTTGCGGGGCGTAGAGATCAGTGGCAGGAACGAGGCGAGGAAGTTCTCGCCCAACTGGAAGCAGAGATTGGCGGGGATGTAGAGTGCGGCGGCGAGGAAGATCATGCCCGGGCCGACGAACGCGAGGGTACAGGTCAAGATGGAGCAGATGACGCCCGCGGAGATGAGGAACTGCTTGCGCAGGCCGCGGGCGTCGGCGATAGCGCCGAGGATGGGTGAGAGGACGACGACGAGCATGAGGCTGCCGCCGTGGATGAGCGACCAGTTGAAGGCCCCCTGCTGCTTTGCGGCTTGGAGTTGCTCGGCGGACGCGGTTTCGAGGGGCTGGACGGTGACGACGCCCTGGACGTAGAGCGAGAAGAGCAGGGTGATGATGAGCAGGGTGAAGGACTGGTTGGCGAGGTCGTACATGCTCCAGGCCCAGACTTCTCTGGGGCGATCCAGGCCTTTGAAGGGGTTGAGGCGGCGAAGCATGGGATGCAGGGTATAGGAGCCTGGGGTCTGGGGTCTGGGGGCTGGGGGCTGGGGGCTGGGGT
>CBDVAM010000201.1:0-4053 GCA_965371965.1 uncultured Phycisphaerales bacterium
ATCTCGACGCCGCCATCGCCACCCGGTACGGCGAGGGCGCCGTGATTCATCGCAACAATGGCGACGCGAGCTTCGGTCCCATGGAGGTGCTGCCCAACAGGTGGGGCCCGTGGGCCGTGCTGTTGCGTGATATCGACAACGACGGCTGGCTGGACCATGTCTCACTGTCCACGAACCAGCCCGCGACATTGCACACCAAGCTCAACGACCGGGCCGGCGTCCTCCAGACGTTCGTGTCGGCGATCGACCTGGACCCCGGCGTCCTTCAGGACTATCGAAGCGGTGAGGCGGGCGATCTCGATGGCGATGGCGACATTGACATGGTTTTCGTCGGCCTGGGCAGCGGCGAGGAGAACATGCGCGTCCTCACGAACGATGGCACCGGGCTCTTCGAGATCACGTTCGCCGCCGACTTCCCCGCCGGCAATCGCCCGCAACTCTTCGATACCGTCCTTGTCGATCTTGACGACGACGATGATCTCGATGTCGTGAGCGCTGTGACCGTAATCGGTGGAACAACATTTCAACCGGGAGCGATATGGATCCAGTGGAACGACGGAGCGGGGTCATTTCTCTCAAATAAAGTAATCGAGTTTGACGACTTCTTGCCATTCTTCGTTCACAGCGCCGATCTGAACGATGATGGCCACAGCGACATCGCCGTCTGGGGCATCACGCCGAGGGACGAGGACGATCCCACCGCACCGGTGGACCGGCGGGTGTTGATCCTGCTGAGCGATGGGACGGGCGAACTCACTCTTGGCGGGGATTACACCCTGGCCAATCTCGATGCGGACCGCCCCCTTGGCGTGGTCCGGTCGCTCGACCTCGATGGAGACGGGGATCTCGACCTTCTGGCCTCGGCGAACGACATCGGCGACGCCGCATGGGTGTATCCGATGTGGAACGATGGCGCGGGCGTGTTCGTGGTTGGAACGCCGATCGATCTCCCGCGGGATGTTCTGGTCATCCAGGTCGGGGATTGGGACGGCGACGGCGATCCCGACGCCGCCGCCATGCACTCCGACCAGGCACCGGGACGCGCGTACCTGACGATTCTCGACAACGACGGCACGGGCAATCTATCGATCAGCCGGCAGTTCTTCGACGACAATGCCTCCTTTGACGCCAGCCTTGTCGCGGCGGATCTGAACGACGACGGCGCGCTGGACCTCATACTCTCGTGGAGCGCATTCGCTGGGATCCGCGTGCACATGAACGACGGAAAGGGCGATTTTACTTCGGTCGCAAGCTACTCGCTCGCCGAACACACCTACACCGTCCTCGCCGAGGACTTCGACCTCGATGGCGACATCGACCTGCTCGCGGCAGGCGGCACGCGGACACACTATCCGCTCATGCTCCTGCGCGGCGAGCCCCGCGCCTGCCCCGCCGACCTCACCGGCTCAAGCGACCCGCGCGAACCCTCCTACGGCTTCCCCGACGGCGACGCCGACTCTGACGACTTCTTCTTCTACCTCGACGCCTTCGCCAGCGGCGACACGGCCATCTGCGACATCGACCAAGACGCCGACTGCGACACCGAGGACTTCTTCGCCTACCTCGACCTCTTCGCGGCGGGGTGTTAGAGCAAGATCCACTGTCTGGCACCAAGAGTGCCCAGGCTCTCACGGCCTCACATCACCAACACGAATCACCCGAAGCCGTCCATGAAATGATTCCCAGACGAGCTCGCCCGCCGGCGGATCCAGCACGTCATCGCGCACGAGAACCAGTGCGTCTTCGGGCGGATTCTGCAGTTGATCCAGCATCTCATCGCCTAGCGAACGAGGCCACTTGCCCAGGCGCAGGCGCAGGATGCCCTGGCTGTTGGTGTTGATCCCGAGTGTGAATATCTCGGGCCTGCCCTGAGCCTCGTGCCACTCGAAGAACTCTTCACGCTGCGCATCGGGTGGTGACTGGAATCGGATGGGCAGAACTGAGACAACGACTCCGAGCACAATCGCCCCGAGCCACGCCCACCGCAACGCCTTTGAACTCGCCCTGCGAATCTTGCGATCGGGTCCCGCCGCCAGCCATGCCCCCGCGAAGATCGCCAGCGCCGGATACACCGGCGGGGTATACCTCGGGCGCTTATCGGGAAACGCCATGAGCAGCACGACCCACGCCCCCAGCCAGATTCCACCAAGCAGCAACCCCGATCGCCGAACGCCCATGACAATCTCGCGCGATTCCTCGCTTCGGATCCAGGCGACCAGCCCGAACCCAAACGGGATCATCCAGGGCCAATACGTCTTGAGAAACAGCACCGGGTAGTACTCGATCCCCTGCGGGTTGATTGCGCCCGCCGCCCGCCCGCCGACCTGCCTTCCGAGATACTGATCCCAGAACGCCGCGCCGTGCTCGTGTGTCATGCCCACATGCCAAGGCGCGGCGATGCCAATCCCCACCAGCCCCGCAACCAGAATCGGCACAATCGCCCTGCGCTCACCGATCAACAGCACCCACAGCAAGGCAATCGGCACAACGATGAGCCCTACAAACGGCTTGGTCATCAACGCCAGCCCGATCGGCACACCGCCCAGAAGAGTCCAGAGGACGCCCCTCCTGCCCGCCATCTGCACGCCGCGCGCGATCAACAGCAATGCCAGCATCATGAACGCAAGCTGCCACATATCCAGACTGATCTCGCGTGTCCGCCTGAAGAACTCATAGCTGAGCGCGAGCACGACGCCGCTCGCCACCGCCGATCGCCGTGTGCCGAAGACCCGCACCAGCCCGACCGTGCACAGCACCACAGCAAGGCCCGCGAGCACCGTGGGTATCCGCGTGGCGACGAGATTCACGCCGAACGTGTCGAGGAACCAGCCGTGGATCCACATCGCCAGCGGCGGCTTGTTGAAATACACCCGATCCGCCGAGAATCGCAGCGTCCACCAGAACCCGTCCTGGAACGCCTGGAGCCCGACAGCCGCGTACCGCCCCGTGTCCTTGCGGAAATCGCCCTGATCCAGGTGGGGCAGCGTCGCCGCCAGAAACACAAGGGCCGGCGTCAGATACACCAGCCACTCTGCCCGGCGTGCCCAGAGCCGTTGCGATAGGCCCATCAGATGCCCCGGGGTCTACTTCTTGCCGGCGGTCAGCTTCTCGGCGCTGGCCTCTTCCAGATAGAGAATCACGCCACACGAGGTGCAGGTGCTGAATCGACCTGACATGAGGGACGTCAGCAGATCCACGGGCACACCCATCATGCACGAGCCGCAGGTGAACTCGTGGCGTTTGAGATTCTGCTCGACCAGCGGAGCCATGACCTCGTCGGACTCCTCGAACCGCACCCGCCGGGCCTCATAGGCCTGCAACGCATCGCCCGGCGCATCGCCGGCGAGCTGTTCGCGCTCAACTCGCAGTGCCTCGACGCGGTCCTTGATCTCCGCGGCTCTCTTGTCACGATCCTGCTTGGCGACGCCCTGCATCTTGTCGCGCTCCGCCGCCGCCGCCTCGGTTTCTTTGATCGACGCCCGGAGTTCGTCGCCCTTCTCCATGAACTCCAGCCCCTGCCCATCCAGGACCGACTTGTCGGCGGTCAGCTTGCCGACCTCGATCAAGAGCGCCTGATACTCCTTGTTGGTCTGCGAGGAGTTCATCTTGCCGCGAAGCTCGTCGATCCGGGCCTGGATCGTGTCGCCCTCGCCCTCGACGTTCGCGATATGCGCCAACAACTGTCGCAGCTGGGCGTTCTGGCTGTCACGCTTGCCCTGCAACTCCGCCAGCGCCGACGCCTGCGTGTCCAGGAACCGCTGCGCGGCTCCCAGTCGCCCCTCCAACCCGTTCAGCTGTTGATCCACCCGAAACAGCCGAAGGAGTTTTTCCGTTGTGCTCATTGAGTCCTCCACATTGCACCGTGAGACATGGCCACCCCCAAAATGAACAGCACCCGTGCCGGAAGGCGCGGGTGCATCGCAAAGCGGGAGGCTGACCAACAGGATTTTGCTCGCTCAAAGGGCGGGCTGGTCATCATCTTCATCATCTTCCAGATTAAAATCGAAGTCCATCTCGCTGCTGCCGTCAAACTCCGGCGGCTGAAGGTCCCCG
>CBDVAM010000202.1:0-4019 GCA_965371965.1 uncultured Phycisphaerales bacterium
GTCGCCCAGCCGAGCAGCGAGAGGGCTATCAGGGCGACATTGACGACGCCGACGCCGGAGACATCCCAGACCTTTTCGGGCAGGGGTTGCCACTGCCAGAACATAACCAGCAAGATGGCGCTGGAGGCGAGGACGAAGGTGCTGCGCTCGGCGGCGGCGGGGATCATCTTCGTGAACCACTTCTTGAACGCGGGTCGGGCCATGATGGTGTGCTGAACGACGAACACGACGAGCATCGCGCCGTTGATCAGGAGCGAGGGGAGGAGCGAGCCGGGCTCGCCGTCGTCGATTGCCGTGGGCACGACCCAGCCGCCAACGAAGCCGATCGCGTAGAGGATGGCGGCAAAGAACGCGGAGTAGGCGAGCAACCCGAACACGAAGATCGCGAGGCGTGACCCGGAACCCCTGCCGGATGCATCCGTCGAGTGATCGGTCGTATCGGAACTCATGCTTGTCTCCTGGTGCGGTGAACCAACTCCTGAGGTGATCCACAGCGTCCTGTGCCAGAGCTCAGCAAACGTTGCTGTAGAGCCTACCGCATTGTCGATGTTGCCACAACCCCGCTCAATGCCGGGCGTCATCGTCGCAAGCCATCTCAATAAGCAGCAACAGAGGGTCATCGAGCACCCTCATGTGGAGCGTGGGGTCTTCCGGTATCAGATCGGGAGGCGGCGGTTCGGCTGGGCAGTAGACCCTGGCGGGGTTTACGGTAGTCGAATCCCCGGCAAGGGCTTGATCGAATATTTGGCCAGAACAGGTGTGTTGCGACCACGTCATCGAGCTGCTGCGTGAGGCGGGTCTCCGGCGAGGACTGCGTCGTTGGAGCCACCTGTAGTTCTGGCGCGTGGATCTCTCACTCGCGCTTCGGTCTCTAGCGTGTTGAGCTCGGCGGCGTCCAGTCGGTGTCGGGGTCCTTTTCCATCGTGCGGGCGCCGCGTTCGATGCACTCGCGGCAGGCGACGATCGAGTCGTCCAGCGGGCTGAGCCAGTGCTCGATCTGGTTGGTTTGGAGGCAGAGTGCGCAGCCGACGCCGTCGCGTGGGCCCGTGCCTCCGCCGTTGATGACGACCTCGGCGAACGCGACGCTGAGGCAGGGGCCGCAGATGAGGCTGCCCTTATGGCCCTCGACCATCTGGCGATCCTCGGACCAGGCGCTGCGGCAGAAATCACACTTGAAGAACTCGTTTCCCTCGGCGTCGTTGTCGTGCATTCAGGCTCCCACCTGGGTGGGTACGAGCTGGCGCAGGGCGATCAGGCGGTAGGTCTGGCAGCGTTCGAGAAGCTCCTCGTGCGAGCCCTGGTCGACGATGCGCCCTTCGTCCATGACGACGATGCGATCTGCGCCCAGCACGGTGCTCAGGCGGTGGGCGACGATCAGGCATGTGCGTCCGCGGGTGAACTCCTGGATGGCCTGGGCGATCTTGGCCTCGCTGTCGGCGTCGATCATGCTCGTGGCCTCGTCGAGGATGAGGATCGCCGGATCGCGCAGGATGGCACGGGCGATCGCGATGCGCTGGCGCTGTCCGCCCGACAGCGTCGAGCCCCGCTCGCCAACGACACCGTCGTAGGCGCCCGGGCGCTGCTGGATAAACTCGTCTGCGCGCGCCTTGGCGGCGGCGGACTTGATCTGGTCGAGGGTTGCGCCGGACATGCCGTAGGCGATGTTGTCTCGGATCGAGGCGCGGAAGATAACCGTCTCTTGTGTGACGACGCCGATCTGGGCGCGAAGGGAGTCGACGGAGACCTCGCGGATGTCGTGATCGTCGATCTTGACGCTGCCGCTGTCGATATCGAAGAGGCGCGGGACGAGCGAGAGGAGGGTGGTCTTGCCCGATCCGTTGGGGCCAACGATGGCGATGGTCTCGCCGTGTTTGATCGTGAGGGTTACCTCGCGGAGCGCCGGTTCGTTTGCGCCGTGGTAGGTGAAGGTGACGTCTTCGAGGGCGATGGATTTGGTGTGGCGTTGCAGGGCGGGGAGATTGGGGTCGTGCCCGGGCTCGGGCTGGGCGCGGGTGATCTCTGCGATGCGGGTCGCCGCGGGACCGGCCTCGTTGATCTGGTGGATCATGCCGGTGAGGGGTTTGAGGCTGGAGGCGGCGATGCCGAGCGAGGCGAGGGTCATCATGAACGTCGATGTCTCCATGCGTTTATCGAGGATGAAACCGCTGGCGATGATGACGATCGCGCCCAGGGCGAGCAGCGCGAGGGCCTCGTTGAGCGGGCTGGAGAGGGCGCGGTAGGTGCGGGCCTTGACCATCTGGCGGATGCTCTCGGAGTTGATCCGGTCGAACCGGTCGCTCTCGTGGGTCTCGGTCGTGTGGACCTTGACCACGCGCAGGGCCTGGAGCGCCTCGGTCGACGCGTCGTAGAGATCGGCCTGGCTCTCGAGCGACTTGCGCGAGGCTCGGCGGATCTTGCGGGAGATGATGCGGATGACCAGGTAGAGCGCGGGTGCGGTGAAAACGGCGATCCCCGCCATGCGCCAGTCGACCAGGAAGGCCGCGACCAAGCCGGCGGTCCCTTTTCCGATTTGTGCGATCGCCTTGGAGAGCATCGCCGTGAGGCCCACGGCGAGCACGGTCGTGTCGTTGACCATACGGCTGATCGCGTCGGCGACGCCGCGCGTGACGAGATCTGACAGCGGCAGGCGGATCACCCTCGCGAAGGCCTCACTGCGGATATCTCGGACCGTGCTGTGCACGATGCGGATGCTCAGGAACTGGTGGGTGAAGCCGACGGCCTCGCCCACGACGGTGAGCACCGCGAGGATGGCGACGAGCCAGAGGACCGCCGCGTGTTGGCTCTCGGGCAGGGACTCGATGACGCTCGCTGGAATTGTTGCAAAGGTCGCGAACTCCCAGAGATTGTCGTTGAATCGGTGGGCGATATCTCGAAGATTCTGTTCCTGCTCGAAGATGATCTTGGCGATCTGGAAGATGCCAAGGAGGCTGACGCTGAGGCCGATAGCGGAGAGCGCGGCGCACGATAGCGCCAGGGCGACCTTGGCCCGTTGGCGAAGCAAGCGGCGTGCGAAGTGCCAGAAATCTCGCATGATGGGTCAAATCTCGGAGCGGATCTTATGCGCGCGGGCGCAAAGAAACAGGCCTCCCCAGGAGGGAAGCCTGAAGCTTGTTCGGGGGCTTGTCAAGGGCTCAGGTTCCGCCGCCCGCGTCGAAGAGCGCGTCGTCGAGCGGGAGGATCTCGCCGTCGAGCGTCGGGTTGAAGCTGAGCGATTCGCCCCGCTCGCCGATCTCTCTGGCATCGGTGCGGGTGAGTTGGGCGACGAGGTGGCGAGAATCGAATCCGAACTCGTCGAATCCGCGGATCGTCATGCCGAAGACCTCAAACGCGGGATCCGAGCCCGCCTTGGCGACGACATCGGCAAAGTCACTGAGATCAAGATTCAGGTTTGCGCGTGCGTCGATGGACTGGTTGGGAACGGTCACGGTTGTGCCGTCACTGAAGTGGAAGGCCAGATCGAAGGTGATGGTCTCGTCTGCGAAGGGATTGAAGATCGAGACGACCTCGGTGTTGCTGCCGGAGACGCTGATGGACATGCGGACGCCCGCAAAGTGGGCCATCGTCGAGGCTCGGATCTGCACGGGCTCTGCGAGGACGCCATCTCTCAGGCCCGCAGGCCCGACCGAGGAGTAATCGAGGGTCACCGGCGTGGTCGAGACGTAGCTGATGCTGAACGGCTCGTCTGTGGGGATGAGCGGGAAGACCGTCGCCAGATCGATCACAGAGCGGGACTGTGCGGTCATGATGAACGGAACGGGCGTGCGGAGGACTTCCTGACCGTCGACGGTGCGGGCGATGAGTTGGATCACCGCGGCGCTGTTGTTGGCGTTGAGCGCTGTGAGTTGGGCGGTGCCGCCGGCGGGGATGCGGGCGGCGGGGATCACGCCCTCGAGGCGCCCCTTGAAGGGCGTGCCGAGGCTCATCGCGGCCTGCCCGGGGTCCACCGGACGCCCGGTGACGGTGCTGAAGGTGCTCATCGAGGCATTGATATCTTCTGT
>CBDVAM010000203.1:0-3971 GCA_965371965.1 uncultured Phycisphaerales bacterium
CTTCGGTTTCGACGGAGGCGGGAACTTCGGCTTCTGCCTCGGTCTCAGCTTCGGTCTCGACCGAGGCGGGAACTTCGGCTTCCGCCTCGGTCTCAGCTTCGGTCTCGACGGAGGCGGGAACTTCGGCTTCTGCCTCGGTCTCGACTTCGGTCTCGACCGCAGTCTCGCCTGCGGCCTCGCCTTGGGCAGCATTGTCGGCGGGTTCTTCGCTCGTGCCTTCGTCGGCGGTTGCGGTCGGCGGCGGGGGATCGGCGATGTCCTGAGATTCTGGTTCGGGCGCGTCTGTCTCTGTTGCAACCGAATCGACCGCGACTGGACCGGGCGCAACCGGATCTGGCGCAACCGATTCGGTTGCCACCGACTCAACGACCTTGCCATCGGTGTCCTCAAGATCACCGGCGATCAGGTCGTCGGCGAACGCCGCGAGCTGGTCATCCAGGGACGAGATATCCGCGAGGGCGGCGTCGCCGGCGTCGCTCGATGGTGGCTGGGCCTGTTCGGTCGTCTCTTCGATCACGGATTCGTCGGGTTCGCTGGGCATGGTCGTGCCGGTGTATCGACCCGCGTCGTGGTGGACTCAAGGCTGGTATGTCCCATAACACCGTCAGCAGGTGTGTCTGTGCATACCGGCGGGCAGCGGGCAATGATCCACCATGGCTGTTCATCGCATCGCCCTGCCCGGCACCGCGCTCATCGAGCACGAGCCCATCGCCGTCGAGGGCGAGGAAGCCCATCACGCCGGGCGCGTCATGCGTCTCGATGTCGGCGGCGTCGTCGAGGTCCTGGACTGTGCCGGCGGCGTTGCGACATGCCGGATCACGCGATGTGAGAGGCTTCCCGGGCGCGCCGGCTGGCGGATGGAGGTCGTCCCCGAGCACATCAAACGGGTGGCGCCGATCGTGCCAAGAGTTGAGGTGTTCTCTGAGCCGCCCAAGGGAGGCGACCTCGAGCGGATGATCGACCAGCTCAGCCAGCTCGGCGTCGCACGATGGTCGCCCCTGGCGTGTTTTCGCGCCGAGGTCGAGCCGAGGAGCGGGAAGCTCGACCGCCTCAGACGCACGGCGATCGAGGCGTCCAAGCAGTGCGGGCGGGCGTGGGCGATGGAGATTGGCGAGCGGGTCGCGTTCGAGGATGTGCTCGATGTTGACGCGGGCACGCGGGTCGTCGTGTGTCACATGAGCGGCGAGGCGTACAAGCCGGCTCCGTGCGACAGCATCCGTCTGATCGTCGGGCCGGTGGGGGACTTGACCGACGACGAGTTGACTGTTGCGCGCGACGCCGGGGCAACCATCGCGACGTTCGGCCCGCTCACGATGCGGATCGATACAGCGTGCTGCGCGGCGAGCGCCGTTGTGATCGCGAACTCTGCCTAGTCAGCCGTCGGACGAGCTTCCCAGATGCCAAAGATCGGCGATACCCCGCACTGGATCGCATCCAGCCCCACCCACCTTGGTAGCATCTCACCATGAAGAGCAAGAAAGCCCCGCGTCGATGGCCGATCCTGCTTGGATCTGCGATCCTCCCAGCGTCCCCGGCCCTGGCCATCGACCAGGCCCACCGGGATCAGGCCCGCGAGATGGCCGCCAGGGCCGTCGCCTACCTGCGCACCCAGCAAGCTGAAAACGGCGGATGGGCACACAATCCCCAGGGCCCCAATCTCCCGGCAATCAGCGGCCTGGTCCTCACCGCCCTCATCCTCGACCCCGACATCGACGCGAGCGACCCGGATGTCGCCGACGGCCTCAGTTATGTCCTCACCTTCCGCCAGCCCGACGGCGGCATCTACGACCGCATCCTGCCCAGCTACAACACGTCGATCTGCCTCTCGGCGATCGCCCACGCCGCGGATGATCCAGGGGAAGAGGGCACGTCGGCGCTGGACCAGGAGATCATCAAGGCCGCCCAGGATTTTCTCATCGCCCTGCAATACAGCGAGGACGCCGGCACCTCGGGCGAGGCCGGCTCGACCACCCAGCGCGTCACGAGCAACCATCCGTTCTACGGCGGCATCGGCTATGGGCAGCACGGTCGCCCCGACAACAGCAACCTCAACCTCATGCTCCAGGCCCTGCACGACTCGGGCCTCGAAGCGGACCACGAAGCATTCCAGCGGGCCGTGACGTTCCTTGAGCGCACGCAGATGCTCGATGCGGTCAACGACATGCCGTACGCCGACGGATCATCGCAGGGCGGGTTCATCTACGCCACCGGCCCCGACAGCGTCCGCATCGGGCAGGGCGAAACCAAGGCGGGCATGATCACCGAGACCACCGACGACGGCACGAATGTCAGCCGCCTGCGTGCGTATGGCAGCATGACCTACGCGGGATTCAAGAGCTATCTGTACGCCGACCTGGAGCGCGATGATCCTCGGGTGCAGGGCGCGTTCGAGTGGATTCAGGACAACTACACACTTGAGGAGAATCCAGGCGTGGGGACCGACGGGCTGTACTACTACTACCTGACGTTTGCGAGGGCGTTGTCGGCCTTGGGCGAGGACACGATCCAGACCGTGGACGTCCTCGACGACGGCTCAAGGAGCACTGACGAGGCTCTCGAAGCGGGCGAGCGCGACTGGGCCAACGACCTCATCGACCAGCTCGCAACCCTCCAGAACGACGACGGCAGTTTTCAGAGTGTCGATGATCGCTGGATGGAGGACAACTCTGTTCTCATCACCGCCTACTCGCTGATCGCGCTGCAGCACGCGGCGGCCGAGGGTCGCTAATGACCATCAACGAGCCGCGACCGTAAGGGAGCGTTTCTGCTTCACACCGCCAAAGAAACACTTCCTCACGGTCGCGGCTCGTCAGAGAGGTTCCGATCCGTCTCGCATTGCGATCGGAGCATGCGCCGCTTCAAGGCATCTGCCATACCATCGCCCTCCAATGACCACAGCAACCTCGACACTCGGTTCGGCAATCTCGCGATCAGATGACGACCTCGCCGTCCGCGCAACCGGCCTGGTCAAGCGTTACGGAGACCTCACCGCCGTCGACAATATCGATCTCGAGGTCCGGCGGGGCACCTGCGTCGGCGTGCTCGGCCCCAACGGCGCCGGCAAGACGACCACCATCGAAATGCTTGAGGGCCTCAAGAAGCCCGACGCCGGGGAGATTACCGTCCTCGGGCGAACCTGGGCCACCGACCCGCGCGGCATCCAGGAACGCATCGGCGTCCAACTCCAGGAGGCCGAGTTCCAGGACAAGCTCAAGGTCTTCGAAGTCCTCCGCCTCTTCCGCAGCTTCTTCAAAGAGGGCTCGGATATCAACGAGGTGATGGAGACCATCGGCCTCACCGAGAAGCGCGACACGTTCGTCAAGAATCTCTCGGGCGGGCAGCGTCAGCGCCTCAGCCTCGGCTGCGCCCTGCTCAACAAGCCCGAGATCCTCTTCCTCGATGAGCCCACCACCGGGCTCGATCCCCAGGCACGGCGGCGCGCCTGGGAGGTGATCGAGGCGTTCAAGGGTGGCGGCGGCACCATCCTGCTCACCACCCATTACATGGAAGAGGCCGAGCGCCTGGCCGATGAACTGGTCATCTTCGATCGAGGCAAGGTGATCGCCCGCGGCTCGCCGGCGTCGCTTAAGGCCGACCTCGGCGCTGACAGCGTCGTCCAGTTCACGCTCGCCGACGGCAGCCGCGGCACACTCGAAGATACCGATCTCACCGCGCTGGCGGGTGTGCGCTCGATCCGGCGCGAGGGCGCGGCCCACGTTCTCACCGTCGTGCACACCCAGCAGGTCATCGCCGGGCTGTTCGATCTGGCCAAGGAACGCGACTTGCTGCTCGATGACCTGCGCACCCACCGCCCAACGCTCGAAGACGTCTTCGTCGCCCTCACAGGCAACACGCTTCGAGATGAATAAGCCGCCGACCCCCGACCCCCCACCCCAGACCCGAAGACCCCAGACCCAACACCCATGAACCACAAAGAGATTAAATAGCACTCGCGCGTTCGCGTGCTCAAC
>CBDVAM010000204.1:0-3946 GCA_965371965.1 uncultured Phycisphaerales bacterium
ATGGGTTAATCGCAGGCCCGCCCGTGAGGGAGGGCGCCTACCGCTCCTTCTAAGCCTCGTCCCACCTGTGCGATTGAGGCTATCCAGGGGTGTTGGTTGGTTCAAAGATCGAGCATGGAAGGGTGAGAAGAACTGGTAGGCGCCCTCCCTGACGGTCGGGCCTGTGATCCGTCCTACGCGCAGCGGAGTCTGTTGATCGTGGCGACGAGAACGAGCGTTGCCAGCGCGATCGCGACGGTTGTGGCGATGGACGCGATGCCCAGATAGGGTTGGAGCGACTGGTGCTGTGCGAGCGATGAGAGCGGGGGGGCGGCCGTTGTCGCGACAAGCATCGCCAGCGTCGCGGGCAACGCCCATCGCACGCGGATCGGCACGCCGGAGGACAGCAGCAGGGCGGTCAGGGGCGCGATCGCCCAGATCGGCGAACTCCCAGTCACAAGCCCTGTGGGAAGTGCCGCGAGCACCAGGGCCGCGGCTACCAGCACGGACGTGACCGCCAGCCAGACCTGGCGGCGTTTGCGTTCCTTGCGCGGGACGGGTCGCTTGGGCTTGTTGGTGGGGCGGGTGGTCATGTAGGCCCCGGCGATGGTCGCCGTCGCCCCGATGCCCGCCGCGAGGATCAGTTCCATCGGTCGCCCTCCTGCACAACTGATATCGGCCCATGCCACGAGCATCGGGCATCCGGATCGCGGTTTGAGTCGTTCTAGGGTCCGGACGTGCGGGATGTGCGAGATGTATGGGTGCGTCAGCGGGCCGCGTCGGCGTCGCGCACGGCCTGGCAAAATGCTCGTATCCGCGAGGGGTCCTTGTGGCCACGCTTGGACTCGACTCCGCTGGAGACATCGACGGCGTAGGGGCGCACGGCGCGGATGGCATCGGCGACATTCTCGGGTGTCAATCCGCCGGCGACGATGATCGGCTTGGTGATTGGGTCCAGGTGTTCACGGAGCAACTCCCACGCGAAGCTCTCTCCCTGCCCGCCCGCTGAGCCATCAATAAGAATCGCGTCGACCTCGTCGATGGCGTTCCAGAGTGTCAGTTGCTCGCCGATGGTCCTTGCATCGAACCGCACGCTCTTGATAACCCCCGGCCCGCACTCGCGAACGAGCTTTGCGGATTCCTCGCCGTGGAGCTGGCTCATCGCGGTGGGGCACGACTCTTCGATCTTGATAAACGCATCCAGCGAGTGGTTCTGGTAGAGCGCGACGCTCGTGACCATCGGCGGCAGGTTCGCGACCAGCGGCCAGGCCTTGTCGGGCTTGATGAACCTGGGTGAGGAGTTCACGAAGACAAATCCGAGCGCATCTGCTCCGGACTCGACGGCGGCGTCGATGGCCTCGGGCGTGCGAACGCCGCAGACTTTGATGCGGGTCCTGGCGGGCGGGGTCATGGGCTGACTCCAAGGTCCTGAAGGATCTGGTTTGCGATGGCGTTCTCGTCGGGGCCGAGACCTTCGGCTATGGCTTCTCGGATGAGGCGTTCGCCCCGGATGGGGTCGTTGAGGTAGCGCGTCGAGATCAGCCCCAGCATGAGCTTGGTGTGGGTGAGCTCGCGGTCGGTGGGGTAGCCGAGAATGAACCGCTCGTAGGCGATGGCGGCGGTCTGATGGTTTCCCGATTGGAAGAGGTGATTGGCCAGGTCGTAGTGGCGCTGGCGGCTCAGGAGCGCCGCTTCGGCACCGTGGTTTGAGAGCAGCGACTCGTACGCGACCGCCGCGCCGGGCAGGTCGCCCCCGGCCATGGCCGCGCTGACCACGGCGCGAGCCTCGGCGATTGCCTCGGCCTTTTCGGCAAGCGCCGGGTTCCGTTCGAGCTTCTTGCGAGATTTGTCCTGCTCGCGCTTGGACCAGTCGTGGGCGGCGCGAAGGTCGGCCCGGCGTTTGGCCTGTCGCATGGTGGTGAAGAGGTCGTAGGGCTCGCGATCGAGAATCTTGGTCCACAGCAGGATGAGCGAGACGCTCCCGCCGTAGAGATAGCCGCCGATATGCGCGAGGTGGGCGACGCCGGTGTTGCCGAACAGGGCAGGGGAGAGGAAGTCCCAGGAGATGCTGAAGGCGATGAACCACCATGCGGGGATGACGATGATGCCGATCATGAAGAAGAAGAACAGGCACTTGATGGTGGTGCGTGGGAAGAGGACCAGGTATGCGCCGGTAACGCCCGCGATGGCACCGGAGGCCCCGATGGCGGGGTTGTCGCTGAAGAACGCGTGCAGAGCCCCCGACGCGACGCCCCCGATCAGGTAGAAGACGGCGAATCCGACTTTGCCCAGCTTGTCCTCGATGTTGGGGCCGAAGATCCAGAGGAAGAGCATGTTGCCGAGCAGGTGCATCCAGCCGGCGTGGAGGAAGGCGCTGGTGACCAGGGTATGGGCATGAAAATCTCGTCCCCCGACCTGGCCCCATAGCAGCAGCTTCTCGTATGCGCCGGGGTCTGACCGCTCGAGGGTGGCCATGTACACGAAGACCAGCGCGTTGAGCGCCAGCAGCGCGAAGGTGACCACCGGCGAGTGTCGGCGGGGACGATCTGTGCCCAGGGGGATCAGCACGGGGGCATCGTACTCATGGGCGCTCACGCGGCCCAATCGGCGTGGAGTCTTGCCCGCGTGCCTCCCTATACTTGAGGCCCGAGACGGATCAAATCGACGAGATGCCTGGTTGGGCGGGGCCCAGGCGGGTTCGATGCAGCAAGCAAGAGGGATGATACAGCTATGAGCGACTTCGCCAAGGGGCTCGATGGAGTGATCGCCGCCGAGACCGAAATGTCCTTCATCGATGGGACCAAGGGTGTGCTTGAGTACGTCGGGATTCCCATCGGCGAGCTGGGCAAGAACAGCACGTTCGAGGAGACTGTCTTCCTGCTCTGGAACCTGCGCCTGCCCAAGGCCGACGAGCTGGAGGCGTTCACGAAGGATCTGCGATCTCGGTATGAAATCCCCGGGGTGTTGGGCGAGCGAATCAAGGCGATGCCGACGACCGCCCAGCCGATGCACGTGCTGCGGACGCTCATCAGCGAGTTGTCGCTGTTTGACGAGGATCCGAACGCGAACGATCCCGACTCGGCCCGCGAGAAGTCACTGAACGTGCTGGCCAAGGCCCCGGCGCTGGTGGCCTACTTCGACCGCCATCGGCGGGGGCTGGAGTTCGTGAAACCGGACGCCTCGCTCGGGTTTGCCGAGAACTTCTTGAACATGCTCAACGGCGAGAGGCCGACCGAGACGATGGCCCGGGCCTTCGACATCTGCATGATCCTGCACACCGACCACGGGCTGAACAACTCGACGTTCACCGCGCGGGTCATCATCTCGACGCTCAGCGACGTCTACTCGGCCCTGACCGGTGCCGTCGGCAGCCTGCGCGGGCCGCTGCACGGCGGGGCCAACGAGGGCGTGATGCACATGCTCAACGAGATCCCCGATCTGGACGCGGTCGAGGCGTACATCATGGGCAAGATCAAGCGCAAGGAAAAGATCATGGGCTTCGGGCACCGGGTCTACAAGGCCAAGGATCCGCGGGCGTTCGCGCTGCAGGGGTTGGCCGAGCAGCTCGCCAGCGACACCGGCAACACGGACCTGTTCGCCAAGAGCATGAAGATCGAAGAGGTCATGACGCGCGAGCTTGGGGCCAAGGGGATCTATCCCAACGTCGATTTCTACAGCGCGACGACGTACTTCTGCATCGGGCTGAAGCTGGATCTGTTTACGCCGATGTTCGCGCTGTCGCGCCTTGGTGGATGGAGCGGGCACATCATCGAGCAGCTGAGTGATAATCGGCTGTTCAGGCCGAAGGCGAAGTATGTGGGGCCGCATGATGCGCCGTATGTGGCGATTGGGGATCGGTAGGGATTTGTGTGCCATGGCCGCTGCTCTGAGCGGCTATGGGTTGGGGGTGTGAAGCCATAGCCATCTATGAGCAGGCCCCTGTCAAGTCCGCAACGGGAAGAATCCG
>CBDVAM010000205.1:0-3920 GCA_965371965.1 uncultured Phycisphaerales bacterium
ATCGGCAATCGGCAATCGGCAATCGGCAATCGGCAATCGGCAATCGGCAATCGGCTCGATGCTACCAATCGCGACCCAGATCCCAGACCCTAGACCCTAGACCCCAGACCCTAGACCCTAGACCCCAGACCCTAGACCCTAGACCCCAGACCCCAGACCCAATCCCCCACTAGACTGTCTCTCACATGCCCGACTCTGAGAGAACCCCCGCCATCCGTCTCGCGCCGATCACCCTCAAGGAACTCGGCGGCGAGCTCTACGCCCCGCGCCTCCTGCGGGTCCCGACGCTCGCCCTCCGCCCCTCGCGCATCGGCATCGCCGCCATCGCCCTGCTGATCATCTCGCTGCTCGACCAGATCCCCGCGATCTTCAAGGGCGGCCCGGGTCCACTCGCGACTTTGAGTTCGCGCATCGGAGCCGCCCTCGCCGAGATGCGCGAGGCGCTGACCTCCCTTGACCTTGCCCGCACCGCCGACGCCGGGCGATCGATCCTCATCGACGCCCCCGTCGACACGTTCAGTGCGAACCCTTTCGGCGCCCTGCTGCTGTTCCCGATCATGCTTGCGGTCTGGGGCATCGCCGGCGGCGCGATCTCACGGTCCGCGGCGTGCGAGTTCGCCCAGCGCGTCCACATCTCCTGGCCCCAGTCCCTTGGCTTCGCCTTGTCCCATGGCCTCTCGCTCGCGATGGTCCTGATCCTGCCCATCGCCTTCGTCCTTGGCCTCGCCCTGCTCATCGCGCTGGGCGGCGTGCTCCTGCTCAGCCTGCCGTATCTCAATATTCTCGGTGCCCTGCTCTTCCCGCTCATGCTCTTGCTCGGCTTTGTCGCCGTCGTCACGCTGCTGGGCTTCGCCGTGGGCAACTGGATGCTCGCCCCGGCCATCGCCTGCGAGGCGACCGATGCGATCGACGCGATCCAACGCGTCTACCACTACGTCCTGCACCGCCTCATCCACCTGCTTGTGCACCTGGCGATCCTCGCTGCGCTGGCGACGATCCTGCTCATGGTCGCCTCGATCGTGTTCGGCGCGATGGACGATCTCGTCGTCGGTGCGATCGCCCGCCTCGCGCCCGAGTCCGCGGCGGCTCTGCTGCAAGGCCCCGAGGCGCTGACCGGCGCAGACGCCTTCGCCGCCCGCCTCATCGCTACCTGGCGCGCCGTGCCGACGCTCCTGCTCGGCGCCCTTGCGGTCAGCTATGCCCATTGCGCCGGCACGGTGCTCTACCTGCTCATCCGCGATATCAACGACCACCAGGCGGTCGAGGAGATCTGGATGCCCACCATGATCGAGGGCACCCAGGCCCCCCTCGAACCCAACGCCGACTGACCCAGCTCACCCGTGCCACCCGTGCCACCAACCGCAGCTTTGGGCGGTTGGTGCTTCTCATCTCAATCTCAATCATCCAGGGGAATCAGATCCTCCTGCCCCATCGCCTCGCCCAGATCCTCGGGCTTCACGCTCTTCTCCACAAAGAACTCGCCCACCCGCGTCCGCCGGAGCCCGACGAGCATTCCCCCGACGCCGAGGCTCTTGCCGAGGTCTCGCGCCAGGCTGCGGATGTAGGTCCCCTTGCCGCAGCGCACGTCGATCCGCAGCCTCGGGAACGCGTACTCCAGGATTTCAATCGCGTGGATCTCGATCACCCGCGCCTTGAGCCCCGGGTCCTCCCCCCGCCGAGCAATCTCATACGCCCGCCGACCGCCCACCTTTATCGCCGAATGCGCCGGCGGCACCTGCTCCACACGCCCGACAAACCTCTGGCACGCGCGCTCGACATCCCCCAGCCCCGGCACGGACCCAACCTCAACAGCCTCCGGCGTCGCCTCGAGATCGTCGGTCACCGACACATGGGCCAGGTCCACGTCCGCGACATACCGCTTTTCCCCAACCATCACCCGATCGCACAGGCGCGTCGCCCGCCCGACCAGGATCACAACCACGCCGGTCGCCAGGGGATCCAGCGTCCCGCCATGGCCGACCTTGATGCGTTTGGGCGCTCCACCCCGCCGAAGACGCGTCCGCACCAGCGTGCACATCGCCCGCGAGGTCTTGCCCAGCGGCTTGTCGATGACCAGAAACCCGCTCGGGCCAACACCCGGCGAGCCTTCCGGCTGTTCGGTGCCATCTGTATGTCCATCCTCGGTCATCACCCAGGAGGCTATCACCCAGGATCCGTGCGGATCCCCAAGTCCGCGATCGAAACACAACTTCTACTGTTATACCCTGCACTTAACTGCCCGGAACGGCAATCGGCGCTTGCGCATCGCCATCGCTCTGGATGCCCGCCCAGAGTTCCGTCGCGCGCAACGCCTCAAGGGTTTCCTCGAAGGCCTCCGGCAAGTCGGGCAGCAGGTCGATGCCCGCCCGTCGCTCAATCTCATCGATCGTCACGACAAAGTTCGTCACCGGATTCTCGTCCCCCGTCACGCTGCGGTGCGGCATCAAGAACGCCAACGCCTCAAGCCGCTGCGGATCGTAGATCACCTTGAAGAACCCGTGCGCGACCGCGATCTCGCCATCGCCGATCGTCCTGTACTTCACCCACCCCGCCTCTTCGCTGTTCGGCGAACTCGACGGCTCATCGGGCGGCGCTCGATCGAACACCGGTCCCATCACCACGATCAACTCCCCCCGGGCCCGCACCCACTCGCGCGTCTTGCGCTCCAGAACGCTCCACTTGCTCCCGTTGAACGACGGGCCGAGCTGCGGCGCGGCATTCGTATAGAAAAACGTCTCCAGCATCGCCAAGTCTGATCGAGTCATGTCCTCCGCGGGGGCCATGTGCCCCTTCGCGAACCCGCTCAGGTGGTAGTCATCATCGTCGGCCTGCAGATCCTCGGGAACGCCATCGTGCGCCACAAAGTCAAGCCCCGTGCGATCCGCATCCCCGTCCAGATCGCTCGCCCGCACCGTGTACTGCACCCACACCGGGATCTTCAGACGCGGATCGAACCCGACGTCGTAGTGCTCCTGCTCGATCACATAGAACCCATGTGGGAGTCCTGGCGCATCAGCGCCGCTGGGCCCCGGATCAGTTGGATCCGGATCGACAGGCGGCTCGGGGTCAACTGGGGCCTCGGCCCCCGGACGATCACCATCGCGAAACCGCACGAAACTCCGAAAAACCCAGCCATCGCGCCCGCTCACGTGGTCCACAACCGGAATCCAGCCATTCTCCTCATCGATCGCCCGCATATCCAGCAGCTCGCCGTCGTCCAGCCCCCGGATCCGCTCGCTGTCGCTATTGGACTCCGCCCGCAGCACCGCCCGCCCGTTGGTGACCTCGACGTGGTCTCCCGCCGCGACGCCGGGCCATCCAAGCAGCAGCACCGCCGCCAGCGACGCCGCGAGCCTCGTGCCGATCCTCGCTCTAGATTCCCCGCGCATCACGGGGACCCTCCGGTTTTCTTCTTGGACGACTTACGCTTGGTCGTCTTCCGCTTGGATGACTTTTTCTTCGTCGACTTCTTCGTTGTCTTCTTCCGCGATGTGCCGTCACTCTCGACTGACTCTCCCCCGTCCTCGGCTTCCCTGATCTTCCGCTCTCGCTTCGCGTGACGCACATCCTTCTCTTGCTCCTCCTCCTCTGGGCTGAGATTCCGAATGTTCATCACGTCGACGAAGAGCTTGATCGACGCCTTGCTTCCGCCCGCAACCACGCCCGCTGTCAGAATCGTCCCGATCACCGTCCACGAGTCTTGCTTCAACAGGACGGCCACGGCATCAAACTCGAACGAGAAGCACAGAATCAGCGCGGTGCCAAGCGCGATCGGTTCCTTAATATGCCGGTCCTGGAGACGCTGGCGATACCACTCGTTCTCAAAGAACAGCGAAAGAAATCGCTCGACGACGATCGAAAGCAGCACAACTGCGCCGAGCACCTCCGCCGCGTGATTCCAGTCGAGCGCAAATTAGTTG
>CBDVAM010000206.1:0-3663 GCA_965371965.1 uncultured Phycisphaerales bacterium
CCCGTCCGAGCACAAGCTGCTCAGCCGGGTCGTGCCCGCGGCGGCCAAGGCCCTGCTCTTCCAGATCTTCAAGGACGCGATCGTTTCCGAGCACATCGCCCGGATGGTCGCGATGAAGGCCGCGACCGACAACGCCGGCAAGATGCGTCACCGGCTCAACCGCGACTTCAACCGCGCCCGCCAGGCCCAGATCACGACCGAGCTCACCGAGATCATCTCGGGTGCCGCGGCCTTGGAGTGACCCATCCCCGAGCCTTCGGATCAGGATGCGGCAATGCCCGACTCCGTCGCGCTCCGCTGAGCGATTAATGCGTTCAAAACACGATCGTCTCGCCTCGTGCCAGGCGCATCAGCGTCTGGAACGTGCCGAGGGCCTCGGGCGAATCGGGCTCGGCGTCCGCCGGCACCGTCCGCTGCGAGTAGGTTCCGTCGGGTTGCAGGTCCCACGCGTTGATCTGGTCGCGATCGAGAATCTCCGCGAGCAGGGCGAGCTGCTCGCACGCAGTGGGATCTCGCACCGCCACGCACGCCTCGACCCGCCGATTCAGGTTGCGATACATCCAGTCCGCCGAGCCGATGATCCAGACCCCGTCGCGCGGCTCGGCCTCGGCGTTCGCGAAGTGGAAGAACCGCGAGTGCTCGAGGAACCTGCCGACGACCGAGACGACGCGGATGTTCTCGCTGACCTCCTCGACGCCCGGGCGCAGGCAGCAGAACCCGCGAACGAACAGCAGCACATCAACCCCCGCCCGCGACGCGTCGTACAGCCTCATCGTGAGCGCGCGATCCTCCAGCGAGTTCATCTTCGCGACGATCCGCGCCGGCAGGCCCTTGCCCGCGTTCAGAATCTCCGTGTCGATCAGGTCGCAGAATATCTGGCGCATCATGTCCGGCGCGACGATGAGCTGATCGAACAACTGCTGGTCTGACCTGCCCGTGAGATAGTTGAACAGCTGCACCACGTCCTCGGTGATCGCCGAGTCCGCGGTGAACAGGCCGAGATCGGTATACAGCTGCGCCGTCTTGGGGTGATAGTTTCCGGTGCCGATGTGGGCGTACGAGCGCAGCGTATCGCCCTCGCGCCGCACGACCAGCGCGCACTTGCAGTGCGTCTTGAGCCCGACCACGCCGTAGGCAACGTGCACGCCCGCCTTCTCGAGTTGGCGCGCAAACCGCACGTTGCGGTGCTCATCGAATCGCGCCCGCAGCTCGACGAGCACCGCGACCTGCTTGCCCGCCTCCACCGCGCGAACGAGCGAGGGGATAAACGCCGCGTCCGGGCTGGTGCGATACAGCGTCAGCTTGATCGCCAGCACGTCCGGATCGCGCGCCGCCGCCCCGATGAACCTCTCCACGCTTGTGCGGAAGCTGTCATACGGATGGTGCACCACGATGTCGCCGCGCTTGATCTCATTGAACAGATCGTCCTTGGCGTCGCCGATCCGCTTGGGCGTCACCGGCGACCATGGCTCATCGCGAAGGTCCGGACGCTCCAGATTTGCCATCGCGAACAGATCCGTGCAGTTCAGCGGCGAGGACGTCTCGTACACGTCCTCAGGATCCAGGTGCAGCCCCCGACGCAGGATCTCCACGATCTCCCGCGACGGATTCTTCGGCACCTCCAGGCGCACCGCGTCGGCAAACCGGCGCAGCTTCAACTCTTGCTCGACATGCTCGAGAAGGTCGGCCACCTCCTGGTCCTCGATCTCCACCGCCACCGATCGCGTCACGCGAAACGGCTGCACCTGCTTGATTTCCATCCCCGGGAACAGGTCATCGAGATTCGATGCCACGATGTCATCCAGAAACACGAAGCGCGACTGCGTCTCGATCACGCCGCCGGGGTCTTCCACCGGCACGAGAGTGCGGATCACCCCGGGGATCTTCAGCCTCGCAAAGTGCGTCTCAGAACTCCCAGGCTTGCCCAAGAGCACGCCCAGGCTCGTCGAGAGATTCGAGATGAACGGGAACCGATGCCCGGGATCAACCGCCAACGGCGTCAGGATCGGAAACACATTCCAGCGGAACCAGGTGTCCAGACGCTCGCGCTCCTCGTCGTTCAGATCCGCGACCCGCAGGATCTCGATTCCCTCCTCGCGCATCGCGGGCAGCACGCGATCGTGGTAGGTCTCGTCCAGCTCGTTCTGCAACGACAGCACCCGCTCGCGGATGCGCCGCAACTGCTCCACCGGCCCCAGGCCGTCATGGCTGGTCGCGCCCGAGTGCTCATCGATCAGCCGCTTGAGCAGCCCCACCCGCTTCATGAACAGCTCGTCGAGATTGCTCGCGAAGATCCCGCAGAACCGTACCCGCTCAAGCACCGGCGTCGAGTCCCGTGCCGCCTGAGCGAGCACACGCTTATTGAACTCCAGCCACGACAGATCCCGGTTGAAAAACAGCTCCGCCGGCGCTCTCATCTCCTCGCCCTGCTCGGCGAAGCGGTCCACATCCACCGGTCTCACCCGCGGCTTGGCGTTGGATTTCTGCTTCTGGGGCGTCTTCATGCACCTGGACGATACGTAGCCACACACCCCGGGGCCTCCGACACGCTCACCGCCGACACCCGCGCCGACCCCACGCCCGTCCCCAGCCGCTCGCCCAGGACATCGGCGATATGGCGGGCCACATGCTCGGCGGACGGATTCAGCCGATCGAACGGCTCGATCTCGTTCAGGTTTGCGTTGTTGTACTCGCCGAGGATCTCATCCAGCACCGCCTCGACGCGATGAAAATCGCACAACAGCCCGTCGCCATCCAGCTCCGCCCCCTCGATCACCGCCTCCACGTTCCAGTTGTGCCCATGCAGCGGCTCGACCCGTCCGCCGATCGAAAGCGCATGGGCGGCACAGAACTCACGATGCACGGCGATCGAGTACATGCCAGAGCGTAGGGAACAACTCCAACAGAGGCCCTGGCGCGAGCCTGGGCTCTTCTTGTTCGGCGTTTGGGCCTCTGTCAGAGCTGCGTGCGTGAGCACGCGGACCTTGGACGTACGGGGGGCAGTGAGCATTTAATCAACGAGCCGCGACCGTTAGGGAGCGGACGCGCTGTGGGCGGGTCTCAGACCGCTTCCTCACGGGCGCGGCTCGCAGGAAACGATCCAACAACGAACGCCCAACTCCTCGGATGCAGGCCGGTCGCCACAGGTGGAGTTGGGCACAAATGGTCCGCGTGCTCACGCACGCGGCTCTGACACTATCATCGCCCCCATGCCAGACGCCCCCCTCATTCTCGGTATCAGCGGCCTGCGAGGCATCGTCGGCGAGAGCTTGACGCCTGAGGTCGCGATGCGGTACGCCGCGGCGTTTGGGACGTGGTTGCGCCAGAGCGTGGAATCCAAGACTCCGACCGTTGCGGTAGGTCGCGATGGGCGTCCGACTGTTGTGATCGGCCGCGATGGGCGGGATGGCGGTGAGATGATCCATCATGCCGCCATCGCCGGGTTGCTGTCAGTTGGTTGCGATGTCGATGATCTCGGCGTCGTTCCCACACCGACGGTCGGGGTCGCGGCAGCTTTTCAAACACTTTACGGTGGTGGCATGGTCGTTACCGCAAGTCACAACCCGGCAGAGTGGAACGGTCTGAAATGTCTGGTGCAATCTTCACAGGACGACGAGTTGTGGGGACATATTGCGCACGCACCCTCGGCAAAGCAGGCTCAAG
>CBDVAM010000207.1:0-3504 GCA_965371965.1 uncultured Phycisphaerales bacterium
TGGACGCAGCGCGGCAAAAGCGCAAGCTAGTGGGCGCTAATGGCGCAATAGCCTCGCAAGCGAGGGTTGGCGAACGCGCGTTTCAAGCTCCGAAACGTCTGTCGCTCGCGTCTTGAGCTCGTCATCCAATCACGACTCCGCACTGTTATCTGCGCGGATTCCGCCCATGTCCGCGCACTCCATGCGGCAGCGGGCCTGGTCGGGTCGGCTGTGAGGCCGTTGGGCCACCGGTAACATCTTCACCCGTGCCGAGCGACCGCGCCTCTTGGCCCGCCGTCGATGCGGGCAGATCATCCGATTCGCCCGCCGACGAGTCCGCGTCATCATCCGAATCGCTCACCCGCCCGAAGATCATCCGCCCCGCCGAGGTCTGCACCATGTTCGTCACCGTCAGCAGCACGACTTTGCCGACGTGCTCGCCACCGTCCTCGGCGACCACCATCGTGCCGTCCTCGAGGTATCCGACCCCCTGGCCCTTCTGCTCGCCCGCCTTGACCAGGCGGATATTGAACTGCTCGCCCTGGACCAGACTGGGCTTCATCGCGTTGGCCAGGTCGTTCAGATTCAGCACCTGAACGCCCTGGATCCGCCCCACGCGCGTCAGGCCCAGATCCGTCGTGACGATCACCGCCGGCATCGACCCGGCAAACGCCACCAGCATCTGATCGACCGCCTTGCCCACGACCGGCGTGTCGTCGATCGAGACGTCCAGCAGCGGCACACGTTGCAGCTTGGTGATCACGTCCAGGCCCCGGCGCCCCCGCTCGCGCTTGAGACGGTCCCGGCTGTCGGCCAGCATCTGCAACTCCGTGACGACGAACTGCGGGATGACCAGCGGCGACTGGATCAGCCCGGTCTCGCCGATATCGACGATCCGCGCGTCGATCAGGACGCTGGTATCCAGCACGAACGGACGCGCGCCGCGGATCTGCTTTGCGAACTCGACGTACGGGATCACCAGGCGAAAGTCGTCCTGGGTCTGGAGCACGGTTATCACGCCCAGATAGGCCAGGCCGATGCCCACCAGGACCTTCGCGGTGCTTATGAGCTGGTCATACTGGATGCCATAGAGGCGGGCGATCAGGTCGATGAACTGTCCGGCGACGAACGTCGCGAGCATCGCGGCCATGAGGCCGAAGAAAACGCTCGCGACCGTCGAGATCTTCTTGTTCGGCGTGAGAACATCGACCAGCCCGATGATGACAGCGAGCACGATCCCAAAGCCCAAGATCAGATACCAGCCCTCGACGAGCGGGATCCGGTCGCCGGTGTTCTCGCCGCCGAGAATCGCCAGAGTCCCGACGATGACAAAGCCGGCGACAAAGACGGTTCGCAGCGACGCGAGCAGCACCGCCCGCTGCTTGGCGGCCAGCTCCCTGGGGTGCAACTGCTCCTGGGTGGGTCCCTCGGGCATGGACAGAGTCTAGGGCCGCTATCATCTGTTCTCGGATCCGTTCGGTTGGCGACCGGGCCCGGTGCACGGGCGCGATCGTGAATCTGGTCAGGGCTTGACCGCAGCAGCCATAAACGTGGTTCGTCCGGTGCCGTCGGTGTCCTGGTCGCCAACCAAGCGGATCTGAACCGCGGGGCCATTGAGCCCAGATCCCGGCCCGAGGCGCATCGACCAGACCCATGCCGAGCCGCATCACTCTTTTCCGCCGGGCCGCCCTGCTCGCCGGGCCCGTCCTGGGCCTGTTCGTCGTGCTGATCCTCCCCGCAGAGACAATCCATGACACCGGCTTGCGCGAGGGCCTCAGCCTACAGGCCCGCGCCTGCACCGGCGTCGCGACCCTCATGGCTGTCTGGTGGCTCACCGAAGCGATCCCCCTCAGCGCAACCGCCCTGCTGCCCATCGTCTTGTTCCCCATCCTGGGCGTCCTCGATGTCAAGGGCACAACCGCGAGATACGGCGACTCGATCATCTTCCTGTTCATGGGCGGATTTCTGCTCGCGCTCGCCATGCAGCGCTGGGGTCTGCACAAACGCATCGCACTCATGACCATCCTCCTCATCGGCACCCAGCCCAAGCGCATGATCGCCGGCTTCATGGTTGCCACGGCGCTCCTCAGCATGTTCGTCTCCAACACCGCGACGGCGATCATGCTCGTGCCCATCGCCCTCAGCGTCGTCGAGATGGTCAAGGCCCAGGGCGGGTATCA
Organism: uncultured Phycisphaerales bacterium; assembly: GCA_965371965.1. Classification (GTDB taxonomy): domain Bacteria; phylum Planctomycetota; class Phycisphaerae; order Phycisphaerales; family UBA1924; genus S146-42. Next base: position 2,160 of record CBDVAM010000207.1, read on the forward strand.
AGAGAACGACCAGCGCCTCGCATCCTTCGCCACATGCCTCGTGCTCGCCATCGCCTACAGCGCCTCCATCGGCGGCGTCGGCACGCTCATCGGCACGCCGCCAAACATGGTCCTCGCCGGCATCGCACGCGAACAACTCGGTATCGAGATCGGCTTTGCCCGCTGGATGCTCCTGGGCGTCCCGATCGTGGTTGTGTTCTTGCCCATCGCCTGGGTCTATCTCACCCGCTTCGCGTTCCCCGACCAGATCGAACGTATCGAGGGCGGACGCAAACTCATCCGCGACCAGCTCCACCACCTCGGACCCATGTCGCGTGGCGAGTGGTCCACCTTCATCGTCTTCACCCTTACCGCAAGCCTCTGGATCATCCGCCCGCTCCTCCAGCGGCTCGGCGTGAGCCTCACCCCCGAGAACGCCGACCCCTCCCTGCTCGTCTCTGCGCTCGTCAATCTCAACGACACGACCATCGCGATGGCTGGCGCGCTCATCCTCTTCTTGATCCCCGCCGACCGCGAACACCGCGTGCTCGACTGGAAGACCGCCGAGAAGCTGCCCTGGGGCATCCTCCTCCTCTTCGGCGGGGGCCTGGCGCTGGCCAAGGGCATCAGCACCACCGGCGTCGACGCCTACCTCGGCTCGCTCTTTGTTGGGCTCAAGGGTGTCCATCCGCTCGTCATCACGTTCCTGGTCACGACCCTGGTCATCTTCATGACCGAGCTCACCAGCAACACCGCGATAACCAACGCGATTCTGCCCGTGCTCGTCTCCGCCGCCGCCGCGTTGGGCATGGACCCGCTCATGCTCATGATCCCGGCGTCGCTCGCGGCGAGCTGCGCGTTCATGCTCCCGGTCGCGACGCCCCCAAACGCAGTGGTCTTTGCCTCCGGACATGTCAGCATCGCCCGCATGGCCCGCGCGGGATTCGCGATGAATTTGCTGGCTATTGGCGTCGTGGTGCTGGCGTCGGCGGTGCTCGTGCCGCGGATCTTCGGGAGCTGATTCATCTCGTGTAGAGATTTCGTCGAACCTACCCACGGATACGATCGACCTCCCAGGCGTCTATCCAAGGGAGCCCCATGTCCCCGATCATCTCCAAGCGATTTCTGCCGGCGGCGTTCCGAGGGCTGATCGGCCTCGGTGTCCTGGCGGTCTCGATCGGGTTCTTCGCCCTGCTGGTTGCCACCAAAAAGAACCCCGAGAGGTCCGAAATAGCGGTCCGCCCGCTCAGCGTCCACACCGTCGTCCTCTCCGCCCAGCCCATCGCCAAGAGCTATCCCGGGCACGGCGCCATCCGCGCCATGCGCTCGGTCGATATTCGCGCACAACTCTCGGCCCGCGTCGAAG
>CBDVAM010000208.1:0-3460 GCA_965371965.1 uncultured Phycisphaerales bacterium
CTGTGCCTTCGTCCCTTTCCTACCCCCCCGCATCCCAAATCCCGCCTGCCGAATCCCGACACCACGAATCCGCCCGCAAAGCCGCCGCCCAACTCCTCCGCCTCAGTCACGCACCGCGCGCCCGAATCCCGCCTGCCGAATCCCGCCTGCCGAATCCCCCTCCCCCCTTCGTGCCTTCGTGCCTCCGTCCCTTTCCCCCTCACCCCCCCATCATCGCCCCACAACAGTGCGCCAACCGCTCCCCCACTCCCTCCACCATCGCCAACACCTTCTCATCCTTGATCGTCCCACCCTCGAGCACCGAATGCGCATTACCAACCGCGGCCTGCTCGGGAATCACCAGCACCTTGATACTCGACAGGATCGACCGCACATCGCGCAGGCCCCGCAACCCGCCAAGCCCCCCAGGCGACGCCGCGACCAGCCCCGCGACCTTGTCGTCGTAACAGCCCAGCGGCGATTCACCCTCGCACGGGCGGCTCACCCAGTCGATCAAGTTCTTCAGCAGCGGCGTGATCGAGCTGTTGTACTCCGGACAACCGATCAACAGCCCATCGTGCGACAGGAATAGATCCTTGAGCTTGCGGGCATTGGCGGGCAACCCATCTCGCGCTTCCACATCCTCATCCATGATCGGCAGCGGATAGTCGCCAAGGTCGAGCAGCGTGACCTCCGCCCCAGCACGCTCCGCAGCCCCCGCCGCCACCGCCACGACACACTTGTTGAACGACGCCTTGCGGGCACTACCGGCGAATGCGAGGATGCGTGGTGTACTCATGGGCCAAGGGTACGGGCCAAACCGAGTCAAGACTCACCGCAGAGGCACAGAGAAGAGGCAAAGACTCTGGCGAGGCTTATGCAGAACAATCGCCCTGGCACGGGGTTGCAGCGTTATTGTCTGCCACCCCAGCCCAAACCCTGCGCACATACCAGGCGTTCTCCAACCCGCCTTAGCCCTCACGCCGCCCGAGCACAATCGTGCCGAAGGCGAACCCGCCGACCCCGATCGCCAGCAGGATGATGCAGGGCACCACCATCTGCCCGAGTGTGAAGCCGCGCCAGATCGCTCCTTCCATCGCGTAGATGGACCACTTGACCGGGGAGATGCTGCCCAGCGATCGCATCCACGAGGGCATCATCATGAGCGGGACCATCCCGCCGCCCAGCATGGCCATGGGCATCAGGCCCCCCCACGCCCAGCCTGCTACCGCCTGCTCGGTCTTGCCCAGCGTCGAGAAGATCATCATGAGCCCCGTGAAGCACGCCGCGCTGCAGGAAACCGCCAGCCCAAGCCCAACCCACGACTGGACACCCACGCCCAGGACCAGGTAGCCGACCAGCATGAGCACCACGATGGTCGCCAGGCAGGTGATGAAACAGGAAAGACCCTTGCTCGCAAGAATGTGCGTTGTGCTGTGCGGCCCAAGTCGCAGCCGGACCCAGGTGCCGCGAGCTTTCTCCTGCACCAACATCATCGCCAGCCCCGCCGAGGCACCCATGATGCCCCAGATGATCGCCTGCGGAAAGGAAATCTCGAACGCGTTCAGCGGTCCCTCACGACGCCGGATCACATCGGCGTGCCGAATCCTGATCGGCGAGAGATCCGGCGGGCCAGTCGCGCCAGACTCATCCTCGGCTTGAATCGCCTCGTCGGCCATGCCGGCGAAGGTGTCCAGCGAGTCGAACAGCGTGATGAGCGAGGTACGCCACTGATCGCTCACATCCTCGTTGTCCAGAACGTCCTGCCTGAGTTGCGCGAGGTCCGCACGCATCGACATGGGATCGGTGAACGAGTCCTGGAGGCGCCGGAACGATGCTTCCATAAGCAGCCCCTCGAGATACCCCTTCTCTGCTGATCGCGACGGGTCCACACCGACCTCAATCTCCGGAGCGTCCCCGGTGAACATCGCCATGCCGCCGGCCTCGCCAAACCCCTCGGGCAGCGCGACATACGCGACCGCATCACCCGAGAGCACCGCGTCCTTTGCGGCATCGATGGTCCACGCCTCCTCGTCGGGCGTCCGCTCAAGGTCGATCGCATCGTTCTCACCGAGCAGCTCGATGAACCGGCGGGACTGGTCGGTGTTGTCCAGGTCGACGAACGCGATATCCATCCCCGAGCTGCCGCCGCTGCCGCCGCTGCCAAAGATGGACCCGAAAAACAGGGCAAACATGAGCGGGAACAGCAGGATCCAGAACACGCCGAACTTGTCGCGCCAGAGCAGCAACAGGTCCTTCTTGGCCATCGTGAAGATGTTTCTCACGGTGGTCTCCTATTTGTCGCGCAGATGCCGACCCGTGAGTGAAAGGAATACGGTCTCGAGATTGGGATGGTGGAGCTCAAGGGTCTTGAACGCGATGTCCCGGGCCTGCAGCGCATTGATCTCGCCCACCGGATCGTCGGTCGTGATGCGAAGCGTGGTCCCGTCGATGCTGCCGGGCATGTCCGCGCCGGGCGGGGGCGGCTGGACGAGTTCCATCTGAATGACCGAGGCGCCGCCATGGCGCTGAATCAGACCGTCGACCGTATCCATCTCAAGAACGCGCCCGTTATCCATGATCGCCACGCGATCACACAACCGCTGGGCTTCCTCCATGTAATGCGTGGTGTAGATGATCGTGAGCCCGTCGGCTCGCAACTGCTCGATGCACTCAAAGAGGTGGTTGCGGGACTGCGGATCGACACCGGCGGTCGGCTCATCCAGCAGCAGGATCCGTGGCTCGTGAATCAGCGCCGCCGCGAGGTTGAGCCTTCGCTGCATGCCGCCGGAGTACGCCGCCACGCGATCGCGCCCACGATCGGCCAGCCCGGCGAACTCCAGCGCCCAGTCGACGCGCCTGGCGAGCGACTTGCCCTTGTAGCCATAGAGCGACGCAAAGAAGCGCAGATTCTCGATGCCGGTGAACTCCGGATACAGCGCGATCGATTGCGGCGCGACGCCAATCACTCGACGCGCCTCGGCCGGAGTACCGCCACCATCGATGACGACCGAACCGCCATCCGGTTCAAGCACGCCCACGATCATGTTGATGGTCGTGGACTTGCCGGCACCGTTGGGCCCCAGAAGGCCAAACGTCACACCTGGCTCGATCTCGAACGACACATCGTCGACCGCGCGGAGCGCACCGAAACTCTTGGACAGACCTCGAACCTGGATCATGATCCCATGTTATCCGGTATTGACGATCTGGTTTTCGCTTTGCAGGGTCCCTGGAGTTGTACCGCACCGAGCCTCGTCTCGGGATGACGCAGGACTCCCCGAGGAGGATGCACCACAGAGGCACAGAGAGCACAGAGAGCACAGAGAAAAGCCAAAGACCCTGGCGCGGCTCAGACAGAATAGCGGCTCTGGCACAGTCCCACAGCCTATTCCTCTCCCTGTCCAACCCAATCCCCCTCTGTGCTCTCTGTGCCTTGTATGTTCCTGGTAAGAATAGGAGATGTTCGTCTTGGAGTGCT
>CBDVAM010000209.1:0-3214 GCA_965371965.1 uncultured Phycisphaerales bacterium
TCGGCAGTCGGCAGTCGGCAGTCGGCAGTCGGCAGTCGGCAGTCGGCAGTCGGCAATCATCCACATCTTTCCCGTTTCCTGCCCCTCCTCCCCATTGCCTATTGCCCCTCTCACAACGTCTGCTCCACCAACTGCTCTTCCTTCCACTTCTTCAGCTTCAATCCCAGCGTCCGTACGCCAATCCCAAGCGCCTTGGCCGTCCGCTGGCGATGCCCATTGAATCGCCGCAGCGTCTGCACGATGACCTCGCGCTCGATCTCCGCCAGCGTCTTGATCGGCCCGCTCGTTTCGCCGCCGCCATGCCCCTCCATAAAGCCGTTGCCGTTGACCGTGCCGAACGACCGCCCCGCGAAGCTCTCGCCAACTCCCCCATGGGCTCCATTTGCTCCGTTCACGCCGCCCACCATCGGCTTGGGCTCGCGGATCACCGCCCCGCCCATCTGCCCCAGCCACGGCTCGATCAACCCCGCTCCGATATCCCCGCCCTCGCCCGAGCCCACGCCGCTGCCCGAGGCGCTCAGCACAACCGCCCGCTCGCATATGTTCTGTAGCTCCCGCACATTCCCGGGCCAGTCATACCTCTGCAACAGCGCGATCGCATCAGCATCGAACCGCCTCGCCGCCCGCCCGTCCCGCTCGCACACACCCGCGATAAAATGACCGCTCAGCGCCGCGATGTCCTCGACCCGATCACGCAACGGCGGCATGTGGATCGGCAGCACGTTCAACCGAAAAAACAGGTCCTGACGAAACTCGCCCGTCCCCACCGCCCTGGGCAGGTCCCGGTTGCTCGTCGCCACCACCCGCACATCCACCATCACCGGCGTGCTCGAACCCACCCGCTCAAACGACTGCTCCTGCAACACCCGCAGCAGCTTCGCCTGGATCTTCGGGCTCACCTCCGAGATCTCATCCAACAGCAGCGTCCCGCCGTCGGCAAGCTCGAACCGCCCCTTGCGCATCCGCTCGGCACCCGTAAATGCACCCCGCTCATGCCCGAACAACTCCGATTCCAGCAGGCTCTCTGACAGCGCCGCGCAGTTCACGCACAACATCGTGTTCTCACCCCGCGGGCTCAGCTCGTGGATCGCCCGGGCGATGACCTCCTTGCCCGTCCCGCTCTCGCCGCAGATCAGGACGTTCCCGCCCGAGTTCGCCACCGCGCGGACCTGCTCCTTCACCCGCCGGATCGCCGGCGACTCGCCGATGACCCGATCGAGCCCGTGCCCGATCTCCCGCCCCTCGCCCTGAGCGCGCAGCACCGTGTTCTCGCGCACCACCCTCGCGTGGCGAATCGCACGCTTCACCGCGATCACCAGCTCGTCGCCCTCGAACGGCTTGGTAATGTAATCAAACGCCCCGGCCTTCATCGCCTGGATCGCCGTATCCACCGCCCCAAACGCCGTCATCAGCACCACCGGCAGATCCTCGTCGATCGCCTTGAGCTTCGATAGCAGCTCCAGCCCGCCCATCCCGGGCATCCGCAGATCGCTCACCACAGCGTCCGGCCGACACTTGCTTGCCAGTTCGATCGCCCGCTCACCGGACTCCGCGGCGATCGCCTCCATCCCCGCCCGCGTCAGCGTCGCCGTCACACTCTCGCGCATCATCTCTTTGTCATCAACAATCAACACCGTGCTCATGCCGCATGCTCCAGACCGGTCTTCACGACCGTGACAGGTGTACAAATGGGCTCATCCTCCGGTGACCTCGCCCCAACCACGTCTACGTTGTTCTCTTCCAATACCGGGATCCGAATCTCAAAGCTCGTGCCCCGCCCCAGCGCCGCCAGCTCGCCCGATCGCACCGCGATCTCCCCCTCGTGCGCGTCAATGATCCGATGAACGATCGCAAGGCCCAGCCCCGTCCCGCTCGCGCGTGTCGTGAAGAACGGATTGAACATCCGATCCAGCGTCGCCCCGTCGATCCCCGTGCCGCTGTCGCTGATCTCGATGATCGCAAACCGTCCATCCATCCGGGCCCCGATCCGCAACACCCCGCTCTGCCCGACCTCCGCAATCGCCTCCAGCGCATTGCGCACCACGTTCAGCATCGCCTGGCTCAGCATCCCCCCATCGCACCACAACTCCAACCCGCCCAGCCCCGCTCGATCCATCTCCACCTCGACCTCTTCGCCTACAAGCGCCGCTCGCAGCACCCGCTCCACCATCGCAATCGCATCCTCCCGCTCGACCCGCGGGCGAAGATCCCGCGAAAAACTCAGCACGTCCCGCACGATCGCATCCACCGCACGCACCGCCTCCCCCGTCCGGCGCGCAAGCTCGCGAGACTCTTCCCCGACGTTCTCCCCGCGCTCAATCAGCCTCGCGTTCAGCCCGATCGCCGCCAGCGGGTTCCGCACCTCATGGGCGATCCCCGCGGCCATCTCCCCCAGCGCCGCGAGCCGCCTCGACCGCTGCACCCTCTCGTTCGCCTCGTCCAGCTCCCGATTCAGGCGCGCAACCTCTCCCTGCAGCGCCGCGTGCGACTCCTGCAGCCGCCCCGTCACCGCGTTGAACTCACCCATCAGCTCGACGAGGTCCGAGGCGTTCATCGCCGCCGTGTTGTCGTTCGATCCATCACTCATGCCGAGTCATCCCGATACCGCCTTCGATCCCGCTCGCCCGGCCCGTACGCCCGGATCGCTTCGCGCGAGCGATCCACCGACTTCAACTCCGCCATGATCTCATCGCGGCGCGCCAAGATCGTCCCGAGTGTCTTCTCGTCGCGCTGGTGCACGACCGCCGCCAGCGCCTCGATCTCGCCGCGCATCCCCTCGCCCCCATCACCGCGATCTCTCTCGATCGCCCCCTGGCGCTCGCCGATCTCCTTGAGCAGGCTCTCGCGCGACGCCAGCGCCTTGAGAATCTCCTCCGGCTCACCGTCGCATATCTCCGCCAACTCCCGGCTCATCGTGTCCATCTCGCGCATCGACGCAAGCTGCACCTCCAGCACGCCGCCCGTACCACCGTGTCCGCCACGAATCCCCAAAGCACCACCCCCGCTCATCTCGAACCCAACGCACGATCATCGAATCGAAACCTCATCCCCCGCCCCCCAACTCGTCGTCGTCTGCGACACCCGAGATCTCGCTCGTCGCGTTCAACCACGACTCCCACCCAGCCCGTCCCATCACCGCGTCTGGGTCGTCCCAGACATCCTTGTCAAACGACTCAAAGAAACGGCGCGCACGCTCATTGGAAACCCGCGCCCG
>CBDVAM010000210.1:0-3090 GCA_965371965.1 uncultured Phycisphaerales bacterium
GCTTACGCCCTGCGGCTCCGTTTTGGAGAGTCCGCGTGCTTACGCCCTGCGGCTCTGAAAGAGGTCCGCGTGCTTACGCCCTGCGGCTCGGTTTTGGAGAGTCCGCGTGCTTACGCCCTGCGGCTCTGAAAGAGGTTCGCTTGCCTACGCCCGCGGCTCTGTTCAGGGTGTTCTGGTGGGTTGGGTGCGGCGGATATTGGCCATGGGCGGGTTTCTTGACCCTGTAACTCGATGAATATCGCCCGCAATGGTGGTCTACCCGCCCTGATCGGCACAGGGCGACCGATGTGGGCACAACCGGGTGGCCTTGGCCCACAGGTGTAATGCACGTTCTCCGATGTCAGATGTGTCGCCGGTGGTTCTGGGGTGTTCCCGGGACGTGCGGGCAAGGGTGCGAGCGGCTTTTGCCCGTGCGGCCCGAAACGGCTTTGCCGGCGGCATCGAACATCGGGGGGCACGTCGCCCCTGGGGCTACGGCAATATGCCGAAGGAGAGGTCAGCTATGAAGCGTCAGATCAAGCGCGGTTTCACACTTGTCGAGATCCTTATCGTGGTCGTCATCCTGGGTATCCTCGCGGCGATCGTTGTTCCTCAGTTCACAACCGCTGCCGATGATGCTCGTGTGGGCAACATGGACACGCAGGTCAGCACGATCCAGAACCAGATCGAGCTGTTCCGGGCCAAGACCGGCAACTATCCGACGATGCTCGAACTCCAACTGCCTGGAGATCCGGCTGCCGGTCAGTTCGGTATCCTTGTGACAGGTGACTACCTCAAGAACTCTCCCTCGAATCCGTTCTACGGTGATCCTGCGATGTACGCCGTCGGCGGTGACGCGACTTTCGCCTGGGAGTGGAATGTCGGCACCAGCACGTTGACCTACCACCAGAACCCGTAATCTGGGTAGCCGGAGTTCGCTCCGGATGCGATTAACAGACCGGCCGATCTCGGAAACGAGTTCGGCCGATTTTCATGGTTGGAGTCTGATTGCTCGAAGGAATGAGGAGGATTGGGGATGCACGCCAGGAAGCTCGAAGTCGCCAAGGAGAACGCGTTCACGCTCGTGGAGATCCTGATCGTCGTCGTGATCCTGGGCATCCTCGCCGCGGTCGTGACGCCCCAGTTCGCGAGCGCCACCGACGACTCGCGGATGGCCACGGCGCATCACGAGCTGACCAAGCTCCGCCGGGCGATCGAGATCTACCGGGTCCGCAACGCCAACGCGCTGCCCAACGTATTGGCCGGCGACGGCACCTGGGGCGAGCTGGTCTTGCCCGGAGAGTACATGAGCGGCCCGCCGGTGAACTCCTGGGTCGGCGGCGTGAACGCCGGCGTGATCGTGATCGCCAACGCCCCCGATGGCGCCTATCAGACGACCCACGGCTGGATCTTCGACGACACGACCGGGCAGGTGTGGGCGGGCAGCTTCGACGCCAACGACCAGCCGTATGACAGGCCGTGATTGGTCTGACGCTCGACCCGCCTCGCCACGAGAGTGGCGGGCGGGTTCTTTGGATTCCGCGAGGGCGCCCATGGCGGGGCCCCTGGTCCGGAAAATCTGCGGGAGGCTCCGATGGACGACTCAACCGAGGCGACGAATGGTCCGATTGGCGAAACGAAGTCCGCAAGGTTTCGGCGTGCAGCCGCCCTGTGGGCATATGGAGCCAATATCATGAACAAGAACAGCTATCGCAACGGCGCTCTGACGGTCATCGCACTGAGCCTGGGGATTCTCGCCCTGGGCCAGGGGCCGAACCGGGCCGATGCGCAGATCAGCCACGCGGGCCAGCAGGTCGCGCGCCCTGAGGGTGGGGGCCTGATCAGCGCCGCCGAGCAGCGCAAGCAGATCATGCACGAGATGCGACTGCTGCGCAGGCAGGTGGAGCAGATGAACGCGATGCTCCGCGGCGGGCTGAGCGTGAGAGTGACGGAGATGCCCGAGATTCGCCTGCCCGAGGGCGGCTGAATCGACCGGCAGGGGGTAGTAGGAGGGACGGCAATGCGCGCGCGCGCCTACACACTGATCGAGATCCTCATCGTGGTCATGATCATGGGGATCTCCGCGGCGGCGGTCATCCCGACGATCGGGCAGGCCGGGGCTTTTCGCGTGCGATCGAGCGTTCGGACGCTCGTGGCGGACATGACGTTCGCCCAGAGCGACGCCATGGCCTTCCAGCAGGGTCGGGCGGTGATGTTCATTCCCGATGAGAACCGATACATCATCATCCGGGTGACCGGCCCGGTGCTCGATCCGGTGAACGACGTGATGTACGACCACACACGCGTGGACGACATTCTGGGAATGGATTTCGATGAGGAACGCTTTGGCGGGGCGACGATCACCGGTGCGAGCTTCGATGGGCAGCCGGTGCTCATCTTTGATGAGATGGGCGCCCCGGTGACCCAGCCGCAAGGCACGACGCCGAGCGCTGGGGGTCTGATAACGATCGTGGGCGCGGACGATGAGTACTGGATCGCGGTCGACGGGTTCACCGGGCATATCACGACCGGGCGGAACTGAGCGCGGATCTGAACCGGCCTGGCAAACAGAGCGGATAGATAGCTAGAGGAGATCGCCCGATGGATCGCGACCAGAGCGGAGTGCCAGGCAACGTAGCCAAGAATCGGCGGCGTCTGGTTCTGCGCCGGTCTGCGCTGCTGATCGTGGGCGGTGGGATCTCGATCAGTCTGCTGTTCTGGGCGAAGCTGCGTGTGGTGACGAATATCCCGCGGACGACCTACGCCGAGCCCGCGGGCCAAGAGCAGGACAATGGGCGCGACGCGGTCGAGACCCAGGAACTCGCGGTCGAGGAGCGAGACGAGGGCGACGATCGGCGTTGACGCCCGGCCTTGGCGTGCTCTTCAACCAGTCTTTGCATGCATCGTTACGAGCTGGTCCTCTGGGCTGAGGGTCTCGGCGCATCGATCTATCTGAAGGTCCGATCATCTGCGGCTGGTTTTCGGTCCGCCGGTGGTTGGTGGCCGCGCCAAGCCAGATGGACGGAATTTTGGCAAGAACCGTTAGAGTTGTCGCAAAGTCCCGAGCCGCGCCAGCCGACGAATATGGTCGAGTAAAAGTCGCGGCTATTG
>CBDVAM010000211.1:0-2989 GCA_965371965.1 uncultured Phycisphaerales bacterium
CCTCCCCCACAGCGATCTGGGCGTGTACGGGCCGGGTTTTGGGCCCCTTCTTTAGCTGGGCGCGTGGCGCCCCGCCGGTCGGCTGCCCGTGGGTGCCGGCGCCGGCGACGGTTCCCGAGGTGTGGGTGCCGTGCCCGATGGGGTCGGAAATATTGTTATTGTCGAACTCGAAGTGCCAGCCATTGATGTCGTCGATGTAGCCGTTGTTATCGTCGTCGATGCCGTTGTTCGGGATCTCGCCCGGGTTGAACCAGACGTTGTTGGCGATATCGGGATGCGCGATGCACAGGCCCGAGTCGACCATGGCCACAACGATGCCCTCGCCCTGGAAACCCATGTTCCAGACCTCGGGTGCGTTGATCTTGTTCAGCCCGCAGGTGATCGCCGCGGTGACGCCGCCGCCCTCGATCTCGATTCCATCGCCCGGCTCCACCGGGAAGACCTCGTTGCCGATGCGCTTGTCCAGATGGATGTAGGCGACGTCGTCGCGCCCGGCGATCTCACCGATGAGCCTGGGTGAGAGGTCCGCCGCGATCATGTTGGAGATCCACATCGCCCTGAGTCGCTCGCCCACGAGGCCTTGGCGCTGGCCGTCCAAGAGCACACCGAGCACGGACCCCTGGGTTCGTCGGGCGGTCCCGCGCAGCAACCCGACAATCGCAGCCCGACGGGCCGCCTTGTCATCGATGCCCATCGCGCCGTCGATCAGAGCCTGGGGCGTCTGCTCTCGCATGACGATCACGACCGGGAGCATTTGGCCGAGCTCGGCCGAACGCACCGCGGCGTCGAGCCCGTTGCGGAGCCTCTGCTGTTCCAACGGTTGGGCGACGGCGATGCCGCCAGCCACTCCGATTGCCATCAGAATCATCGGTACGGTTGTCACGACCCGCCCTCCCTTACTCGTACGAACTCAAGGCACCATGAAACTCAAAGAACGGAGGCCTCCGAAGAGGCCCCCGATTCGTGGAATGAAACAACCGGCGATGCCGGCCCTAGCAGCCCGCGGCGAACTGATCGAGATACCCGAAGAAGTCGTCGGCGTCGCAATAGCCGTCGCCGTTGATATCGCAGATGTCCAGATCGTCGGCGGCGAACGCGTCGAGATAGTCAAAGAAGTCGTCGGCGTCGGCGTCGCCGTCGCCGTCGATGTCGGCGTCACAGCCGCCCATGGACAGCGCCATCTCGACCGCCGCGAGGGCGTCGATGCGCCCGTGGCCGAAGACGTTGTCCTCGCCGCTGGCCCCGAGATCGACGGAGGTGTCCTTGAGGATCTGCTTGACATCGAAGTGGTCAAGGTTGGGGTTTGCCTGGAGGATGAGCGCGACCGTGCCCGCGGTGTGCGGGGTTGCCATCGACGTCCCACTGAGGTTTCTGTACGCCGTGCAGGCACCAATGGCCAGCGAGAGGGTGTTGACGCCCGGGGCCGAGATGGTCGGCTTGAGCTTGCCCGGGGGATGGGGCCAATCAAAGTAAGGATCGACGTTCTGCCAGGTCACCGGTCCGCGGCTGGAGAACCCGGCAATGCTGTCGTTGCAGTCGGTCGCCCCGGCGGTAATCATGTCGGGCACGTCCCCGGGCGTACGTACCGAATCGATGCCGCAGCATGTGCCCTCGTTGCCCGCGGCATAGACAGTCACCACACCGGCGGCGAAGGTGTTCTCGCTGACCAGACGCCACATGGCGCGATCGGGGTTCATGCTGTGCGGCCAGCCGATGCTCGCCGACAGCACATCGGCGTCGTTGTCTGCGCCATACTGCATGGATTCCCAGACCACGCTCTCGCCGCTAAAGTGGTTCCAGAACTTGAGCACCATGATCTCGGCAGATGGCGCGACGCCCGTCTGCTCGCCGTTGGTGCCGTCGCCGGCGACGGTGCCGGAGGTGTGGGTGCCGTGCCCGTTGGTGTCCACGACGAGGTTGTCGTCGTCGCGGAAGTTCCAGCCGTTGATGTCGTCGATGTAGCCGTTGTTGTCGTCGTCGATACCGTTGCCCACGATCTCATCAACGTTCACCCAGACATTGTTGGCGATATCGGGGTGGTTCCGGCAGAGGCCGGTATCAATCATGCCGACGACGACGCCATCGCCGGTGAAGCCCATGTTCCAGACGTCCGGTGCATTGATCTTGTTCAATCCACAAGTGATCGCCGCGGTGACGCCCCCGTCATCGCCATCGATCTCATCTCCATCGTCGGGCAGGACGGGGAAGACCTCTTCGCCGATCTGCTTGTCGTGGTGGATGTAGGCCACATCACCGCGAGCGGCAATCCTCGCGATCACCGCCGGGGAAGCATCAACGGCGATCATGTTGGCGATCCAGAGAGGACGAAGCCGCTCCCCGACGGCGCCGGTCTGCTGGGCATTCCTGAGCACATCGAGGACGCCGCCCTGGGTCCGAGCCGCGGTCTCGCGGAGTGCGCCCAGCACGGCGTCGCGCCGCACGCCCTTGTCGTCGATCTCGGCCAGGGCATCGATCTGGGCCTGGGGCGTCTGCTCGCGCATGACGATGACCACAGGCAGCAGCTCGCCGGGCCCGAGGGTCCGCACGGCGGCACCCAGGCCGTTGTGGAGCTTGGAGTTATCAGACGGCTGAGCGGCAGCAACGCTGACAGCCAGGCCCGTCGACACGATGATTCTGAAAGCGTTTGACATGGAATTTTGTCTCCTTCGAGCACAGCCTAGCAGATTGGTACGCCGGGATGTCAACTTTCTGCCCAATTCGCTGCGCGCTTCCCGGCGGAACTCACGCCGATAGACACTCCTGAGCTGTCCTCGATACGAGATTGTCCGCATGGGGAGCGTGGTCTGTGCGAGCGTGCCCGGTTCGGACCAATTCCGGACCCCGCTAGCCGGATTCCATCCGGAGCCGTCCCGACCTTCGTAGACCCCGCTGCCGACGTGCCTCCCTCAACACCCCGCCGCGAAGAGGTCGAGGTAGGCGAAGAAGTCCTCGGCGTCGCAGTCGCCATCGTTGTCGATGTCGCAGGTGT
>CBDVAM010000212.1:0-2988 GCA_965371965.1 uncultured Phycisphaerales bacterium
ATCCCCGCACGCCCAGAAACCCCGCCTTGGCCCACCCCAAGCCCCATCAGCCCCTCCTCAAGTTACCGGTCCTGCCCATCGTGACGCTGGATCGCCACGCCCCCGGCTACACTGGGGATCATGATGCGGATCATCCGTCGGCGTGCGCTGCTCTCGATGGGCGAGAAGGCCCGCCGCCAAACCTCGGCGTGGCTCACCAGGACTCTGGCGTCGTCCACACCCTATCCACGAATCCCGACGCGACGGGTAGATTCAGGGGGGTATGGTGCCCTGGTTCGTCGCGAGCGGGGAAGGCTCGCCGCCGACAGATGGTGGCACGCGACCCTCGATCGGGTCGAAGCGCTGGACGCAAATCGTCGATAGACGTTGCAGGACCCGAGGCGGGCCCCGCACTATCGTCGCCGGCGAGATTCCGCAGGACGAGTTGCACCGGAGAGACATAGACGATGGCGACCATGACCACAACCCTCCGTCCGGCCTGGCGACTCAAGATGGTGCTGATCATCATCGCCGTCGGGGGCCTGGGAATCTGGGGCTTCATCGACGCGTCGATCGTGTATCCGGCACGTGGCGAGAAGTTCGCCCGCATCGTCGCCGAGTACGAGTATCTCGACGGGGCCGCCGGCCCGGTCGATCGTCGGCGAGCGATCCGCGCCGCGGACGTCAGCGTCGAGGCCCCCGAGCAGGCCCTGCGAGAGTTGAGCGAGCGTCAAACCTCGACCGGCTTGAGCGATATGGAAACAAGCCGCCATCTCTGGCTGCGATCGCTCAGCGTCGTCGGGCGGCTTACGCCCGAGCACACGACATTTGTTGACGACGGCGGCCCACAAGACCCGGACGTGCGACTCGAGGAGCTGACCGCCGAGCGGGCGGGCATCACCGATGTGCCCAAGGCCGTGCACCTGTACGACATCGCGGTCCAGTGGCTCATCTTCGGCGTGTGCATGACCGTGGCGGGCTGGTGCCTGCTCCTGGTCGTGCGCACCGCAACCAAGAGGTATTCCTACGACACCGACACCAAGACGCTCACGCTCCCCGCCGGCAAGTCCTTCGCCGTCGACGACATCGACGATATCGATAAGCGCCGCTGGCACAAGTTCTATGTGACCGTCAAGATTCGCGAAGAGCATCCGACCCTCGCCGGGCGAGAGATCGAGCTCGATCTCTATCGGCGGGCGTTTATCGAGGATTGGATCCTCGAGATGGAACGCATCCGGTTCCCCGATCGAATAGAGGACGAGCAGGATTCCGAGGAGGGCGAGGCGCACGAGGACGCCGGCGAGCCCGCCGAAGAGCAACCCGTTGAGTGAACCCACGCCAGGGACACGCCGAGCCGACCGCACCGCAAGACAAATGTCTCGCGGACCGCTGTGGCGAGGGGCGCGTTGCGCGCCCGCCGTGGGCGAGGCATGAGCCATGAGCCCTGAGCGCAAGAAGTCCAAGCCAGCTCCCGCCGGGGTCAAGCAGTTCGTGCTCGACACGAACGTGCTGGTCTACAACCCCGACGCGATGTTCGTGTTCCAAGAGAACCACGTCGTGATCCCTTTCCCGGTGATCGAGGAGCTCGACAAGCTCAAGAAGGGCGAGGACGAGGTCGCTCGAAATGCCCGCCAGGCCATCCGCCACCTCGACCGCCTGCGCGCCCACGGCAACCTCACCGAGGGCGTCCGCTGGGGCGACCTGCCCGTGCGCCAGGGCGTCCCAGCCAACGGCAACAGCGGCACCATCCGCGTCGTCGTCGAGCAGCTCACCAGACCCGACGCGCTCAAGGTCGATAACGCCGACAACGAGATCATCACCGTCGCCTGGCACCTCAAGAAGGAAGGCAAGCACGCGATATTCGTCTCCAACGACCTCGCCGCGAGGATCAAGAGCGACGCGCTCGGCATCACCACCGAGGATTTCCAGAATCAGAAGGTCGACGCCGAACGCTTGTACCAGGGCTACGTCCAGTTGGATACCCCCGGCGAGCTGATCGACGAGCTGTACAAGGAGCGGATGCTCCCCATCGAGCGCCTGAGCGATCTGCTCACGATCGAGACCGAGTCCGGCGACGTGATCGAACGCCACCTCGCGCCCAACGAGTTTCTGATCCTGCGCGACATCGAGGACGACGCCCACTCCGGGCTCGCACGCCGCCTGAGCGACACCGACCAGACCATCCCCGTCCACGGCCCGCGCAAGCCGATCAGCGGGATCATGGCCCGCAACGTCCAGCAGACCATGGCCCTGGACCTGCTGCTGGATGATGAGATCCGTCTGGTCACGCTGCTGGGAAGCGCCGGCACGGGCAAGACCCTGCTCGCCATCGCCGCCGGGCTCACCAAGGTCTTCCAGGAAGAACGCTACGACAAGCTCCTGGTCGCCCGCCCGATCATGCCCATGGGGCGCGACATCGGCTACCTCCCCGGCACCAAGGACGAGAAGCTCGAGGCCTGGATGCAGCCGATCTTCGACAACCTCTCGTACCTCTTGAGCACCCGCGGCAGCCAGGGCCAGGCCGCCGAGAGCCACACCACCGAACAGCGGATCGAGAAGCTGATCGCCGACGGTCGCCTGGTGCTCGAACCGCTGACGTATATCCGCGGGCGCAGCATCCCTCATCAGTTCATGCTTGTCGACGAGGCCCAGAACCTGACGCCGCACGAGGTCAAGACCATCGTCAGCCGGGTGGGCGAGGGGACGAAGATCATCCTGACCGGCGACATCCAGCAGATCGACCACGTCTACCTGGACAGCTCCAACAACGGGCTGGCGTACGCGGTCGAGAAGATGAAGGGCCTGGGAATCGTCGGGCACATCACGCTGGCCAAGAGCGAGCGGAGTGAACTGGCGAGCCTGGCGGCAGAGCGGTTGTAGCACAGAACCTATCCCAGAACCCCGATGAATCAGCTCACCACAGAGCCTGAAATCCAAGAGTTTTTTCTCTGTGCCCTTGTATGTTCCTGGTAAGAATAGGAGATGTTCGTCTTGGAGTGCTGGTTGGGG
>CBDVAM010000213.1:0-2924 GCA_965371965.1 uncultured Phycisphaerales bacterium
CGACGGCGCCGAGGATCAAAGCCAGCCCCGACGCGATGGCCAGCATGAGCATGGTAAACGAGAGCTGGGCCATCGAGCGCGCGGCCAGGCCCTCCATGGTGAAGACTCTGTACATCGGGGATTCGGGTACGACTTCGCGCATGAGGCTGCGAATGTCGGGAGCGAGCACGTCGGCTCGCGCCGACTTCACGACATACGCCGGTGACCCGACCACCCAGCTACGATTACTGGGATCGGGGCCCAGCATCGGGAGGTAGATCATCGGGTCGGCCGACTCTTGCCGGAAGTCCGCCAGAAAGATGTCCTCCACGATTCCCACTACGGTAAGCCAGCCCGTCGTGTCGGAGGCGTGCAGGAACCGTTTGCCGAGGGCGTCCTCGTCGGGCCAGAGCTGCTCGGCGGCGGAGTTGCTGACGATGGCGTTCACCGCCCCTCCCCTGTGATCGCTGCGCTCAAACCGTCGACCGCGCTCGACGGCGATTCCCATCGTCTGGAAGTAATCGCCACCCACGCGGGTGTAGCGCATGGGTGGTGGTGTTGCACCACTTACCCGGGTAGCCTCGGTGAAGACGCGGGCGTTCCCCGCCTGTTCGTCCAAGGGGAGCCAGTTCGTGAGACCCACGGACTCGACGCCGGGCAGCCCGGCCACGCGGTCCATGAATGCCTCGTGGAACCGCGCGAATGCCGGCGCGTTGTTCAACTCGGCGCGCTGGGGGGCGACCTGAAAGCTGAAGATGTTTTCCGTGTCGTACCCCGGATCGACGCGGCTCAGCGTCCAGAAGCTGCGTATGAGCAGGCCCGAGCCCACGAGGAGCACAAGGGCGGATGCGGTCTGCACCAACACCAGAGCGTTGCGGCCCCGGTGACCACCCGCTTCCCCCCCGTGACCCGCCTGTCTCAAAGCCCCCACGAGTCGCGGTCTCGAGAATTGGATTGCCGGCACGAGCCCGAACGCACACGCGGCCAGGAACGAGACCCCGGCGGTGAAGATCAGCGCGGCGGAATCGAGGCGCGTCGCCGCGAGATTGGGGATGTTCTCGGGAGCGGCGCTGACGAGCAACGGGAGGCCGACCCATGCGAGAACCGCGGCGCCCACACCACCCATTGCCGCCAGCAGCAGGGCCTCCGCCATCTGGGTGCGGACCAGGCCTGCGCGTCCCTCGCCAAGGGCCTGCCGCACGGCGAGATCGCGCCGCCGGCTCTCCGCCCGGACGGTGAACAGGTTCGCAACGTTCGCACATGCGATGAGGAGGACGATCGCGACCCCGCCTAACAGCAGCCAGAGCGGCTGCGCGACATCGCCCACCAACGATTCCTCCAGCGAGCGCACGATTGGGCGGTGCTGTTCGATGATGCGCCTGTATGCGGCCGAGCCGCCGAAACGCTCGGGAAGGCGGCTGGCCAGGATGGCGAGTTGCGACTCCAGATCAGCGTGATCGGGTCCCGGCGTCATCCGTCCAATGAGATTGAACCCCCAGCTTCCCGGTCTGATCTGGGTCTCGTCACCGAGCATCGCGTGAATCCAGAGGGCCGTCCGATCGTCTGGAAATCGAAACTCGGGGCCCATGACGCCGATCACCGTGCGCGGGTTGCCGGAGACCTCGTACGAGCGGCCGATAACCGACGGATCGGCACCGAACCACGTTGTCCAAAGCCAATGGCTGATCACCATCACCCGGCCTGAGGGATCCTCAGGCGTGGGCAGGCGCCCCAGCGCCGGAGTCACACCGAGCGTGGAGTATAGGGACGGGATCGCTTGTAGAAAGAAGAGCCGCTCGGTGCGGTCGTCCGACCGCACAGTTGTCTGGCCCGGTCCCCGGAACATTCCCAGATCCTCGAGCATGTCGGCGTTGTCGCGGTATTGCACATAGAACTCGGGCGCTGGTGGGAATTCCTCCGGCATGTCGGTGCCGGGGGCGGACGCGCGGATGATGACGAGCCGATCCGCGGCGGGGAAGTCGAGCGGATCGAGCAGCACGGTGTCGACTACGCTGAAAATCGCGGTATTAGCTCCGATGGCGAGGGCCAGCGTCGCCACCGTCACGACGGTGAAGCCCGGCGCGCGTCGAAGGGCGCGAGCCGCGTACATGAAGTCTCTTGTCCAGTCTTCGAGCGAACGGCGCATCTGCCACCTCTTGCTGTTGCGGTTTCTGTCTCCGCTCAGACCGGAGTCAGGCCCTCGTAGATTCACAGTATTCCCGCGCCCAACTCGTAGACCGAAGAGCGCGACCGCCATGTCCAGAGCATCGAACGCCGTCACCGTATTGGCGATCAATCGCCCACGGCGTTGGACGCGGCGACCGTGCGCCTCAATCAAATCGCCGAGCACATCCTCGGCTCGGCCGGGCGGTGCGAGGTGTCGCAGAAGTGCAGCCGCCCATTTGGGCGCGGTCAACCGGCCCCTCCGATCGCGTCGTCGAGCTTGGCGGCCATGGCCCGGATAGCCGCGGTCGTGGATCTCACGGCGGCGATACCGCCCGGCTCCAGCGCAACGAGCCTTCGCGGTTTTCCGCCCCGCTCCGGCCGCGGATCACCGAGGCGGGTCGAGACGAGTCCCTTCGCTTCGAGTCGTTGCAGCGTAGTGTAGACGTTCGCCCGTCGTACCGAACGCCCCGTCTTGCGCTGAATGTCATCCGCGATCGAGACGGTGTAGGCTTCCTCGGGGCCCAGGCGAAGGGTCGCCAACATCACGAGAAGCTCGAACTCGGCGAGCGATTTTGGGGGCATCAGGCCTCCTATTAAAGTCGCGCTGCGACTATATGGCCTCGATGAGCCGATCCGTCAAGGCCTTGTGCTCTTTTCAGCTGGCGTACGCAGTATCAAAGATGTATGAACACCTTCTGAGAGAGACTGCGGCTCGTGAGGCTTTGATGAGCACCTTCACGACCCCGGACCGGGCAACCCCCCAGGCCCCCCGACCACCC
>CBDVAM010000214.1:0-2872 GCA_965371965.1 uncultured Phycisphaerales bacterium
CCTCGCCCGAGAGTGTGACGACGTGCCCATCAGCGCGCATGGCCCTGGCGACCTCGTGGATCGCGACCTCGTTGGGGGTCGAGAGGGGCGAGCCGGTGGCGGCGATCAACTCGCGCCATTGATCGAGAAAGAGCGATCGGGTGATCGGGACCTCGGTGTGGTTTGCGCCCAATGTGTGAGCCATGAGCCTGGCGGGCGCGAAATCGGGCGATTCGGGCAGATCGTTCTCGCGAGCGCCGGCGCAGTACGTCTGCAGCTCGCCGTTCACATGCTCTTTGGCGATGGTCGCGATGATGGAGCTGTCGACGCCCCCCGAGAGCAGGCAGCACATCGGGACGTCGGCGCGGAGGTGGCGCACGACCGAGTCTTCGATCGCGCCGGCGAGGTCGGCGGGGGCCATGTCCGTGCTGGTCTCGGCGTCGATGCTCGTCAGCGTGCGAACGAGTTGCGGCGTTGTCTTTGAAAGGTCGATCTGGACTCTCTCGGCGGGCAGGAGCGTCTGGATGTCGCGGAACATGGTCTGGCGGGCGATCGACGTACGGAGGGTTGTCAGATAGGCGAGGATGGCGAGCGGATCGGGCTCGGCGGCGATATCCGGGTGGGCGAGGATCGCCGGGATTTCGCTTGCGGCGACGAACGATTGTCGTCCATCGAGCGAGCCCTGCCAGAGGTACAGGGGTTTGATTCCCAGCGGATCGCGGGCGAGCAGGAGGGTGTTGTCGCGGCGATCGTAGAGGGCGAGGGCGTACATGCCCCGCATTCGGTCCAGGCCCGGCGCGCCCCATGCGGCCAGGGCGTGCAGGACGGTCTCGGTGTCGCATTCGGTCTGGAAGCGTGCGCCATTGCGCGTGAGTTCTTGGCGGAGTTCGCGGTCGTTGTAGAGTTCGCCGTTGTAGACGAGGGTGAACCGCCCGTCGGGGGTTGCCATGGGCTGATGGCCCGCGGGGGTGGGGTCGATGACCGCCAGGCGGGTGTGGGCGAGGGCGACCGGTCCGAGGCGTGCGAGGCCGGCGTCGTCGGGGCCGCGATGGGCGAGGCGATCGCGCATGCGGACGATGTCGCGGTCTGTGAGCGCGAGTGGTTCGGTGGCGGTAGAGGCGATGGCGAGGATGCCGCACATGTCTCAGGTATCGGCTGAGAGTGTGCGGCGGGTCAAAGACTCGTTACGGGCACAAGGATCCAGCGTCGGACTCAGACCCAGACCTGGACGATCAGGCAGGGCTCATTGCCGAACTTGCCCTTCCACTCGCCGCAACTGGTCGTGACCATCTTGACCTCATATTGGAGGTGCTCATCGAGCCACTCGTTTATCTGTTGATCGACGTGCTTCAGGCTCTCCTCGGAGAACTTGCTGTGGAAGCTCTTGACGTGGATCGCGCCGGTGCCGGGCGAGTTTGGCGTGCGCGACCAGGTGTCCTCGTGGCGTCCGGAGAGCAGGCGCTGCTGGAAGGTGTGGATCTTGGACGATCCGGTGTTCGGTGCCGACGGCTGGATCTTCGGGACGTCCTTGGCGTCGCTGACGGGAACTTCGACGGGCTCGGGTGTGCTTTCCAGATCACTCATGGGTGTCCCTTTCGAGAGGTTGACATCTGGTTATACAGCATACTGGATTCTGTCGGCGGCGTGGTGAATCTGTCTAATCAGCCCGGAATCGGCGTCGGCTCCCATCGCAAAGCCCAGAGATCGCCCTCTTTGCACTCTGCGTGGACGAGCGAGACTCGCTCGCTCCAACGGATCGTGGCGGCGAGGCTTGAGCCGCTGATGGAAAGGTCGAGCACGTCGCCTCGGGCAAGGCGGGTGAGGGAGCCGCGGGCGTCACTCAGTGGGCCCTGATAGTCCAGGTATCGGGCGCGGTGGTCGGGCAGGCGATGGGCGGTGGTCTGGTGGGCCGTCAACTCGTCGGGGCGGGTTTCGAGGCGGAAGGTCACTAGACGATGGTCGTCGTTGGTGTCACGTTCGAGCATCCAGTCCAGGTGCCAGGAGGCGTCTGGGAGTGTGTGGCAGAGGACCACGGTGCGCCGGTGCGGGGTGGATGAGGGGCTGTCGGTCATGCGAGCACCTGCGACAATAGCTAGTATGCCCTGTTGGGCCAAGGAGTGGTCCGACTGGCCCGTCGCGCGGGCCGAGCCTCGCCGATGATCGGGAGAATCCCGGCGAGATGGAGAAAGGAGTCTCACGATGCGCACACGTCTGATTCTTGTGGCGGCGATGCTTGCCAGCGTCTCGATCGCGGGGTGTTCCAACATCAAGCAGGGGGTTCGGCGTGAGACCGTGGCATCGGTCCGGGCCCGGGGCAATGAATCGCTCTCGAGAGGCGACCTGCCGGCGGCATTGCGGGCTTTTCAGGAGATTGTCGAGCGCCATCCCGAGAGCGCCCAGGGTCGCTATGACGTCGGGCGGACGCTGATGGCGATGGATGATCCGATCGGGGCGAGCGAGGAGTTCATGATCGCGCATCGGCGTCAGCCGTGGATGGGCGAGTTCACCGATGGCCTCGCCGAGGCTCTGTTCGTCTCGGATCGCAGGGACGTGCTGTTCGAGATGCTCAGGCGTGAGGCGACGCAGAACGAGATCGCACGCGATTATCTGAGGCTCGGCCAGTATGCGGCGCGCGACGGTGCGATGGAAGAGGCGATCGATGCGTTCGAGGCGGCTGCGGAACTGGCTGGGGTGAAGGACGCGGCGGCGCATATCGAGATGGCGGATCTTTATCGGACACTCGGGCAGACGAGCATGGAGGTCAAGCAGCTCCGCCATGTGCTGTACGCCGAGCCGGGGAATCCGGACGCGCACGCGCGTTTGCGGGAGCTGAACGAGGTTCCTGGGCCGAGCTTTGCGATCGAGCCCGGCAACGGCTGAGGTTGGGGCTGAG
>CBDVAM010000215.1:0-2835 GCA_965371965.1 uncultured Phycisphaerales bacterium
CGATGCTCAGCAGCGTCGGGCGGGTGTGGTCCAGGCGTGAGGGTTCGGGTGTGCGGATGTAGTACAGCTCGTTCGGCGTCACGAGGCCGGCGGGCGTGAGCTTGGTGTGATCTTGGTGTGATCTTGGTAGAGGCGGGCCCGGCGAGGATCGCGGCTCCGCCAGCGCCGATAGCCCCGATCAGGACATCCCGACGCCTTGCCTGACGATCCCCGAGCGTGCGAGCCATTGCACGAGGGTAACAGCATCTGTCTGCGAGGTTGCCCGGATCTGCGATGGCAGGCTCGCTCTAGGGGCGTATACTGGCGGACTTGGCGGGGCCAGGTCGCGGCCCTGGCAAGGCGGATACATGTGGGGCGATTGGCGCAGCTGGCTAGCGCGCCTCGTTGACATCGAGGAGGTCACAGGTTCGAGTCCTGTATCGCCCACTGATTGCCGCCCGGTGCGCTGCACTGGGCGGCATTTCCTTGCCCACAAGCGCAGAACGCGGATTCGGCGTTGTCGCCCGATTGCGTTTGCGCCTCTGTGCTCGCCTGTTCCGGCGCTGACTGCACCGGATTATGCAGCGCTTTCTCAAAGTGCTCATCGGTGACTTGGAGATAGTGCTCCTTGGCGATGATTACGCTGTTGCCGATCCATGCGCTCGTGACATGAGCGGGGAAGAGATCGGCCAGCTCGGTTTGGCGGGTCGAGCGTAGATTCTGCAAGAGCTTCGCCCAAGGCTCCAGCCCCGCCCGCCGGATGATCCGCTGGAACTGGGTTCGCAGATTGACCTTTGGGTCTCGGTATCGCGTGATGCAGTAGGGCTCTCCTGGCTCAGCCAACTCGCTGGCGTCGCCGTGGCGTCTGGCCGAGCAACTCCACGGCCCCGAGCACCGTGACACGCTGACGAGCATGAACAACCTCGCGGGACGCTACACGCCCGCGGCGACCTGGCCGGCGCCGAGACGTTGCAGCGCGAGGCGCTGGAGGTCCGGTTTCTCTGTGAGTGCTCGGGACGGTGAATCGTCCTAGGTCGTCCCAGTTCGATCCGAAATGTAGTGCAGCGCTTTCTTCTGCGACAGATAAGAACCGCTGCTTGCCGGTCGGTGCGGGCGCCGCTGTCATCCCGGCGCCGAAGGAATGACGCCGTCCGCCGCGAGTTCAGCAATCTGCGGGTCCGTTAGTCCCGCTTCACGAAGCACGCGCGCCGTGTCCTGGTTGTAACGGGGGGGGAACGTATATTCAGTCACCGTCTCATCGAGGGTCACGGCCGGGGGTGGAAGGCGAATCACGGTGCCGTCGGGCAGGCGCGTCGTGGTCAATCGGGATTCGACGGCCGGAGTCGTACGCACCTGTCGAATCGTCTGGATCGGCGCATGCGGGATGCCGGCGGCGGTCAACTTGGTTCCCAAGTCCGCCATCGAGCATCCAGATACGACGTGGCTCATGTCGCGATGAATGGCCTCCCGCTGCGCGTGCCGCCCGGCGTTCGTGCGGCGACCCTTGTCGTCCAGCGACTGAAAGGCCGGCAACTGTGTCAAGCGCTCCCATTGCCTGTCGTTTCCGATAGCGATGAGGATGAAACCGTCCCGCGCCGCGTACACGTTCACCGGAATGAACTTGCGGTGCTCATTGCCGCAACGCGTCACCTCGGAGAGGTCGCAATCGAAATCGAGCAGCGGCAGCGTCGTAATCAGCCACGACGCTGCCGCCTGCAGCATGGAAACGTGAATGGCCCGTCCCCGACCCGTCTCCGCCCGCTCCGCCAGGGCCAGACATACGCCGGCATAGACCTCATCGCCCGCTTTCAGGTCCGTTATGGGAATGCCCGAGAGCATGGGCGGACCGTGATGCTCCCCCGTCAGCTCCATGTATCCCGCCATCGCCTGAATGGCGGGATCGTAGCCGGGCGTGTCGGGGTACTCCGGTCCCATGGCCGATATGCCCGCCCAGATGATGTCGGGCTTCGCGGCACTGAGTGTCTCGTAGTCAATTCCCAGAGAGCGGTATCGCGACGGAAGCGTGTTGCAGCAGAAGATATCGACGTCGAGGGTCTTGATGAGCGTCTCGAGCAGAGCCCGACCGCCCGGCGTCTTCAGATTCAGCGCTATGGCCTCCTTGCCGACGTTGGGCGCGATGAAGTACGACCGCCGGTCGTCATCGACAATCGTGTCACCGATATAGCGATTCGGATCGCCCGGGAGACCGGAGGGGCCCGGGGTCGCCTCCAGACGGATGACGCGCCACCCCAGCTGCACGAATCGCAACGTGGCATAGGTCAACGAGAGCGCCTGCTCCATGGAGATGACGGTCCGTCGCTTCATTCATCGGCTCCGGACGCCTGGCGCAGTCGTCGCAGCACGCGTTCCGGTGTCAAGGGAAGCTCGACGAAGCGCACGTTCGTCGCGTTGTACAACGCGTTGGCGATCGCGGCAGCCGTACAGATGGCGGGCGCCTCACCGACGCCTTTGGCCCCGACCGGTCCCTCGGGATCCTCCGTCTCGATGAAGTGCATGTCGATACCGGGGACCTCCGGCGCTGTGATCAGCTTGTAATCTCGGAAGCACGGGTTGCGGATCACGCCATCCTCGATGATCAGATGCTCGCAGATCGCATAGCCGATCCCCATGACCACGCCCCCCTCGATCTGCCCCTCGATGCCGAGCGCGTTGATCACCCGGCCGACATCGTGAGCCGCCGTGACGTTGAGAATCCGTATGACCCCCGTCTCCGTGTCCACTTCAAGCTCCACAATCTGTGTGCCGAACGCATAACTGGCGGACACATTGCCCTTGAACTCCGCATCCTGCATGACGCTCGGGGGTTCGTAGTATGCCGTGGTCATGACGACATCG
>CBDVAM010000216.1:0-2783 GCA_965371965.1 uncultured Phycisphaerales bacterium
TCGCCATCGCAACCATCGTCTGTACCTCATGGGTGGGCGCGCAGCCCTGCCCTCCGGACCGTAACGGAGACGGGCATCCGATTTTCGGCGTTCTCGCACAGAAGGCGGGCAACGAGCTCGTTGGCGACGACATCGCCTTTGCGCATCACGCCACCGGCGTCGCTTACGGGGATCTCGATGGCGATGGGGATCTTGACGCCGTCACAGCAATGGGCACGGAGACGGGCAAAATCGGCGTGCTGTTCAACGATGGCGATGGGCTGCTCAGCAGGCCCATCGAGTACCAGACCCCGCCCGAGGCGACCTCGCCCGTGCTCGCGGACTTCGATTCCGACGGCGATCTCGATTGCGCCGTCGCCATCGCTCGCGATGACAGCGTCTGGATCTTCATCAATGATGGCGCCGGCAGTTTCTCAGTCGGCGAGCCCATGCCCGCGGGCGATGAGCCGCGCAGCCTGGTCGCGGAGGATTTCGATGGCGACGGGCTCGCCGATCTCGGCGTGCTCAACACGACCAGCGCGGATATCACGATCCTTCTCAATCGCGGCAACGCGATCTTCGAGCTCAGCGCCACGATCTCCGTGCCCGACCTGACCCCGCGAGGCGACCCCAACTTAAACTTCCCTATTCCGGGTCCGTTCTTCGCCGCGGGCGACATCGATGGCGACGGGGATCTGGACCTGGCGATCCCGGCGACGAGAACCGTCCGTCTGCTGATCAACGACGGCGCCGGCGGGTTCGAGCTTGATCCGGGCGATCTGGGCGAGGTGACGCGTCTGGTTTACGCGCTGGAGTTCGGCGATCTGGACGGCGACGGCGATCTCGATCTCGCCGGCACCGTCTTCTGCCGGTGCTCGCGCCTGGTGGTCTGGATCAACGATGGCGGAGAGTTTAACGAGCCGGTGATCTACGAGTCCGGCTCTGACGGAACGCTGTACGCAACCACTTCGATCGCGCTGGGCGATATCGACGCCGACGGCGACCTCGACGTGGCGCTGGGCAACCAGTACCATCAGGGACAGTTCCTGCACCGCAACAACGGCGACGGCACGTTCGCGCCCGCCGAAGAGCACCGCATCGCGGCCGGACCCTGGCTGGTAGACCTCGTGGACATGAACGGCGACGACCTGGCCGATTTCATCGGCGTGCTCGGCGACAATGCCCCGACCTCAATCCTTGTTACGAAACTCAACAATGGAGTGGACGGATTCTTCACCTCCGAGGGCCTGGAACCGAATCGCAAGCGGAGAATCAACTACGGCACGATGGCTGTCGGCGACCTCGACGCTGATCAGGATCTTGACCTCGTGCTCGGTGTGTCATCGGCGGACACGCCGAATCAGGTCCGCGTTATGGCCAACGACGGCGCCGGAGTGTACGCGGAGGTCTTCGGCTTCTCTGTCGGCCCGCAGGGGCAAACATCCGCAGGCAGCATTGCAGTGAACGAGTTGAACGGCGATGAGATACTCGACCTCGCGCTCGCCGTTAGTGACGATACAGGCCAGTCCCCGGGTTCGGTCGCTGTCGCGTTCGGGCTTGGCGATGGCACATTTGACGAGCCGGTCTTCTATCCTCTCACCGACGAGCATCCCGGAGTCCTGGTCGCCGCGGATCTGAACGGGGACGGGCATCCGGATCTGCTCACAGGAGTCGTCGAGATCTACGATCGCGACGATGACCTCTTCGACCGGGCCCTGCATGTTCGGCTCAATGACGGATCGGGCGGATTCGCCGAATCCTACCAGGTCCTTCTCATAGAAACGGCGAGCCCGCAATCCTTCATCACCGTCGGCACGGCCGACTTCGACGCCGACGGCGACATCGATGCGATCGTCACGACCGCTCCGCACGGTGAGTCCGGATGGGCGTTTATTCTGTTCAACGACGGGTCCGGCAATCTCACCCTCGAACAGACCATCGATGTGACTGTGGCACCCTACGGCGTCGCCATCGGCGACTTCGATGGCGACGGCGCGCCCGACGCCGCGGTCACCCACAACAACAACGTCGATGACAATCCCTATCTGACCGTCGTGCTTAACGACGGCAACGGGCGCCTTGCAATCGCCCAGACATTCGCGGACACCAACCTCCTGCTCACCGACACAGTCGCGGTCGAAGACGTGAACGACGATGGCGCGCCCGACATCATCTGCTCGGTGGGGGCCGACGGCGTCGTCATCCACCTCAACGACGCCACGGGCGGTTTCACGGAAGGGGTTTGGTACCACGCGCATGGGCGGACCGACGGGCTCGCGTTTTTCGATCTGGATGGCGATGGGGACAAGGACCTTATCGGCGCGAGTTGCTGCGGCAGGCTCGATACCCTCTTCGTCCTCCGCCAGGTCGGCCGCCCCTGCCGCGCCGACCTCTCGGGCGACGGCGAGCTGAGCCCCGAGGACTTTTTCTTGTACCTGGAACTGTTCGGCGCGGGCGACGAGCGGGCTGATCTCACCGGCGACGGCACGCTCGATTCCGACGACTTCTTCGGGTATCTGGATCTCTACGCCGAGGGGTGCGAGGGGTGAGCCTGGGCCTCGCCATCGCAACCATCGTCTGTACCTCATGGGTGGGCGCGCAGCCCTGCCCTCCGGACCGCAACGGAGACGGGCATCCGATTTTCGGCGTTCTGGCCCAGCGCGCCGAGTTCGAGCCCCAGGAGGACACACCCGTCGATTCGGTGACGGGCCTGGATTTCGGAGATCTGGACGGCGATGGCGACCTCGATGCCGTCGGTGCCGCGGGCCTGGACGTGGGGCACCTGGGCGTGCTGTTCAACGACG
>CBDVAM010000217.1:0-2680 GCA_965371965.1 uncultured Phycisphaerales bacterium
ATGTCGATGCACGATGCGCCGGTGAGGGGCAGGGAGCATTCTTTGACGATTTTGGTCTTGCCCTTGCGGTTGCAGTGTTCCATGGTGACGACGACCTTGCGGACGCCGGCGACGAGGTCCATTGCGCCGCCCATGCCCTTGACCATTTTGCCCGGGATCATCCAGTTGGCGATATCGCCGGCCTGGGAGATTTCCATTGCGCCGAGGATGCACATGTCGATGTGCCCGCCGCGGATCATGGCGAAGGAGTCGCTGGAGGAGAAGGAGCTTGCGCCGCTGCGTGCGGTGATGGTCTGCTTGCCGGCGTTGATGAGGTCGGGGTCGACCTGGTCGTCGGTGGGGAAGGGTCCGATGCCGAGCAGGCCGTTCTCGGATTGGAGCCAGACGTCCATGCCATCGGGGATGTGGTTGGCGACGAGCGTGGGCATGCCGATGCCGAGGTTGACGATGAAGCCGTCGCGGAGTTCGCGTGCGGCGCGGCGTGTGATTTGATCGCGGTTGAGTGGCATGGGGGCATGGTACGACGGGCGAACGCTCGTGGCGGACCAGGGGCGGGGGAAGAGGTCAGAGAGAGACTACCAGGGACGGGGCGCGCCGGCCAGAGCGGATTCATGGAGAGTGCGGCGTTCTTGTGTGGATGGTGTTCGAGCGAGGGGGCACGCGCGGGCCGTTGGTTCTCGACGGGTGCGCGGGACCACCGGCGCACCCGTCGAGAACAGGGTCAGTATGGCAGATGTTGCGAGGGGGCGGATCGGCGGGTGTTCCAGGCTGGGCTATGGGGCGTGTATCCCCCGCCTATCCACAACGGGGTTGTGGATAGATGATGTGTGGGGGGCGCGGAAGAGCTTGGTAGATTCGGTCAGCGGGGGGTTACGCGGACCTCGTACTCGAGATCGTTTTGGGCACCTTCGAGGGCGCCGAAGTCGATGATGACGTGCTCGGTCTGGTCTTTGTCGAGGGTGATCTCGGTGGTGCGTTTCCAGGTTTGTGACCCGTCGTTGATCTCGACTTCGATGTCGAAGTCAGCGGCAGCGCCGTCGTTGCGGATCTCGGCGATGAAGAGCATGGAGGTGAGGGGGTACTGCTCGGCGAGGGCGCTGCCAGGCATTGGGGGGGTGAGGTCTTTGGAGACGATGACGGCGTTGGGCTGGGAGCGGTTAAGGATGAAGACGATTGCGATGACGATGGCAACGAGCGCGGCGAGGGCGAGGAGGTTGCGGGTGTTGGAAGCGCCGCTGCGGATGTGCATGGTCATTGGTATCCTCGTCAAGCGGCGGCGACGCGGTGGTGGATCAAACGGATGAGATCGGCGAGTTTCACCGGTCCTTGGGCGTAGGTCCTGCCTTGCTCATCGCTGAACTCCACCTCAACTGTTTGCTCGTCGAGGATCTCGACGATCGTTCCGACTTGGCCGCGGACGACGGGGAGTGCGGGTTGGTCGGCCAGGATTGCGACGGTATCGAGGATCTCCATCGGTGTCGCTCCTTTAGAGCACATACGCGGTCACAAAGCGGGGCGGGTCGTCTTCAGCGCGCACGATCCACGAGGTCCGGACGCGTGCTCGACACTGGTCATTCCTCAACTCAAGGTCGACCACGAATCTCCTTCCGTGCTCATCGACGATCCCCGGGCGGGCGTCGTGGGGATCGCGAAGTGTGCCCAGAATCATATCATGGAGCAGGTCGGCGTCGGCGCGGGTAAGCCCGAAGGCGGCGTCAAATACTCTGGCCTTGTGCTTCCCGGCGGGATGATCGGGGTTCAAGAGATATTCTCGGAGCTTTCGCTTGTCGATGGTCGCTCGATCGGCGTTCGGGAGGCGTGCCACGATTGGTCACCCTTCCCTCGTCGTCCGTTGCTCGATGCGGCGTTCGCTGACGGTCTGGACGATGCGGTCCACGAAGTTGCCGGGGGTGTGGATGTGGTCGGGCTGGAGCTCCCCCACTTCAACGATTCTGTCGACCTCGGCGACGGTGAACGCCGCGGCTGTGGCCATCATGGGGTTGAAGTTGCGGGCGGTGACGTGGTAGATGAGGTTGCCGAAGGCATCGGCGGTGTGGGCCTTCACCAGCGCGAGGTCGGCGTAGAGGGCGGTCTCCATCACGAACTCGCGCTCGGCGGTGAAGGGGTCGCTGGCGAAGGCTCTGGCCTTGGCGGAGGGCGGGCGGAAGGCGCGGGTTTCTTTGCCGTCGGCGATCATGGTGCCTGCGCCGGCGGGGGTATAAAAGGCGGGGATGCCCGCGCCGCCGGCACGGATGCGTTCGGCGAGGGTGCCCTGGGGGTTGAACTCGACTTCGAGTTCGCCACCGATGAACTGTTTCTCGAAGGTGTCGTTCTCGCCGACGTAGCTGGAGATCATCTTTTTGATCTGGCGTGTCTGGAGGAGGAGGCCGAGGCCCCAGTCGTCGACGCCGGCGTTGTTGGAGATGCAGGTGATGTCTTTCACACCGGTGTCTCGCAGGGCGATGATGAGATGTTCTGGTATGCCGCAGAGGCCGAAGCCGCCGACCATGATGGTGCAGCCGTCAAAGAGGATGCCCTTGTCCTTGAGATCTGCGAGGCATTCGGCTGGTGTCGGTTTGATCTTCTCGGTC
Source organism: uncultured Phycisphaerales bacterium (assembly GCA_965371965.1). Taxonomy (GTDB): domain Bacteria; phylum Planctomycetota; class Phycisphaerae; order Phycisphaerales; family UBA1924; genus S146-42. The sequence continues at coordinate 2,592 of CBDVAM010000217.1, forward strand.
ATGGGGGGAGTGTATTCGGGTAGATAGGCTTGGTTCTGTCTCGCTGCGCGATCGGCGGCAGGATGCCACCGCCCCGGGGGGGGGGGTGG
>CBDVAM010000218.1:0-2503 GCA_965371965.1 uncultured Phycisphaerales bacterium
GCGCAAGCTAGTGGGCGCTAATGGCGCAATAGCCTCTTGCGCGTCGGGCTCGTAGCATCCTCATACTATTTGTGCCATGCCCCCACCCCTCGCCTACTTCCTCACATGGACGTGCAAGGGCACATGGCTCCACGGCGATGAACGACGTTCCATCGACAAAGCTCACAACAAGCCTGGCGAACCACGCATCGACCCGGACATGGAGCGAGAGACCCGCGCTCGGATTCACATGGACAAGATGCCGTTCGAGCTTTCCGGCGAGGCTCGGGCGATCGTCGACCGGACCATCCGAGACCATTGCGCCCATCGCTCATGGGAGCTGATAGCGATCAACGTTCGCACGAATCATGTGCATGTGGTGGTTGATTGTGGGGACGCGTATGCACCCGAGAAGGCGATGGTCGAGTTCAAGTCGTGGTCAACAAGAAGATTGCGAGAGGCGGGGATTGTCGCAAAGACGGAACGCCCTTGGACTTCGCATGGGAGCACACGATGGATCAATACTCGCTTCTCGCTTGACAAAGCGATCGAGTATGTGGACGAGATGCAATGAGGATTGTGCGCAACGAGAACATCCTCCTCGCTCGCGCTTCGGGCTCGTAGTGTCTAGAACGGGCTCGTGGAGAAGCTACGCGAAGTGCGCAAACGCCTTGTTCGCCTCGGCCATCCGATGCACCTGGTCGCGCGTCGTCATCGCCTTGCCCTCGCCGCGGGCGGCCGACCACAGCTCGTCGGCGAGCTTCTTGCACATATCTCGCCCCTTCTCGCTCCGGGCCGCCTGGATGATCCAGCGGAACGCCAGCGACTGCTGCCGCTTGGACGTGACCTGCTTGGGCACCTGGTAGTTCGCACCGCCGATGCGCTTGGAGCGAACCTCGACGTAGGGCTTCACGTTGTCGATGGCCATGCGGAAGATCTCAAGGCCCGAATCCGGTGCCTCGGGCTCCTTCTTGCCGCGGGCTTCCATGATGTCGATCGCGTCGTAGACCACGCGCTGGGCGACGCTCTTCTTGCCGGCGTGCATGACGCAGTTGATGAACTTGGCCAGCACGAGGTCGTTAAAGCGCGGATCGGGACGGAGCTGATCTTCACTCTTGGTAATCCTGCCGGCCATCTGAATCTCCTTCGGCTCATCTGCCCCGTGGGGCGTTGTTCACCGTCCGGCGTCTTCAAGGAGACCCAAACGATTACTTGCCATCATTTTCGAAATGACCCAGGCTCGCCCCAGGCCTGTTCTTCTCCGGGCCTATTGCCCATTGCCTATTGCCCCCGCCCTCACTTGCCCTTCTTGGCCCCGTACTTCGACCGCCCCTGCTTGCGCCCATCGACACCCAACGTGTCGCGTGCGCCGCGGACGATGTGGAAGCGGACGCCGGGGAGGTCGCGGACACGCCCGCCGCGCACCAGCACGATCGAGTGCTCTTGGAGGTTGTGTCCCTCGCCGCCGATGTAGGCCGTGATCTCCTTGCCGTTGCTGAGTCGCACGCGGGCGACCTTGCGCAACGCGGAGTTGGGCTTCTTGGGGGTGACGGTCTTGACCTGGAGGCACACGCCGCGACGCTGTGGGCACGAGTCGAGGTCGCGGACCTTGCTCTTGGCCTTGGGCGTCTTGCGGGGATGTCGGATGAGCTGATTGATCGTCGGCATGACGCGGCAAGTCCTCTTCTTCCGGAATCGGCCCCAATGCTAGCCGGTCCAAGGCGGGAGGCAAGCTGGGCGAAGGGCGTGTTTGGGTTCAGTCAGGGAGATTGAGGGGGTAGTCGTAGTTCATGGGGTCGCTGAACGAGAATCCCAGCTTCCGATCGAAGCTGGTAATGCGGACCGAGCGGATCGCCCGGCCTGGTACGTCCCAGTCAAAACGCCCCAAGTTGTCCGTGTGGTCATCGCCGACCGAGTAGATCTCATAGGGCAGATCCCGCCCCGCCGGCACGCCTGGACGTCGCCGGAAATACCGATAGGGGTCGCCCGACAGAGGATCGATCGGCAACTCCGCCAGAACTTCGGGCACAAGTTCCTTGAGGCGGTCGGGATATCGCCCATGCCGGAGACGAAACTCGGCAATAGCCAGGTTGAGGTATAAAGCGTCGATTCCCATCTGTACGCGGAGTTCAGAAACAAGCGTGGCGTGAGTGGTCATGATGTTGATCTGCGCGATGGTCTCATCCTCCCCAAGTTCGGTGACGAACTTCTCGGGATCAAACGAAGAGGCCTCGCCCCTTGAGACTGCGCGGAAGTCCGCCGACCATCGCCCAATAAACTCGTCAACCCATCGCAGAGTCTGGGCTTTGCTTGCAACCTTGGCGGTCCTATGCCAACCCTCCGGCTTCCCTGTGATGCGATCGAGGAATCCCTCCTCGACTATCTCGGCTCCAAGCTCCGTTTCAGTCTGGTACCACGCGTCCAGTTGCCTGCGCACGAGTTCTCGCATCCGCTGCGACGTGGCGAGCAGGTCCATCTGCCGCGAATCTGCGAGGATCTGCCGAAACACTTGTAGCACCTCACC
>CBDVAM010000219.1:0-2273 GCA_965371965.1 uncultured Phycisphaerales bacterium
GACCCCAGACCCTAAACCCGGAGACCCCCATGCGCCTCCCAACTCTCTTCACCCTCGCCATCCTCATCCTCCCCGCCGCCCCATGACAGCCCATGACAGCCGGCACCGCCAAACCTCCGATCGTGCTACCCTCTGTCCAAGCCAGTTCTTCTCCGGAGACACCATGAAGCGCCCCATCCGTTACGCCCTCCCGATCGCGCTCTTCGCCTCGACCCTGGCCATCGCCGGCTGCACCTGAGACGCCGCCTCATGCGGGCTCGGTGAGTCCGAAGAAACCAAATCCACGGCAAAGACCGCCGAAGAGTCTCCATCGTCGCCGCAAAACGACCCGAAAGACGACTGAGCCGCCAGACGAGACTGGCGCGCCGACCCAGTGGTCCTCCCAAAACAACTCACACAAAAAAACCGCCCCGGCATGACCGGGGCGGCTGTCTTTCTTGCGATTGTCGAACTCACACCGCCGCCGCCAGCCTCTCCGCCTTCGCACGCGCATCGTCCAGCGTGCCGACGTACATGAACGCGTCCTCGGGCAGGTCGTCGCCCTCGCCGTCGCACATCCGCTCGAAGCTGTCGATCGTGTCCTCCAGGCTGGTATAGATGCCCGGAAAGCCCGTGAACACCTCGGCGACATAGAACGGCTGGCTCAAGAACCGCTCGATCTTCCTCGCCCGCGCCACGATCTTCTTGTCGTCTTCGGCGAGCTCGTCCACGCCGAGAATCGCGATGATGTCCTGCAGATCTGTGTATCGCTGAAGGATCTGCTGCACCCGCCGGCTCACGGCGTAGTGACGCTCGCCCAAGACCCCCGGATCCAGGATCCGCGACGTCGACGCCAGCGGATCCACCGCCGGATAGATCCCCTTCTCGGCGATATCACGCGCGAGCACCACGAACGCGTCCATGTGGCTGAACGCCGTCGCCGGCGCGGGGTCGGTCAGGTCGTCGGCGGGCACATAGATGGCCTGCACGCTCGTGACCGCGCCACTCTTGGTCGAGGTGATCCGCTCTTGCAACTCGCCCATCTCCGTGCTCAGCGTCGGCTGATACCCCACCGCGCTGGGCATCCGCCCCAGCAACGCCGAGACCTCCGAGCCCGCCTGCGTGAACCGGAAGATGTTGTCGATGAAGATCATCACTTCCTTGCCCGACTCGTCGCGGAAGTACTCGGCCATCGTCAGCCCCGACAGCGCCACGCGTAGACGCGCCCCGGGCGGCTCATTCATCTGTCCGAACACCATCGCAACCTTGTCGATGACGTGCGCCGTGTCGCCCTTCTCGTCCGTGTACTCGGCCTCCTGCATCTCGAGCCACAGGTCGTTGCCCTCGCGCGTCCGCTCGCCCACGCCGCAGAACACGCTGTAGCCGCCGAACTCACGGGCCACGCGAGCGATCATCTCCTGGATGATGACGGTCTTGCCGACACCCGCCCCGCCGAACAGCCCGATCTTGCCGCCTCGAACAAACGGGCACAGCAGGTCGATGACTTTGATTCCCGTCACCATGATCTCGGTCTTGGGGTTCAGGGTGTCAAAGGGCGGCGGGCTCGCGTGGATCGGCTTGCGCTGCACACCCTCGGGCGCAGATCGGTTATCGATCGGTTCTCCCAGCAGGTTGAACACGCGACCAAGCACCTTGTCGCCCACCGGCACGGTCACCGGCTCGCCCTGATCCACGCACTCCATCCCCCGCCGAAGCCCATCGGTCGAGCCCAGCGCCACCGCCCGGACCTTCCCGCCGCCCAGGTGCTGCTGCACCTCGCCGGTCAGGTTCATCGCGTGCCCGTCCTGCTCCCAGGCGATCTTGACCGCGTTGTAGATATCCGGCAGCTCGCTCTCGGCAAACTGCACGTCGAATGTCGAACCGATGACCTGACTGATAGTGCCGCTCGCCATGGAATCCTCGCTCAAACCCTGACCGTCGATCGAGCCGCGAGCCCTCCGCCGGGCCCGATCCGCCGAAATGGGACCAAGGATAGGAGCCTCCGCCCAGACGGGCCAGCAGCTTGAGGATCCCAGAAGAACAAGGGGCGGGCTCCCGAGCCCGACCCTCGGGGTCCCGCACCAGAGCGCAGCGCGCCAGGAGTGATCCAAGAGCACATCTCCCCACACGCACAATGTCCGTCCCACCCAAACCCATTGCAACCCCCAGGTCCGTCCACGCACCCCATCGCCCACTACCATCCCCCCCCGACCCCCGAACCCCCCCCCCCCAACCCCCACCCCCCACCCCCCCCCCCCCACCCCCACCCCCAAACCCAACCCCCCACACCCCAC
>CBDVAM010000220.1:0-2203 GCA_965371965.1 uncultured Phycisphaerales bacterium
CGATGGCACGTTGGCGCACACTCTTGGTGCCCGCAGAACCAAACTGCGAAAACCTCGCCGCTCCACCGCCAGACCCCAAACCGACCATGAACAACCTCCAGCCCTCGGGACACGAAGTCTAAGCCCGCGATCGAGTTTCATCGTGGCGCGCTTTCGTGAGGATAGCGAACCGCTTGAGCAAGGACCCTTGCCCCAGGTCATGAGCCCCAAATGGGCAAAGCCCTCCCGGGGCGCCTTGGCTCGGCAGAAACTCGCAAACCCCCCAAGTTTTCCCTTGACATAGGCTGCCCGATCTGCGATTCTGTATGGTGCCCAAGTGAGGGGGGCAAAGACATGAAACGGTACCTGTTGACGGGGCTTGTCGCGTGCGTCGGATCGTCTGCTGCGCTGGGCGAGACCCATGTGTGCACCGGAGCGTGCTCGTACGCCGGGCAGACTCGCACGCTCAGCCGCACGTTCGTTCCCGAGCTGGGTCTCTACCGGATCGAGGCAGTCACCTCGTTTGCGCTGATCGGCAGTAATGTCGGATTGCCCCACGAGACCGGACCCATCGCGCCGCCCTGGAACGGCGGCTTCCAGCCGTTCGACAACTACACCCGGTGGACGATGAACACGGTGAACTACGCGATCGACGCGAGCTTCATCAACGCGTACGGGGGTGCCGGCGTTGCCGCGCTCACCAACGCTATTCAGACTTGGGATGTCGCTTTCGGAACCAACGGCACGGGCACGGGCGCAACCGGCTCGGCGGTTCCCCTCTATGACATCGAAACGATCTCGGCGCACGAGTGGGGGCACGCCGTGGGCCAGCACCATCCCGATGAGGGGCACGACTCCACGAGGATGGGGATTAGGCGCAACTTCGACCCGTCGGGCGCGACGCGGGTGAACTCGGGCGATGAGGTCATGGACTCGTCGATCGGCCTGGGCGACACCAATCGCGTTCTCAACTTCGACGACACCGACGGCATCAACTACTTGTACGACCCGATGACCTCTGATCCCTTCACGGGCTCGGGCGTCGGTGATCTGACCTTCACGCAATCGGGCAACGCCGTGCAAGGCACGATGGCCGGCTCGAATATCGACGTCTTCGCCGTCAATAGGCATCCGGACTTCAGGGGCAACACGCTGGCGGTCACAGTCTTCTCGTACTTTGTAGCCGCCGACGCCCAGGGCAACCCCTTCGATGGACCCGGCGCGTTCGGCGGCACGGCGATCGGTGCCGAGGGCATCGATATCTTCTTCAACCTGAACCAGCCCATCGGCGTCGTGCCGGCGCCGGCGAGCCTCGCCCTGCTCGCCCTTGGCGGACTCGTAGCTACACGTCGCAGGCGATAACGCCAAGCCAACACCTCACTTGCTCATGGAGCCCGGCCCAACGCCGGGCTCCCTTTGCATTCTTGCGATCCAGGGAATCTTCAACTCGGGCGTGACAACGCGAGGCCATTCTCGTTCCAATATTGAGACCAATCTGAAGTGTAGTTGGTCCACAGCCACTCGCAACCACAGGGAGACGCATCATGACCAGGAACAGCTTGTTTGGCGGCGCACTGCTCGCCGCGGGGCTCGTCGCGACCAACGCCCACGCCCAGTTCGATTTCTCCTACTCCGATGTCAGCGTCGGCGCGGTCGACTACGACATCGGCGTGCCGTCCTATGACACCTTTACCGGCGCGGGATTCTGGGATGTCACGGCGGCCGCACCCGGCGCATACGCATCCAACAAGAGTTCTCCGTTCATCTTCCACGCGTTCGCCGGGACCGAGCCCGGTTCGGCGGCGTCCTCGTACGACATCATCTCGTACTTCACGGTTGCCTCTGAGACCCTGGGCACGGCGTCCTGGGACATCACCGACGCCGCCGGCCTCGGATTCTGGCTCATCGTCAACGTCACCGACGGCATCCCGCTCTTGGACATCGCGAGCCCCACCGTTGGCTTCGCACCCATCCCGCTGCTGCCGGGCAAGACCTACGCCATGACGGGGGTCGCGTTCTCCGATGGCGCCGGAGGCGAGGCGTTCCTCGAGCTCTTCATCACACCAGCACCAAGCAGCATCGCCCTGCTCGGTCTCGCCGGGCTCGTCGCAACACGACGCCGCCGATAGACCGAGACCAACTTCGACTCTGCCTCGCGAGCCCGGTCCCTGACCGGGCTCGTTCTCTTTGTACTCGCCCGAGCTCTCGTGATCGCCCCTATCCT
>CBDVAM010000221.1:0-2174 GCA_965371965.1 uncultured Phycisphaerales bacterium
CCAACGGCGCGGCGGCGGGGCAGCACGTCAACCATGTCCATTTCCATGTGATCCCCCGGCGCACCGGTGGGAAGGGAGCCACGGGGCTCAGCGTGGAGTGGAATGCGCAATCTGTGAGCGACGATGATCTTGCCGCCACGGCCCGGCTGATCGCGCGCCTGTGCTGAACTCGCTAGTCGCAGCCGTCGGCGAACATGTCGAGGAAGTAGAAGAAATCGTCGGCATCGACTGCGCCGTTGGGGACGGCGTAGAGCAAAGACGCGGACTTGGACGGTGACGCCGACGCGGGTGATTTCTTCGCGTACCTCGACGTGTTCGCGCACGGTTGTTGAGCTCCCACAAGGGAGGCGGATCGTGGAAGAACGTCTCCGCGGCCCTTCGACCGTTTTATCGCTACTACCTTGCAGGCGTATCTATCGCGAGCCTTGACCGGGCGGGCGTTGGGACAGCTCGACGGTGAGGCCGCGAGTGTTGAGGTTCATGTCGTAGATGCCTGCGCCGGGCGGGGCGGATCGGCTTGTCAGGGTGTGTCGCAGACGCGTGGCGGCGTTGTGATCTTGGGAGATGAAGAGGACGAAGCCGCCGCCACCTGCGCCCAGGAGCGTTGCGCCGATCCAGTCTTTGCGGGTTGCGTCGAGAAGGGCATCGACCTCGCCATTGGTGGTGCTGCGATGGACCAGGCACTTGGACCACCAGGTGAGGTTGAGGACCGAGGCGAGGGCGTCGAGGTCTTCGGCGAGTATCGCGTCGCGCGCGAGGGTTGCGTGGCGGCGGATGTCGTCGATTGTGAACAGGTACGCCGGGGTTGCGTCGTTGACCTGCGAGACGACGTCCTGGAGGATGGCTTTGGCCAGGCGGGTGATGCCGGTGTAGTAGAGGGTGATGCGTCCGGTGTGGCGGGGGGCGGTGAAGAGCTCGCTGGGGAGGATTTCGATCGAAGGGTGGGGCGCGGGGCCGGCGAGGGTCGTGGACGACTTGACGCCGGGGACGACGCCTCCGACCTGGTCCTGCCAGCCGCCGCCAGTGGTGAGAATGCGCTCGAGTTCGAGGACCAGTGAGATGAGTCCTGATTGGGTGAGATCGATGCCCATCGCTCGGTGGAGTGCGGCGAGGATGGTTGCGCCGAGGATGGAGCTGGTGCCCATGCCGTTGCCGGTGGGCAGGGAGGAGTTGGTGGTGATTTCGATGCCGCCGGCGCTTGCGAGGATGAATTCGAGGAATTGTCCTTGGATGGCCTCTGCGCGGATGCCCGAGAGCCAGAGGGCCGCGCGGGCGAGGGAGAGGGGATCGCCGGGGATTGCGAAGTCTTCGATGTGTTGGAGCGATTGAATCCTGCCCGCGGCACCCGAGTCGATGGAACGGATGGCGATGTGTGGCTCGGCGATTCGGCGCACGCGGACTTCGATCGGGGGTTGCCCGTTGAGGTCGACCGCGACGTTGACGACGTGCCCGGCAAAACGGTTGGTGTAGGGCGGGGTGTCGGACCAGCCGCCGGCGAGGTCGAGGCGGACGGGGGCGCGGGCGATGATCTCTTCACTCTGGTCGAACATCCAACGGAGAGTTGGCCAACGCGAGGGCTGGGCGTGCGGTGGCGCCGACGTGGAAATCGACGCGTCTTGGCTATGAGATTGCGATTGGGTTCCTTTGAGGGTCTGGCACCGGTACTGGAGCAAGAGCGGGTCCGTGGTCGCGTTCAGTCGCTCTTGAAGGCGACTTCGGTCTTGGACGGTCGTCGCGTCGCGGAGGTCGGGGCCGCTGGCGTCGCGCCAGCCGTCGGCAGAAAGAATGGACTCGCGGAGGAGGTCTTTGCGGATGGAACGGCGCTGCTCGTCGCGGGCGATGGGATCGGTGAGGTCGTTTGTTTGCTGGATCGAAATGCGGGGAGAGTTCTTGAACCAGTCGGCCCACGCGGGCGGATCTGGCGGGACCGACCAGTAGCCCGCGAGCTTGGCGGGGTCGGGGTTGAGGATGAATAGTTGCAGAGTGTGCACGTCGATGGGGGACTCGCCGACGGGGATGTCCGACGGGAGGAGTTGGCGGTCGGCCAGCCATTGGGAGAGGGCGACGCCGCAGAACATGGTGTCGTCCAGCCCCCCCACCGGCTTGTGGCTGTCTTGCTCGGCGTAGATGAGGGTGACGGTCTCGGATTCGGAGGTCCGGCGCTGGTCGATGCA
>CBDVAM010000222.1:0-2171 GCA_965371965.1 uncultured Phycisphaerales bacterium
ATGTGCCGATTCGCCCGGCGCGGGCGGGGTGTTCCAAGGCGATCCGAAGTTTTTGATTCGGACGTTGGATGAATCAGAAATCCGGATCAACAAACCGGCGTCACGCCCCGCTCAGGCCCAGATGCTCCATCACCTGTTGGAGATCCGACCAGACTTTTTCGCGGTTTTCTTTCGTGTAGGACCGCAACAGATACGCCGGGTGGTACGTCGGCATGACCATGACCTCGTGCCCGACGCTCTCGCTTGGGATGATTGCAGGATCTTGCCCATCTGGCACCTTGATGGTGCGCCACTTGGCGCGCAGGCGACCCATCGCCTCGTTGGAGTCGAGCAGGAGGCGCGTCGCGGGAAGTCCCAAGGTGACAATAACCTCGGGGCGGATGATGCCTATCTGCCCGTAGAGATACGGCGCGCACAGGTGCGCCTCCTCGCTCGTCGGCGTCGCGTTGCCCGGCGGACGTGTCTTGAGCACGTTGGCGATATACACCTCCTCGCGCGTCAGACCCATCGCCACGATCATCTTGTTGAGCAGTTGTCCCGCCCTGCCGACAAAGGGGATTCCCTCGCGGTCCTCGTCTGCGCCGGGGGCCTCGCCGACGAACATGAGGCGTGCGTCGGGGCTGCCGTCGCCGAAGACGATGTTGGTGAATGCGGTTACGAAGTGCTTGTGCGGGGCGTCGGCCTCGTAGCGGGCGCGCAGGGCGTCCAATGCGGCCTGGCGGTCGCACCCGGCTGTTTCCTGCGGACGACTTGGGGCTTGCTTGGTGGGGGTTGGCATGGTCGAAACCTCTGCGGGGGCTGCTTCGGGGGCTTGTGTCTTCGCGACAGGCTTGGGTTCTACCACCCGAACGGGGGGGTTGGCTGGGGTTGCCACTGTCGCAGGCGCGCCGGCGCGGACGGGCACGAAGTCGACCCCCAGAAGCTGGCATGTCCGGGCGTCCTGGCGAATCGCCCGCGTGAAACGTGCATCCATGTGGCGACTGTATCGCGCACGCATCGGCGGCGATGGTGCGATCAAGCCTGTCCGTTGGCGGGTGGCCGCTCTTTGGACTGCGCCCCGCCCGACGAGTTCAAGAGATCCCGCAGCGCCTCAGAAATCTCCGGAAACTCGAACTCGAATCCCTCCTCCTGGAGGCGGCGCGAGACGCAATAGCGACCGTAGAGGGCGAGTTCGGGATCCGTGCGCAGCAGCAGCGGTGCCCCCAGACGGACCATCCACGCCGCGGCGGGCAGGCCGATGGGCATCCGAAGCGATCGTCGCAGAGCCCTCATGAACTGGCGATTGGACACCGGGTTCGGCGCAGTCGCGATGTACACGCCGCGCATCGAGTCGTCGGCAACTGCGCGCTCAAAGAGGCGGTTCATGTCGCGGATGTGAAGCCAACTGATGCCTTGGCGTCCGCCGGCGATGGGACCCCCGAGCCCGAGGCGCACGATGCGACCCAAGCGTGCGAGTGCGCCGCCTTTGGGCGTCAGCACGAAGCTCGTGCGAAGCACCACCGGTCGGACCTGCGGCGTCAACGCCTCCTCGAACGCCCGCTCCCAGGCGCGTCCCACCTCTGGGGCCAGGCCCATGCCAAAGGGCGAGTCCTCTTCGCACACCAGTTCGGGCGGATCGCCATAGATGTGGGCCGTGCTCATCTGGACCCAGACCGGCGGCGGCGACGCGACCTTGCGCATCGCCCGCCCGATCGCGCGGGTGGGCTCCACCCTGGAGCGGAGGATCTCGTCGCGGTGATCGGGGGTCTTGATGCAATCGACGGTCCGCCCGCACAGATTGATGATCGCCGCGGCTCCATCGAGCGCATCGATCCAGGGGCCGACTGTCCTGGCGTCCCAATGCTCGCTGCGCCATGTTGCGGTTTGCTGTGATTGGCCGCGCGTAAGCACGACGATTTGATATCCGCGCTCTACGAGGTGTTGGGCGAGATATGTCCCGATCAGGCCGCTTCCGCCGGCGATGACGATCCGCCCGGATGGGGTGGGCTCAGACATGTGGCAAGAGCCTATCCCTCAACCGCTGATTCACCACAGAGCGAAGAACAGAATCAGAACTCACCACGGAGTGACACGGAGTAGGAAGAGAACGGGGCTGGGGAGAGGGCCTTGTGTGCCAGCTCGTCAGCGCATCCCAGGTTTCAACTCCGTGCAACTCCGTGTGACTCCGTGGT
>CBDVAM010000223.1:0-1956 GCA_965371965.1 uncultured Phycisphaerales bacterium
CTTGCGCCGAGTTTTCTGTCGCGCCGGGCGCACAAACCGATTCGCGGTGTCGAGATATTTGATCTGCACCTGGTGCGTCAGATGGCGGAACTCGGCGTCGAGGTCTGCGTGCCGGGCGAGCGGTACTGGCGGAAGATCTTCGAGGAGCGGTTTGCGGGGGTGGATGTAGAGACGTTGTATTTTCCCGGGCCGCGCAAGTGCGCCTTCCCGAGCATGTGGATCGCGTGGCTGTTGCGCAAGCGAGCGTTCGATATTGTGCTATTGGGGAACAACTCGCGCGGGCTGTTGTGGGGTTTGAAGGTGCTCAAGCCGGGGCGTCGGGGGATGCGGGTCGTGCTGCTGGCCCATCGCGAGGCGCAGCGGGAGTTCCTGCCGGCGGTCTTTGATCATGACATGGAGGTCGTCGCGGTAAGCGACGCGGTGGCGCGTTCGTTTCGTGTCGATGGGCGCGAGCCGCGACGGTTGGAGACCTATTACGGCATTCCCAACGGCGAGTTGTTCACGCCCGCGGATTCGCGACCGTCGGATCGCGATGGGATCGTGCGATTCGGCGTGCTGGGCAAGCTGGATAATCCGTGGAAGGGCGCGGACCTGGCGATCCGCGCGTTTCAGGCGATGGACGCGGATGTGCGCGCACGGGCGGAGTTGCACCTGGCGGCGTACCCGGATCCGCCGAGCGATTTGCCCGAGGGTGTCTTCGCGCACCGCTGGATGTCGGCGGAGAAGACGCCGGAGTTCCTGCGAGCGTTGGATGTGTACCTGGCGTGTTCCAGCGGGCAGGAGACGTTCGGGCAGACGATGGTGCAGGCGATGCTGACGGGGTTGGCGGTGATCGCGACGGGGCTGGAGGTACACCGCGAGAAGCTGGATGCGGGCGGGGGGATCGTCGGTGAGGATGAGCGGGCGATCAGCGACGCAATGGAGCGGCTGGCGGGGGATGCGGACGAACGCCGGCGGATAGGGGAGATCGCGAGGGCGACGGCGCTGGAGCGGTATGTCTGGGATACGGGGGAGTTTGTGGAGCGGTTCTTGAAGGAGCGGGCGGCGGAGTAGACCCGGTGGGACCGGCTTCCAGCCGGTCGCGGATTGGTGGGAGAGCCCGCAACGGAGCCGCGAGCGCGAGCTCGCGATGGGGCGTGCGGATGTCAATGGCGGATTGACGATGGAAGCGTCGGGTCAGGGGCGGGAGGCTTCTGGTATTTGGATGACCTATCGCGAGCTTGCGCTCGCGGCTCTGGTTGACGGGAGTTGTCAGATGAACTCCAGCACGAGCACGATGATGAACAACACCAGCACGATCGCGGGCAGGCCCTTGCGAGCGAAGCGGCGCTTGATGGCAAGGCCCGAGCGGTCCATGGCTTCTTCAAACGCCCGGTCGGCGTCGAGTGCGAGCGAGAGCTTGCGCAGTTCGCGCAGGGCCGGCCGCACGTCCTCGATCTGACCATTGACGACGTCGTCGGCGGAGGCGAGGAAGTTCTTGGCGGCGGTTCTTGAACAGTCCATCGCGCGGGCCATGTGGACGTCCTCCACCCCCTCGAGGCGGACGAGGATCCAGGCTTCCATGGGCTGACGCCGGAGGCGATAGAGCGTCTGGAGGAGGCTTGCGCCGGGGTTCGAGGCGTGCTTTTCGGTGAGGGCGATGGGATCGCCGCCCAGGGCTTCTCTGATGTGCTGGAGGACCAGGCGGTCGAGGTGGACGGCGTCGAGGTCGGCGGGGCTTCGCTGGTCTCTGAGGATGCGTTGGAGGACGCGGATGGCTGGTTCGCGTCCGCCGCTGAGCAGGAAGGTGAGTCGCCACATGCGCTGTCGGCGTTCTTTGGAGATGTCTCCGATCTCGTAGACCATGGTGGATCGTAGTTCAGTGGCCTGAGGTGGCCTTGGCTACGGATCAAGAAGAGGACTTACCACAGAGCGGCTGTGTTCAATGTCAAGCGAGATTCTGAACAACTTTGAGCT
>CBDVAM010000224.1:0-1828 GCA_965371965.1 uncultured Phycisphaerales bacterium
TACTCGAACGCGTCGTCGCCGATGGTCATCATCAGCCCACTTCGACGGCGGTGACTGAATTGCGGGTGATGACGATAACTGTGTTCCCATCGACCAGTAGGGCGCGCATCTGGCGGTTGTGATCGAGGGTGGCGATCAAGTCATCCTCCACGTCGCGTAGTTTTTCGTTTGTCCGGTCCGCCTCGACCTTCGCGCGCCTCAGTACCGCGCTGGCATTACGGGCAGGCTGAAGAAGGCGCATGAACTCCCTGGCGAGTCGATCGGAGTCGCTCACAGCTCCAGCTCGTCGCAGTGCGCGCCGAGCTTGTTGGTGAGATCGTGCAGCCATTGAACGGGCAGCCCCAGGTAGTACCGGCAGAGGTTCGCCACGCGCTTACGCAGCGGCGACTCCGGGATGTTGGCGAAGTAGTCGTCGTCCGACATCTCACGGCGAATCTTCGTGCTGAACTTGTACGTCGGGCGACGATTACTTGCCAGATAGAACCACCCGCGCTCGTCCTCTAAGCACCTGTACGGCGGCATCACATCTCCTGCTGCTCGGGCTCCGGCGCCGCGAAGCTCTCGGCCGTCCACTCCTCGGCCATCTTGCAGAGCTGGTCGTAGGGCGCGCGAGTCAGTTCCTTCGTGGACTCGAACCCGAGCGCGCTGAGCGCCAGCTTCATCTTCTCGACAGCGACGTCCTGCGGGACCTCGAGCTTCTTGGCCTGGTTGCCGACGATCGCGTACAGGCGATTCCGTTGCGGCTCCGAGATGACCCGCTCCGACGTATCACTCTGCGGCTGCTGGCGGGGCTCCTCGCGCTCACGTTGGCCCGTCATCTCTTCGGCCGGGGTCCCCGAGTAGCCGGCGAGCACCGGGATCCAGCGGAGCACCTGACCGATCGACTTCGAGGTGGCCCGGGTGATGGCCATCGACTCGACGGCGTGCCAGGTGATCGGCGCGAGGCAGGGATCGCGGGGAACGTCGCGGTATCGCGGGCAGTAGTCGCTCCAGCGATGCAGGAAGATGTATCGCTTGGCGTCCTTGTCCCAGGTGCGCTGGATCTCGTTGGCCCAGCACGCCGCCTCGGAACCGCCGACCGCGGCGCCAGTTGCGATGCGCACCACCTGGACCCTCGCCCGGAAGCCATCGAGGCGCCCCGTCTCGGGATCGCGGATCTCGCGGCTCCATTCGGTGATGGGGCTCACGCCGACCATCGAGGCCACGGTACACCACGCCTCGACCTTCAGGTGGTTGCTGCTGCCGATGCGCACCGACAGGCCCTTCTCCTTGATGATCGCGGAGAGCTGCTGGGCGATCGCGGTGGCGCGCTCGATCCCGAGGTCGAGCTGTCCGAACTCCTGAATCGCGTCGCCGCCGCCTGTGACGAGCTCGCCTTCGATTGCCCTGGGTTCCTGATCGCTCATATCGCCCTCCTTGATGCCAATCTATCGGGCCGGACTCCCAGCCGGCTACGTCTCCCCGCCTCTCTGCACGAGTCCGACTCGCCTTCACAGGGCTTCGCCGACCCTCGCCCCGGAATCGAACCGGGCGGGCACACTACCAATCCCGGGTGCTGCGACACCCCCGACAGGCCGCCGAGTCTACCGCCACCGCTCTCCACCGCAAGGGCTTGCGGCACACGCTTGCAGCGCTAGGATGGGCCCACGATGGAGCTGGTGACACTCGAGGACTGGATGAGGCAGCACGAGCCCCCCCTGAAGGACGAGGACGTCGCCTGGCTGACGAAGGCGGTGGATCCCACCGGCAAGGGCGTCTCGACCCGGACGGTCGCTCACGCGAAGGCCCGGGCCGTCTCGCATCTGCGCGTCGTGATGCTGCTCTGCGC
>CBDVAM010000225.1:0-1796 GCA_965371965.1 uncultured Phycisphaerales bacterium
CGGATTCTTCCCGTTGCGGACTTGACAGGGGCCTGCTCATAGATGGCTATGGCTTTTCTTCTTACACCCGTTGGACTCCGCATAGCCACGCAGAGCCGTGGCCATGCCACACGTCAGCTACAACGAGACGCCTCGACCCGCAACCCGCGACCCCTCCTCAACTGACTCACAACAACCCCCAAGAACATAACCGCGGCACCCACAATCTCCTGCCCGCTCATCCGCTCATGCAGCAGCAGCGCCCCGAAGATCGCCGCGAACACGGCCTCGAAGCTCAACAGGATCGCGACGTGGCTCGCCGGGGCGGTCCGCTGTGCCATGATCTGGATCGTGAACGCGACGCAAGTCGCCATGATCCCGCTATACAGAATCGCCCAGCGTCCCGACCAGATACCAGCAAGCGTAATCTCTTCGACGAACACCGCGATCACCACCGCGCCAACCCCGGCGATCACAAACTGCCAGAACGCCAGCCGGATCGGATCGCTCTTGGGCGCGAGCCACCCCAGCATGACGACGTGGATCGCCCACAGGAACGCCGCGAGCAGCACGATCGCATCGCCCGATCCGATCTCAACCCGCTGACCTAGATCAAGACTGAGGAATCCAAGCCCCACCACCGCGAGGATCGCACCGAGCCACGTCAGCGCCGCCGCCCGTTGGCCGGCAAGCAGCCCGATCATCGGCGTGAACACGACATACAGCGCCGTAATAAACCCGGCCTTGCTCGCGGTCGTCCGCTCGATCCCGATCTGCTGGGCGCTGAATGCCGCCAGCAGCACCCCCGAGACCACCAGCAAGTGCAGACTCTCGACCCGCGGCCTGTACCACGCCCGCCTCGCCCGATCGCCCCTGTCCGCCCGCATCCGCAGCCACACGATCGGCAGCAGGCACGCCGCCCCGATCAGCAGGCGCAGCCCCGTGAACAGCATCGGCCCGACATGGTCCATGCCCAGCTTCTGGGCGATGAACCCCGCGCCCCACACAATGGCGACAACGAACAGCAGCAGATCCGCCCGCAGGGCACTCGCTCGCATGGTCGGGTTGTAGGCTTCTCACCCAAAGAAAACCGACCGCCCCGGGGGCGGTCGGTGGATCAACCAGACGTGGCGGCTCGCTTAGCAGGGCACGACGAAGAGGTCGAGGTACCCGAAGAAGTCGTCACTGTCGACGTCGCCGTCGCCGTCGATGTCGGCGCAGGGATCGCGGTTGAAGAACTGGTCGAGGTAGGCGAAGAAGTCGTCGGAGTCGCTGTCGCCGTCCCCGTCGATGTCGCCGCAGGCATCAGCGCAGCCGCCCGATCCTTCGATGCTGACGTTGTCGAATCCGAGGGTGTTCCCGGCGATCGTACTGGATCCGACGAAGAAGCGGAAGCCGTCGGGCGGCGGCATCCCGCCGGCCTCGCCGCCGAAGAGATAGCGATCAACGGCGTCGTGGGTCGTCGTTATGCCGGTGGTGAGATCGGTGATCGAGAGTTGGAGCACCTGGTTGGTTGCCAGATCGAATGTGCCGGTCCAGCGGTACCAGTGATTGTTCAGGAGGTTCTGGAATCCCGGATCCGGCACGACTTCTGTGAGCTGCCCGCCCGCGGCGTTGAACCAGACCATGTCCGCGTTCCAGGTCTCGGCGGTGTTGACGTGACGACGACGGTGGAGGGACGAGAACGGTTTCCTGTCAGGGTCAGGTACCTGCGTGAGCTGCGGGACAGTATCGAGGCACTGGGCAGAATCCTGGTTCCCGCACCTGATGGGGCACAAATACCCATCACGCAGCTGGTAGAGATTAAATATATCCGG
>CBDVAM010000226.1:0-1794 GCA_965371965.1 uncultured Phycisphaerales bacterium
GCGCATTCGACATGGACCGCCACTACAGCTGGGTCACGGGCTTCTACTGGACGCTAGTAGTCATGACCACGCTGGGGTTCGGCGACATCACCTTTGTGAGCGATATCGGGCGGGTGTTCACGATTCTCGTCCTGTTCACGGGCGTGGTGTTCTTGATCGTGCTTCTGCCGTTCGCGTTTATCCAGTTTCTGTACCTGCCATGGGTGGAGGCCCAGACCGCGGCTCGCACGCCGAGGCAGTTGCCCGAGTCCATCTCGGGGCACATCGTGCTGACGCGCGACGACGCGGTGTCTCGGGCCCTCATGGGCCGGCTCGCCCAGCGAGGGATCCCCTACGCGCTGCTCGTTGACGATCTGGAGCGGGCGGCGCAGCTGCATGACGAGGGCGTCCGGGTCATGGTCGGGCCGCTCGATTCGCCGGAGACCTATCGAAGGGCGCGACTCGAGCGGGCGGCCCTGCTCGTGGCGACGGCGGGCGATGCGCTCAACGCCACGATCGCCTTCAATGCCCGCGCGGTCGCGCCGGATGTTCCGATCGTCGCTAGCGCCGATGAGGAGGCCTCGGTGCAGGTGCTCGGCGTCGCGGGGTGTACGCGCGTGCTCAGGCTCAACGACATGCTGGGGCAGGCGCTGGCGCGCCGGACCATCGGTGGCGACGCCATGACCCATGAGATCGGACGCCTGGACGACCTGATCGTCGCAGAGGCCTGCTGTGTACGCACGCCGCTGGTCGGCAAGACCCTCCGGGAGAATCGACTGAACGAGATTGGGGTGAACGTGGTGGGGGTGTGGGAGCGAGGCAGGTTCCAGGCCGCGGGCCCCGAGACTGTGATCGGGCCCAACACCGTGCTCGTGCTTGCGGGGACCAAGGAGCAGTTGCTGAACTATGACGAGCAGTTTGCGATCTACAACGCCGCGGCGGGTGCCGCGATCGTCATCGGCGCGGGGCGGGTCGGCAGGGCCGTGGCGCGTGCGCTTCGCGGGCAGGGGGTGGAGTTCCTTGTGATCGAGAAGGCCAAAGAGCGGGCCCAGGGCGAGGACGTGCTGATCGGCAACGCCGCGGAGGAGTCGGTGCTGATCGAGGCGGGAATCCGCGATGCGCCATCGGCGTTGATCACGACCGCCGACGACAGCGTGAACGTGTATCTGACGCTGATGATCCGCCACCTGAGGCCGGACATCCAGATCGTCAGCCGGTCGATCGAGGACCACACGGTGGACACGCTGCACCGCGCGGGTGCGGATTTCGTCGTCTCCGAGGCGTCGATGGGCGCGAGCGTGATGTTGAATCTGCTGGATAAGAGCGATCTGCTCATGCTCGCCGAGGGATTGGATATCTCGCGTCTGGCGCTTCCGAAGTCGCTTGCGGGCAAGACGCTTGCGCAGATGGACATCCGTCAGGAGACCGGGTGCACCGTTATAGGGATCACGGTGGATGGGCGGATGCAGATCAATCCGGATCCGAACGTTGCGTTAGCGGCGGGGGCCGAGGTCTTGCTGATCGGCAGTGGCGTGGCTGAGCGGCGGTTCTTGGAGAGGTATGGGAAGGCGTGAGGCGCGCCGACCTGGGCGAGTTGCGTGATCGCGGCAGGCGGTTGGCTGGTCGAATATCGACCTCGGTTGGTGCGGAAAATGTGAGCAGGGCCTTGGAACCGTTAGACTGGCGGGCACGGAACTGGATCGGGGGATCTGGCAGCGGATGAGAGGGAATCGATGAGACGTATGGTGGTTGTGTGTGCGTTGGCGGGCTTGGCGGCGGGCGCGCCGGGTCAGCAGGTGTGGTCGGGGTACGACT
>CBDVAM010000227.1:0-1686 GCA_965371965.1 uncultured Phycisphaerales bacterium
CGGGCGTCGCGTATGTCGCCGACAGCAACGCGGGTGTTCACATCATCGATATCTCCGACCTGGAAGCACCGATCTTGGTCGACACTGTTGAGATCCAGGGTGGGGCGAACAGTGTCCATCTCGCTGGCGACCGTTTATTTGTGGGCAATCGCATCTACGACGTGTCGGATCGGCGGGCACCACTGCTGGTCGGAGAGATCAACTCGAGTCGAGGATTAGACGTCGTCGGCAATCTCGTCTTTCTTGCGACTGTCCACGACGGGCTGCAGATACTCAATATCTCGGATCCATCAGAGCCGCTGCTCATCGGCGAGTACCCCATCGCCGCCGAGCCTGTCGATGTCGTTGTTGTCGATCGGATCGCCTACCTCGCGGTCGAGAGTCGCCTCCGCCAGCGCGGGCGCGACCCGGCGGGCCTGTACATCTTCGACGTCGCAAACCCGTCGAATCCGACGCTCGTTTCGTTCATCGGCAAGCCGAACCTCAACGGCACACGCCAGTCGCTCAATCGCGTCCGACATGTCGAGGTTCACAACCAGGTCGCCTATCTGGGCGACTTGGACCGGGGCGTGTTCCTCTATGACGTCTCCGATCCGGCATATCCGCGTCCCATGTCCACGATACAAACGTTCAGCTATGGCGCGTTTCGAGTGGATGGCGATTCCGCGTTCCTGACGGCCGCTTCCGGCGGGCTGGTCATCAAGGATATTTCCTCGTGCCGAGGCTGCCGGGCAGATATCGATGGCGACGGCGATCTCGACGCCGAGGATTTCACTGGGTATCTCGACCTGTTCGCTGCCGGCGATGCTCGGGCCGACATCGACCGCGACGGCGATATCGACGCCGAGGATTTCTTTGGATATCTGGATCTATTCGCGGCGGGGTGCGATTGAGGGTAACTGGGGCTTGAACCTGCCGGAGCGATCTGGTATGCTGACGTGGGTTCGCAATCGCTTTCATGGGGAGCGCGGTATGGCTCGTCACGCCGGATGGATCGCCGTCCTCGCTGTGTGTTCACCGACACTGCTCGCCGACGTCATCGAAGTCCCAGCGGATTTTCCCACGATCCAGCTGGCGATCAATGCGGCGGTCAGCGGCGATGAGATCGTCGTCTCGCCGGGGGTCTATGTCGAGAACCTCTCCTTTTTCGACAAGGCTGTCTTGATCCGCAGCCTCGACCCCGCCGATCCGGTGATCGTCGCGGCAACGGTTGTGGATGGGGATAGCGCGGGCACAGTCGTCACGATGAACCGGGGCGAGATCCGGGGATTCACTATCCGCAACGGGCTCGCCGCGTTTGGGGCGGGCGTGTTTGCTCAAGGCTCCGCGGCTATCCGTTTGTGCGTCCTGCGTGCCAATGTCGCAATCAACTCTGGTGGCGCGATTTTCGCTGACGATGAGTCGGTCATCGAGTCCAACACGATTTTGGATAACATCGCCCAGCAGAACTCCGGTGGGGCCATCTACGCCCAGAACAGAACCAGAGTTTCGAAAAACGTCATCCGCGACAACATTGCCTCCGTCGTCGGAGGGGGCGTCGTCGCAACCCAAGCTTCGACGATCGAGAACAACACCGTCGTGGGCAACAGTGCGAATCGCGGCGGCGGGCTGTACGCGAGAGATCTCGTGCTCGTCCGTGGGAATCTGGTCGCCGGCAATATCGCCTTGACCAATGGAGGCGGAATC
>CBDVAM010000228.1:0-1675 GCA_965371965.1 uncultured Phycisphaerales bacterium
CCGCGTATCCCCCTTCGGCGTGGTCGTAGCGATAATCTTTGCCGTACCCCAATTCCTTCATCAGCCCCGTGGGAGCGTTGCGGACGTGAAGCGGCACCGGTTCGCCCGGGTGCTCGCGCGCAGCCTCCTGGGCGCGACTCCACGCATCGTATACCCGGTTGGACTTGGGCGCGGTAGCCAGATAGATCACCGCCTCGACGATGGCAAGTTCGCCTTCCGGCGATCCTAGGAAGTGATATGCATCCTTGGCGGCCAACGCGATGGAGAGCGCGCGGGGATCGGCGAGGCCGATGTCCTCGCTGGCCATGCGAACCACGCGCCGCGTGATGTAGAGAGGATCCTCGCCGCCGTCGATCATGCGGGCGAGCCAATAGAGCGCTCCTTCGACGTCGCTGCCCCGCACCGCCTTGTGCATCGCCGAGATGAGGTTGAAGTGTTCCTCGCCACCCTTGTCGTACGTAGGAAGGCGGCGCTCGAGTACCGACTGTACGAGGTCTGCCGACACCGGTCCAGCAATCGGCGGCGACAGGGAGACGGCGTGATCCAGCACTGCTTCGGTAACGTTCAACGCCCGCCGCGCGTCGCCGTCGGCGTGTTTTACCAGCAGATCCCTCGCTCCATCGTCGAGCACGATCTCGCCCGCCCCGGCCGCAGCATCAGCGTCTTCGAGCCACGCATCCACTCCGGCGCTCACGATCGAACGGATGTTGTCTGGCTCGAGTGGGTTCAGTACGAACACTCTCAAGCGCGAGAGCAACGCGGAGTTCAGCTCGAACGAGGGATTCTCAGTGGTGGCTCCGATGAGCGTGATGACGCCTTGTTCCACCCAGGGGAGAAACGCGTCCTGCTGCGCCTTGTTGAACCGATGAATCTCGTCGCAGAACAGAATCGTGCCACGCCCCTCGGCGGCACGTCGTTCCTGTGCCTCCTTGATGATCTGCCTAACGCGGGGTACGCCCTCGGTAACGGCACTGAACTGAACGAAGGCTGCATCGGTGTGATTCGCGAGTAACCGGCCAAGCGTGGTTTTTCCCGATCCGGGTGGACCCCAAAACACCATGCTGCCGATGGAGCCGCGTTCTATCGCATCCCGCAGCGGTTTGCCAGGTCCCACGAGATGCTCTTGACCCAGGAATTCCTCGATGGTCTTGGGACGCATGCGGTGGGCGAGAGGCAGGTCGCGGTTCCGGGCGGCGAAGAGGGAGGGCTCGGTGCTCATGGTCCCTAAAGAACGCCGTAGACCCCGAAATTGCTAGAGATCCGCACGCCCGGGCAGGTGTCCCGCCCCGCAGGCGTGGCGCGGCTCATTAATGAATTCTTCACTAAGTCTTCACACGAGTCTCGGCACCCGGCCCTATTCTAGACAGGCTGCACAGTGAATGGTCCGAATCGGTCGCCTGCGGGTTTTTCGCGACTGATAGTCGCGGCTCGGCTATCTGTCAGTAAACTGACGTTTGATAATGTCGCTTTAGCGATAGACCAGCCGAGCCGCGGGTTTACCCGCGGGAAGAATCGCGAGGGTTGCCAATGACCGACGTTCTCGGCCGCCTCAGCGCCGCACTCGCCGACCGCTACACCATCCAGCGTGAACTTGGTGCCGGCGGGATGGCGACAGTCTATCTCGCCGAGGACCTCAAGCACCATCGCAAGGTGGCCATCAAGGTCCTCCGGCCCG
>CBDVAM010000229.1:0-1654 GCA_965371965.1 uncultured Phycisphaerales bacterium
GAGTTCTTCGGCAAGTTGAATTTACTGAAAACGGGGCTGGTCTTTGCCGACGCGGGGTTCTTCGGTGATGGACTCGGCCTCTTGGATGATCTCGGTGAGGCTCTCGAAGCGGAGGTGCTCGGAGGCGAAGCGGATGTAGGCGACGTGGTCGAGCTGGCGGAGGCGGCTCATGGCGCGCCGCCCGATTTCGGTGGAGCTGACCTCGCGGTCGAACTCGCGGTGGATGGCCTCTTCGAGGTCGTCGACGAGTTTCTGTTTGGCGGCTTCGGGGATAGGGCGCTTGCCGCAGGCGGCCTGGATGCCCTTGCGGACGCTGTCGGGGTTGAAGGGGACGCGGGTGCCGTCGCGTTTGACGACCATGAGGCGTGAGGCCTGCTCGATGCGTTCGTAGGTGGTGAAGCGTTTTTTGCAGTTGAGGCATTCGCGTCGTCGGCGGATGACGCGGCCGGTATCGGTGGCGCGGCTGTCGATGACCTTGTCGTCGTTGGCGTTGCAGGCTGGGCAGATCATGGGCCTAGGGATAGTACCACATCCCCGGGAGTCCACAAGATGCTGGGAAATCGGGGCGGCCCGGTTGGGGGACGCCTCGTGGAGAGCCAGCTCAGCGGGTAAAGGGCGACTGGGGCTCTGATTCGGGCTCTGAATCTGAGAAGATCGTGTCCACTGCAACCGGATCGCGGCTCCAGGGCGGACCCCCGGCGTGCTCTTCGGAGCCCGAGAGCTGATCGAGCATCCATTCGATGCGGGGGAGGAATCTGGGGGGCGCCTGGATGAAGAGGCGATAGCCGACGATCTGGTATCCGGCGAGTTCGCCGCCGTTGTCGTACCAGTGCTCTGGCTCGACGAAGCTGATGATGAGTTCGGTGAGTTGGTCGGGCTCGACGCCCTCATCGACGAGGGGTTCGATGTCGTATGCGACCAGGCGGGTCTCGAGCTGGTCGATGATCGACTGTCTCGTGATCTCGACCGTGTCGAACGAGACATGCAGTGCGATCTGGGAATACGAGTGTGTGCGATTGAGCATCTCAAGCACGGTCGCGATACTCACATCGCTGGCGCGAACATTCATTGCCTCGTTCTCGATGTCCTCAAACGTCCGTCCGTCTACGACGCCGCCGCCCGCGGCGTCGAGGATCATCTCGAAGAACTCGTGATACGTTGTTTCTTCATCGAGGTCGACCCTCTTGGCCAGCACGCTCTGGAGCCGATCGTCGTCGACCGGCATGGTGGTGAGCGGGGCAACCTCACTGGATTGCTTCGCGTCGCCTGAGAGCATGGGTGAGCCCGAAAGCGTCATCGTGCTCAGGACGAGGGCTGCGGATGCGAAGGTGAAGGTCGCTGCGGTCATGATCCATCTCCTCTTGGTGATTCCTCGTGCGTGCTTGTATCGCTGGGCGAGCAGGGCGGCGTCGCCGAGCTCGCTGATGGCGTGGTGGATTGCTTTGGGCTCGGACTCGCCGACGAGCATGAGGTCGCGGACGCGCTCGCGGACGTGGCTGTCGAGTTCTTCGCGGATCTCGTCGGCCTCGCGTTTGGGGAGGCGCATGACGCGGACGAGGCCGTCGAGCCATGTGGCGACGGCGTCGGTGGTGCGCTCGGCGTTGGGTGTGGTCGAGTGGACTGGTGGGTCGGATGGACTGCGCACGGGCGGGAC
>CBDVAM010000230.1:0-1650 GCA_965371965.1 uncultured Phycisphaerales bacterium
GGAAGGACCGCCGATCAGCCGCCGGACTTGGCCTCGCCTCGGAGGCGCTCGGCGTTGGCCTGATACACGCCCAGATTCGGGTCGCCCACGCGCCCGCCGATCTCCGCCGCCCTCTCATAGCTGGCCAGGGCCTTCTCGGTCTCGCCCAGGTTCTCCAGGCACTCGCCGAGGCTGTCGTGGACGTTCGCCGAGCCGGCGTAGGTGCTGACGTTCCAGGCGAAGATGGCCCTGGCCGACTCACCCTGCCCGGCCTGCAACAGGCGGTAACCGAGCTGATTGACGGCCTGTTCTGGCGGCAGGATATCGAATCCGAAGCGATCGCTCAACGCCGCGAACCGCCCCTCAAGCGAAGAAACATCCGACACGTCCGCGAGGTTCATCGCCCCGCGCACGGGCGCAAAGAACGCCTCCAGCCCATCGATCGTCGCCCGCAGCGGGATCGAGCCGTGATCCTCATCGGGGAATCTCCCGATGCCGAGCTCGAAATCGGACGGCGCGTTGCGCTCGATCCCCTCGATGAACCGCTCGAACGGACCGTTCATTCTGTCGCCCTCATCGCCCATCGCGACATACAGCGATCTCGAGAACAGGGCATGGTCCGTTCTCATCGCGTCGGCGGCCTCGACGAATCGCTCATCGCTCCACCAGAGACTCGGGCTGATGGCGATGTAGCCATCAAAGCTCTCCGGATCCTCGATCGCGGCGTCGATCGCGAACAGCCCGCCGAAGGAATGGCCGATCAGGATATTGGCACCGTTGGTGCGATAGTGCTCATCAATGAACGGTCGCAGCTCCTCGACGAGGAAGCTCCTGAACTTCTCCGCCCCGCCCGCCGTCGGCATCCGCTGCAACTCGGCCTCGCTGTTATTCGTTGGAGTCAGGTCGCGGGTGCGATCGGTATTGGCTACGCCCACGATGATCGCGGGCAGCGCCCTCCCGTTGCGGGCCAGGTACCTGACCGATCCGGTCGCGTGGGCGATATGCCCCGGCCCATCGAGCAGGTAGATCACCGGATACCGCCCGCCCCCGGACTCATACCCCGCGGGCAGACCCACGACGATCGGTCGCTGCTCACCCATGATCTCTGAGGGCACGCTCAGCGACTCTCCGATGGTAATCGGCGTGGTCTGCTGGGCTTGGGCGGAGCCTGTGCCCAGGAAGGGCGCCAGGATTGCGATCAGCATCGTGGGGATTGATCTATGCACGCCGGGGCCTCCTGGGGTTTGGGTCGCCGAGTGTACCGGCGTGTCTGGGGGCCGTTGCCGAGCAGGACGCCAAGCGTGCTGATGCCAAGGGGATCCCCCAGACACGCTCCAATCTGGCGCATGCGTGCCCAACGCCCGCTGACCCGCCGGTATGCTCATGGGCCAACTATCGCCCTTGACAGGAGATCCACCATGCCCACCGCGCACCGTTCCGCCTTTGCTGGTTTGCTTGTCCTTGGCGGCCTGCTCGCCGTGTCGCCACACGCCGCGGCGCAGCCCGAGGCCGCCGACACCGCCGCCGACGTCAACGCTGAGTGGATGGCAGAGCACTACACCAAGCGCGAGGTCATGATCCCGATGCGCGACGCCAAGAGCCTCTTCACCAGCATCTACACGCCCAAGGATGACGCCGGGGGCACCGGCGAGGCCCACCCGATCATCATGA
>CBDVAM010000231.1:0-1611 GCA_965371965.1 uncultured Phycisphaerales bacterium
CAAGGCTTCTACGAGCAAGGCTTCTACGAGCAACGCTTCCAAGAGCAAGGCTTATACGAGCAAGGCTTCCACGAGCAAGGCTTCCAGGAACAGGGCTTTCAGGAATTGACGGGTCGCGTACCCCCGCGACTTCGACGACCTAATTTGCGTCGTCACCTGGAGCCACCCCGATGAGCCACCCGATCGAACCCCAAGACCACCATCCGATCGTCACGTCGACGACGCCCCCTCGCTATGCGGCGGGCAGTGTTCGCGAGGTCGCGCATCTCGCGCTGCCCGTCGTCTTGACCCACATCTCGATCACCGCCATGCAGATCGTCGACAGCATCATGGTCGGGCGGCTGGGTTCGCCTCAGCTCGCCAGTGTGGGGTTCGGGGGCGTCTGGCTCTGGACGCTGATGTGCTTCTTTGTCGGCACCACAACCTGTGTCCAGACCTTCGTGGCCCAGCACTTTGGCGCGAGAGAGTTTCGCGCCTGTGGCGGATGGGCCTGGCAGGGGCTGTACGCGATCGTTCCGATGGCCTTCGTCCTCGGTGCCGCGCTCGTGATCGGCGCAGGTGCTCTCGTCCAGCTGCTCGACCCCGACCCTTTGATCAGCCCGTTCGCAATCGACTACATGCAGGCGCGCGCCCTCGGAAACCCGGGATTGATCGCCGCGGTGGCACTCAGCTCGTTCTTTCGCGGGCTCGGGGATACGCGCACGCCCCTCTATGCATCCATCGTCGCCAATCTCCTGAACGTGGTGCTCGATTACGGACTGATCTTCGGCAAACTCGGGCTGCCCGAGTTGGGCGTTGCGGGAGCGGGGATCGCGACCTCGATCGCAGAGTGGACGAACTTCGGCATGCTCTTCTACTTCTTTCGACGCTCGACGATCGCCCATGCCTTTGCCACAGCGCCGGTCTCCCCGAACCTCAGACAGATCCGGCGCTTGATGCGCACGGGGCTTCCGGTCGGCGGGCAGTGGTGGCTCGAGATGGCTTCGTTCGCGCTCTTCCTCACCCTGGTCGCACGCATGGGCGATGCGCCGATGGCCGCGAGCCAGGCGTTCATTTCGCTGTTGTCGATCTCGTTCATGCAGGCTCACGGCCTGGGAATCGCCGTGTCGACCCTGGTGGGCCAGTACATCGGAGCCAAGGATCTGCAAGCCGCGGAGCGAAGCTTCTACTCGGGCATACGCTTGTGTCTCGTGCTGGCGGGAATCGTCGGCCTGCTGCTCGCATTTGCATCCGATCCGCTGCTCGAACTGTACAGCGACGACCCGAGAGTCCTCGCACTCGGCCGGCCCCTGATGCTCGTCGGTGCGGTGTTCCAGCTGTTTGACGCTCTGGCGATCATCGCCGACGGAGGGCTGCGCGGCGCCGGCGATACGCGCTGGCCGATGGTGGTTCGCTTCTTGCTCGCCTGGTTTCTCTTTCTCCCGGCCGCCTACATCCTGGGGATCCACCTGGGCGGAGGATTGACCTGGGCGTGGATTGGAGGGCTGGTTTACATCGCCGTGCTCACGAGCGTGTTGCTTGCGCGATTTCGGGGGGGGCGGTGGAAGGTGATTGAGATCTAGTGTCCTGTTCCAGAAGTTCGGCGGCTAGATCGGCGGCCAGACGCCTCGC
>CBDVAM010000232.1:0-1531 GCA_965371965.1 uncultured Phycisphaerales bacterium
GGGCGCTACAAATAGACTACTCATTTCGACCCCCTCTTGCTGTTCTGGTTCTGCGGCCAACTGTCGGGCGTTGAAACTCCTCGGGTCGTGGTCGCCGAGAGTCGCTCGCGTGCGACCTCGGCCCATTCGCTCGCGGGGTCAAGCTGGACACTACGACGCCGATGCTCGCGAGCGGTCTCGAGCTCACTCAGTTGCTCTAGGATAAACGCGAGGTTGAATCTCCGCTCGTGTGATATTCTTGGACAGAAAGGATGCTCAGAGGGTCCCGAACAGCCGATCACCCGCGTCGCCCAGCCCAGGGCGGATGAACCCCGACTCGTCCAGCCGCTCATCCAGCGCCGCGGCGTAGATGGCCACGTCCGGGTCCGCCTCGTGCAACGCCGCGACACCCTCGGGTGCCGCCACCAGGCAGATCATCCGCAGATCAACCGCCCCGGCCTCGCGCAAGATCCTCACCGCCCGGATCGCAGAGCCCCCGGTCGCGAGCATCGGATCCACAAGAATAATCGGGCCGGTGCTCAGATCCTTGGGCAACTTGTGCAGATACACCGTCGGCTTCATCGAGACCTCGTCGCGGCTCATGCCCAGGTGCCCGACGCGGGCCTCGGGGATCAGGCTCAGGATTCCCCCGGTCATGCCCAGCCCCGCACGCAGCACCGGAACCAGCGTGATCTCGCGGGCGATGCGCCCGCATCGGACCGTATCACCCAGCGGCGTGCGAACCTCTCGATCCTCGGTCTCAAAGCTGCGGGTCAACTCGTAGACCATCAGCGACGCGATCTGCGACACCAGATCCCGAAACGCACGGTGCCCCGTTCGCTCATCGCGAACGGCCGCGAGCTTGTGGCGGATCAGCGGGTGGTCGAACACGACGAGATTGTCGCCAGGGTTGGGCGGGTTCATGCTCGCAGAATACCACGTCTTCACTCTCCGCCCTGATATGTCCTCACCGGCGCGATTAGAATCCGCGATTCGGAGCGATCAAATGGCCCAGCCCCTGTCCGCACATGACCGCCTGGCACTCGACGCCGCGATCGCCCAGGCCCGCAAGTCGCTCGCCGAGGGCGGCATCCCCATCGGCTCGGCCCTCGCGACCCCCGACGGCGTCATCGTCGCATCCGGGCATAACCGGCGCGTCCAGGATGACGATCCCATCGCCCACGCCGAGACCGTGTGTATCCGTAGCGCCGGCAGGCGGCGCGACTGGCACGAGCTGACCCTTGCCACAACGCTGAGCCCCTGCGCCATGTGCGCGGGTGCCGCCGTGCTGCACCGCATCAAGCGGGTCGTCATCGGCGAGAACCAGACCTTCATGGGTAGAGAGGACTGGCTCGCCGGCGAGAATATCGAGGTCGTGGTCGCCGATGATCCGGCCTGCCGCGACTTGATGGCCCGGTTCATCGATGAGCACCCGGCGTTGTGGGATGAGGACATCGGGGTCCCGCCGGCAGCGCGCTAGGCAATTGCTCCGCGCCCCTACGAGCCCGACGCGCAAGAGGCTATTGCGCCATTAGCGCCCACTAGCTTGCGC
>CBDVAM010000233.1:0-1528 GCA_965371965.1 uncultured Phycisphaerales bacterium
GGCCGTCGGGGCTCCACGCCGGTTGCGACGCGCTGAACTCGCCGGACGTGATCTGCCGCAAGCTCTCGCCGGCGACGTTGTAGACGTACAGGTGACTGCGACGGTCGTCCACCAGGTATCCCACGTTGTCCCGCTTGAACTGGAGCCGATCGATGACCCACGGCTCGGGCTCGTCGTCTTCGTCGTCTTCGTCGTCTTCCTCGGTGGAGTCACGCAGGGTGAGGAGCAGCCGTGACCCGCCCGGTGACCAGTCATAGCTCTGGACGCCTCGCGCGATGTCCGTGAGTTGCACCGCTTCGCCGCCCAGGCGGTTCAGGGTCCACACCTGGGTCTTGCCCTCGTTCCGCGCGGCGAGGAAGGACAGATAACGCCCATCCGGGCTCCATCGGGGACGGCTAGCCGACGACCCGGTCCCCGTCATCGGAACGGCTTCGCCCCCATCCGTGGAGATCATCCAAATGCGGGTCTCGGAGCGCCCTTTTTCGAAATCGGTTTTGCTCACCGAATACGCCACCCACTCGCCGTCGGGGCTGATCTGGGGGTCCCCCACGCGCTGGATCGCGAACATGTCGTCGATGGTGAGGGTTCGGAGGTCCTGGGCGGGGGCGGGGGCGGGGGCGGCGCCGCTCGCAACGCCGATGAGGAGCAGTACCAACCAACTCGGTTTTTTCATCGCAGAACTCCACATGGTGGCAACAGAATCAGGAGGGGGTCGAGGTCTGCTCGCCGAGGGCCTGCCGCCGCTTGCCACTCGAAAGCATCCGCTCCGCGAAGTCCATGCGCTCGTGGAGCTCGGCGTACTCCTCGCGAAGCATCCGGACCTCTTCGTGGAGGCCGTCCACCGCATCGGCGAGACGCTCCACGTCTTCACTCTTCGACCCCTGCTGCAGCTGCACCTTGGCACTCAACCGCATTTTCATGCCGACGAGGATCATGATACCGATGCCAGTCATGGCAAGGAAGGGCGCGATGGCCTCGACGATTTCTGGCGGCATGGTCGATTCTCCTGTTAAGCCGGCGTGGTCTCAGGCGGGGCGATCGCCTCGCGCGACTTGCCCTGGGAGAGCATTCTCTCGGTGAAATCCACACGCTCGTCGAGATCGGCGAACTCTTCCCGCATCAGGCGGATCTCGTCGGCCAACTGCTCCACCGCCTCGGTGAGGCGCTCGGCGTTCTCGCCTCCCGGCTGCTCGCGCATCCGAAACCTGTGATTGAACCGCATCTTTATCCCGACGAGCACGATGATGCCTATGCTCGTCATGCCTAAGATCGCAGCGAGGGGCCCTAATACGTCTGGCGTCATGCTCTTTCCTTTCCTTCTTGGTGGGTCGAGACTGCGTGGGGGCGCACGACCCCACCATCCGTACGGTAATCTAATCCCCCTGAGTTTCGCCAAATCACGGCGTCTTCTTCGGGTAGTCGATCTCGGCCCGGGTGGCAAGCTCGGTCCCCAACCTGGCCCACGTGTCAAAGGCAAACTCCAGCAGCGCCACGCCGCAGGTCGGCAGGTTGTCAAGCGAGACCCTGG